>JAYQBD010000096.1:0-7655 GCA_038137135.1 Oceanospirillaceae bacterium | reverse complement strand
TCAAAATAATTCTAAGGAGCCAGCGATGACTAAATTTGGCCACGCGAAGACCTTTGCGATCAGTGCACTGACCGCAGCCATGCTGACAGCGGGTAGCGCTCAAGCAGCTGTTACTGACCAGGACATCATGAACGATGCGATGACAACGAATGACGTTGTTACTAACGGTATGGGCCACCAGGGCCAGCGTTACAGCCCATTGGACATGATCAATACCGAAACCGTTAAAGATATGCGCCCTGTTTGGGCTTTCTCTTTTGGTGGTGAGAAACAGCGCGGCCAAGAGTCGCAGCCAATGGTGAAAGATGGCGTAATGTACGTTACTGCCTCTTACTCACGCGTATTCGCGGTCGATACAAAAACCGGTGAAGAGCTGTGGGAGTACAACGCACGCCTACCTGACGGCATCATGCCTTGCTGTGACGTAATCAACCGTGGTGTTGCTCTGTATGGCGATCTGGTTATCTTCGGCACACTCGACGCTAAACTCGTAGCGCTAGACCAGAAGACCGGTAAGGTTAAGTGGAAGAAGACTGTTGAAGATTACCAAGCGGGCTACTCAATCACAGCTGCGCCACTGATCGTTAACGGTAAAGTAATCACCGGTGTATCAGGTGGTGAATTCGGTATCGTAGGTAAGGTAGAAGCTTACGATGCGATGACCGGCGATCTGGTTTGGACACGCCCAACCGTTGAAGGCCACATGGGCTACATCTGGAAAGATGGCAAGAAGATGGAGAACGGTATCTCCGGTGGCGAAGCGGGCCGCACATGGCCAGGCGACATGTGGAAATCGGGCGGTGCAGCAACTTGGCTCGGCGGTACATACGACGCTGAAACCAACCTGCTGTTCTTCGGTACAGGTAACCCTGCTCCTTGGAACTCTCACCTACGCCCAGGCGATAACCTCTTCTCGTCTTCACGCGTAGCGATCGATCCAGACACTGGTAAGATCTCTTGGCACTTCCAGACAACTCCACACGATGGCTGGGATTACGACGGTGTAAACGAGCTGATCTCGTTCGACCTGAACGAAGGCGGCAAAACTATCAAAGCAGCGGCTACTGCTGACCGTAACGGTTTCATGTACGTCCTGAACCGTGAAAACGGCGACTTTATCCGCGGCTTCCCATTTGTCGATAAGATCACTTGGGCTAAGGGTCTGGATCCAAAGACTGGCCGTCCAATCTACGACGACTCTAACCGTCCAGGTAACCCGGCTGACTCAGCTGACGGCAAGAAAGGTCAGACAATCGTAGCGGCACCATCTTTCCTCGGCGGTAAGAACTGGATGCCAGCGGCGTACAGTAAAGATACTGAACTCTTCTACGTCCCATCGAACGAGTGGGAGATGGATATCTGGAATGAGCCAACCGCATACAAGAAAGGTGCGGCTTACCTCGGTGCAGGTTTCACCATCAAGCCTCTGAGCGACGAGTACATCGGTGTGCTGCGCGCGATGGATCCTAAAACAGGCGAAGTCGTATGGAGCTACAAAAACTACGCACCTCTGTGGGGCGGTGTACTAACCACTGCCGGTAACCTGGTATTCACAGGTACTCCAGAGGGCTACCTCAAAGGCTTCGACGCGAAGACAGGTGAAGAGAAATACAGCTTCAACACCGGTTCAGGCATCGTTGGCTCCCCAATCACTTGGGAAGAGGATGGTGAACAGTACCTGACAGTCGTATCTGGCTGGGGTGGTGCGGTACCTCTGTGGGGTGGTGAAGTCGCTAAACGCGTTAAGCACCTCAACCAGGGTGGCACCGTTTGGACGTTCAAACTGCCTAAATAAGCTCTAGCTTTCGACCCAAAGGACACTGTTTTTTGGGTCGAAAGTACCATATTTAAAACTGCAGATTGCGCTTATATTAAGAGTGTATTTGCAAATACAACAAAAAAGAGGATAAGTTATGTGGACTAAACCTGAATACAAAGATCTGCGTATCGGCTTCGAAGTAACAATGTACTTCTCAAACCGTTAAGCAATACCCCTCGAGTGCCGACTCCGGCACTCGAATTATTTATACTCTGCGTCACCCCAATTATAAAAACGAGAATAACTATGAAGGTCCATGTTTTGGGCTCGGCGGCCGGTGGTGGTTTTCCGCAGTGGAACTGTAACTGCGTGATGTGCGCAGGCTTCAGAGCCGGCACCATCAACGCCAAATCGCGAACCCAATCCTCGATTGCCATCAGTGAGAATGGCAGCGACTGGATACTGTTCAATACCTCACCTGATATTCGCCAGCAGCTTGCAGATTTTCCAGCGATGCAACCGAATCGAGCGTTGCGCGACACGGGCATCAGCAATATTGTTTTCATGGATGCTCAAATCGACCATACGACGGGTCTGCTGATGCTCCGAGAGGGATGCCCCCACAAGATCTGGTGCACAAGTGCTGTCGAGCAAGAGTTGTCGGAGAATTTCCCGATACTATCGATGTTAAAGCACTGGGATGGTAACGAGATCAATACCATACCCGTTGATGGATACCAGCCGCTCAAGTTTTCGATTCCTGGCTTCGATTCACTAGAGCTCACCGCCATTCCACTTTTGAGCAATGCTCCACCCTACTCGCCCCGTCGTAACAATCCTAACCCCGGCGACAATATAGGCGTGATGGTGAAAGACACAACTTCGGGTAAGTCACTCTTCTATGCGCCTGGCCTTGGCGAGATACAGGAGCATCTGATCCCGTTGATGGCCGATGCCGATCTACTGCTTGTAGATGGCACGGTCTGGCGTAATGATGAGATGCAGCAACGGGGGGTGGGAACACGTTTAGGAACAGAGATGGGGCATTTGCCTCAATCTGGCCCTGGCGGAATGATTGAGCTACTGGACCAATTTTCAAAACCGCGCAAAGTGTTGATACACATAAACAATACTAATCCTATTCTGGATGAGGACTCAGTAGAGCGTGCGGAACTCACCCAGCATGGAATTGAGGTTTCCTATGACGGCATGTCATTTGAAATCTAATCGTTCAGGGTAAAAGGCTATGAAGAAGAACAACAATCTACCCCTAACGCGACAAGAGTTTGAAGATGCACTGCGTGCCAAAGGCGCTCTGTATCACACTGAGCACCCCTATCACCGCGCGATGTATGAGGGGCGCAGCACCCCCGAGCAGATCCGGGGCTGGGTCGCTAACCGCTTTTACTACCAGATTAGCATCCCACTCAAAGATGCGGCCATTATGGCGAACTGCCCGGACCCCGAGGTTCGTCGGCAGTGGGTTCAGCGTATCATCGATCATGATGGCGTCAGCGGCGATGATGGTGGCATAGAGGCTTGGCTTAATCTAGGTGAAGCGGTTGGTTTGACACGTGATGAGATCCTTAGTCAAGAGCATGTACTACCGGGCGTGCGTTTCGCCGTAGATGCTTACGTTAACTTTGCCCGTCGAGCGAGCTGGCAGGAGGCCGCTAGCTCATCATTGACCGAGCTGTTCGCACCCAAAATCCATCAGAGTCGTTTGGATGCCTGGCCGCAGCACTACCCTTGGATAAAACCCGAGGGGTACAGCTACTTCCGCAAGCGCCTGAGCGAGGCACGTCGAGATGTGAGTCACGGGCTGGATATCACCCTCGATCACTACACAACGCGCGAACAGCAAGATCGCATGCTTGAGATTTTGCAGTTCAAGCTCGACGTACTCTGGAGCATGTTGGATGCCATGACTATGGCGTACGAACTTGACCGAGCGCCCTTCCATACCGTGACTAATGAGCGGGTGTACCACAAGGGGTTATTCCGATGACACACGAAATGAATCAGAAAATACCGGCCCTCAATCCGCACTTTCGTCTTCAGTGGGAGCCGGCTCAAGAGTCGCATGTACTGCTCTACCCAGAAGGCATGGTGCAGCTAAATGGTCCTGCAAGTGAGATACTCACGCGCATCGATGGTGTACACTCGGTGGCACAAATAGTCGACCAACTGCAGAAGAACTTCCCTGAAGCGGATGACCTGGCCGATGATGTCGAAGCTTTCTTGGTAGATGCACATGAGCAAAACTGGATCACCCTGTAACGGATCTCCCACCACGCTTGGTACAGGTGCCAAAGTTCCCGGCAGGCCGATGTGGTTGCTCGCCGAACTGACCTATAAGTGTCCGCTGCAGTGCCCCTACTGCTCCAATCCGCTTGATTTTGCCGGCGCAGGTGCTGAGCTCACGACTGAACAGTGGGTAGAGGTTTTCCGTCAGGGACGAGAACTGGGCGCCGTACAGCTTGGATTCTCAGGCGGGGAACCTCTCGTTAGACAAGATCTAGATCAGCTAATCAAAGCCGCCCGCGACCTCGGCTACTACACAAACCTGATTACCTCTGGGGTGGGTCTCAACGAGCGGAAAGTCGCTAGCTTCCGCGAAGCGGGTTTAGACCACATTCAGGTCAGCTTTCAAGCGAGTGATGAGAGCGTTAACTCCATGCTCTCTGGTAGCGAAAAAGCCTTCCAGCAGAAACTGAAAATGGCGCGCGAGGTCAAAGCCCAAGGCTACCCTATGGTGCTAAATTTTGTGACCCATCGTCACAATATTGACCAGATAGACCGCATTATTGAGCTCTGTATCGAACTTGAAGCCGATTTCGTCGAGCTTGCTACTTGCCAATACTACGGCTGGGGCTTTGAAAACCGCGATTGGCTGATGCCCAGCATTGAGCAGCTGCGCTACGCCGAAGAGCGCACCAACATCTGGCGCGAAAAGCTCGCCGCACAGGGCAGCAAACTCAAGCTGATTTTTGTCACGCCCGACTACTATGAAGAGCGCCCTAAACCCTGCATGAACGGCTGGGGCGAGGTATTTTTGACAGTGACTCCAGATGGCACTGCCCTGCCCTGCCATTCTGCTCGCATGCTGCCCCTCGAGTTTCCAAACGTCGCCAAACAATCGCTTAAAGAGATCTGGTACGACGACAATGGCTTTAACCATTTTCGTGGTTTTGAGTGGATGAAAGAGCCCTGTCGTAGCTGTGATGAGAAAGAGAAAGACTTTGGTGGCTGTCGCTGCCAGGCCTTCATGCTAACTGGCGATGCAGCGGCTGCGGATCCGGTGTGTTCAAAGTCTCCCGATCATCAGAAGATCCTCGATGCACGGCGTACCAACGAGCAATTAGAGCAGCAGAGCGAGCCAGAGTTCATCTACCGTAATGACAAGAACTCGCGTGTCTTCTTCAAGCAGTAACAACTCTCCTACTAGCGCCGCCCAAGCCTGTGCCCAGCAGAGCGATTTTTCACAGATCGCATATTCGCCAAAAGGTGTGCTAGGTTGGCTGGAGCGCTCTGATAGAACCAATCAGCAGACTCAACTGGTATGCCAAGAGGAAGGTCAATTACGCCAACTCTCAGCCCCCGGGGTAAGCGTCGGAAGTCGCGTACACGAATATGGCGGACGCGCTTGGTGCTGGGGTGCTAACTGCGTCTACTACGTAGAGCAAGCCAGTCAGCAACTTTTTCGCGCTGACCTAGATACCGACAAACTCGAGCAACTCACCGATCACCTTAATCAGCGTTTTATGGAGCCGTTGTGGCACCAACCCACCAACAGCCTGATATTTATTTGGGAGTTGCACTCGGCTATCGAGGTTGAGAACAGGATCGGGCGCCTGGATCTAGAGACCGGTGAGATAGTTACACTGCAGGCCGGCAACGACTTCTATTCGGGGCTGACGCTTAGCCCTCAACAAGATCGACTCGCTTGGGTAACTTGGAATCACCCCAGCCTTCCCTGGACCGATACTCAGATCTATTGCGCAGAACTAACCGACGAGGGCTTAAGTAACACACGCGCTATTCCGCGCGAGCAAGCTGACAGCGAGTCGATGGTCATGCCCTCCTTCTCAGCCGACGGTCAACTCTGCTTCGTCAGCGATCACAGCGGTTACTGGAGCATTTATAGCCGAGATGAGTTGTCAAATAGGACGACCCCACTCAGTCGCGAACAGATTGATCACATCTCCTCACCTTGGCAGAGTGGTATACGTCAGTATGAGAAGACCTCCGATGCGCTTATTCGCTTCGAATATTCAGCAACCGGTGTCGAGTTATTTATTGGAGAGCAGCGATTAGCTCTGCCCGGATATAACCACTTTCGTGAACTGAGCTACCATCAGGGTCTGCTTGCCGTCATAGCGGCTGGCCCGGCTGAAGCCCTACAACTACTTGAGATCGATATTATTGGCGCTAGACCGAAACGATTAACGCCCCCCCATAGAGAGGACATTGAACGCACCTGCTTGCCCAAGTTAATCGAATTTGAGGTCAACGGGCACCAAGTACATGGTTACTACTACGCGGCATCCAACACAGTTAACCAACGCACAACGCTTGCTGAGCCTCCCCCATTACTGATAACACTTCACGGCGGGCCGACGTCGTCGACCTACCCGATCTTTAATCTCGCTATCCAGTATTGGTGCAATCAGGGGTTCGCCCTGTTCGATCTTAACTATCGCGGCAGCAGCAACTCTGGCCGCCACTATCGCTTTGTCCTGAAAAAAAGCTGGGGTAAAACCGAAGTTGAGGATATCGAGCACGCCATAAAGCACCTAATCGACCTGGGGCTTGCGCAGGCGGGCAAGGTATTTATTCGAGGACGCAGCTCGGGCGGATTTTCAGCCCTATTGGCGCTAGCCAAATCAGATAAGATTGCCGCAGGAACCTCCTACTTCGGTGTCATGGATCCGGAAACGCTTAAACAGAGCACGCACAAATTCGAATCACACTATCTCGACTGGCTGCTACCAGAGAAAAACTACGACACACCACGCTCTCTTATCGACAAGATTCGATCGCCCGTTTTGTTTCTTCAAGGTATGAGAGATAGCGTTGTAACCCCCGATCAGACTCAACTCATGGTTAATGCACTGGAACAACGTGGCGTGGACGTAACGGCTAAATACTTCAGTGATGAGGGGCACGGCTTCAGAAAGCTGGAAAACCAAATAAGCGCACTCGAGACTGAGCTGGCATTCTACCGTAGAGTTATCGATTCAAATCCCGGCAACGAAACTAGGACCATAGAAGGATAGTTTCTACGCCGAAGTCGTATGGGAATTGCTAGCCAAAACTCTTAGCCTAATGGTGCGCAGATTGATGTACTGAGACGCTTCAGCGCTTGGAACTCCTGTCCGTGATTTAACCGAGTCGTGCCTATTTGAGTGGCAGCATTCAGGGGGCATCTTCCTTGACCCCGGCAACGGGGTCTGTTTTCACTTAAATCGCGCCTCACGAGTTAAAAAGACTGAGAATTCAAAGAAATAGGGACTAGTACTAAAGACCCATTTTTTAAGTACGAAAGTATAGTGCGCATCAATAGACAAGCTTAGGTGGTTCGCTTACTTTAAGCGTTGGGAAGCCGTAGGCGCGGGGCATTTTGCATAAATAGTCTCTGCGTTAATCGACCATAGGAATGCGGTGTACCAGAATCGCATTCGTCAAAATAACAAGGAATAACTATGCAAAAGTCTCTGTATATAGATCCTGCCAAGTGTACCGGCTGTCTACAGTGTGAGATGGCGTGTTCGCTCGAAAACACCGGTGTCTACAACCCTTCACAGTCGCGTATCAAAGTTTTCAGCTTTGAAGAAGAGGGCCGCAAGGTGCCTTACACCTGTACGCAGTGTGACGAAGCTTGGTGTATGCAGTC
>JAYQBD010000095.1:0-7668 GCA_038137135.1 Oceanospirillaceae bacterium | reverse complement strand
CTGCCGGTTGGGTTACCCAGAGCTAAGCTAGTTCAGTTCGTTTCTAGGTATACCACTATCGTATGCGTTCCCTACGGCATAGCCTCATCGTGCATCCATGCACTCGGCGATGTAAAACCGTCCAGGTTTTAAGCGGGTCTCCCTGAACTAAGCAAACTCTAAATAGACCCTATTGATAGCCTCTGATTCGCCGCCAAACGCGACCATCGATGACAACCAACGCTGCTGCAATCACCAGCGCACCGGTAATTTGATGCAAGCTCAGTTGGTCGTTCATTACTAGCCAGCCGAGGAAAGATCCCGATACAGGTACAAGCAAAGTTACCAGCATAGCGTTACTTGCACCTGTCTCGGTGATCAGCCGGAAGAAGATCACATATGCCCATGCCGTAGAGAGGACGGATAGGGCTAAGACTGACGCGATGACGTTGAGATCGGGTAGCTCTGCTGGTATTGCGGGTCCTATAAAGGGTAAGAGTAAGCCGAGTATCAAAGTTGAGGAGATGAGCTGGCAACCTGCAGACTGTAGTGGCGGGGTGCTGGAAAGGTGTCGTTTGGCCCAGAGCCCAGAGAAACCGTAGCTTATTGCCGCACTGGTACTAAAGAGAATTCCTTTTGTTGCTGAGTCGAAAACTAGGTGTGTTGGATCTACTAGGATGATTACGCCGCAAATGCCCACTAGAGCACCCAAGAGTTTGTTCGGTACCAGCTTTTCTGCTCCTGCCGCGGCTAGAATCAGGAAGGTAAAGACCGGTGTTGTGGAATTTACGATTGAGGCTAGGCTCACTGATATCTCCGTCTGGGCATAGAAGATAAAGGTGAACGGAATAACGTTGTTGAGTGCCCCCATAACCAGAAAGGGCTTCCAGCCCGATAGGTTTGTGGGCAACGCAACACCCATCACTCTAAGCACAACCAGCATGACCGCAGCGGCGATCGCTACACGCATGAAAACTAAGTGTAGCGGAGCTATCTGTTCAACCGCGATGCCGATAAATAGAAACGATCCACCCCAGAGTACGGATAGGAGTACCAATAAGCCGAATTGCTGTCGGGTCATCTATCAGGTCTCAGCCCAAAAAGTAACAGGACCATCGTTAGTGAGGCTGACTTGCATGTTGGCACCAAAGCGTCCGGTCTGGACGTTTAGACCTGTCTCCTTGGCTTTACTGACAAAGTATTGATAGAGCCGTTCGCCCTCAGCTGGGGTGGCTCCTTTTGAGAAACCCGGTCGCATCCCTTTTGCAGTATCTGCAACGAGTGTGAACTGAGATACAACCAGTAGTTCACCTTGGATATCCTGCAAACTTAGGTTCATCTTGCCCTGATCGTCGCCGAAGATGCGGTAATTCTGCACTTTATGTAGCAGCTTCTCCGCTTTGACTTCGTTATCTTCGCGCTCCACGCCAAGAAGTAGCAGAATACCGCCTCCGATCTCTCCAACAGTCTCTCCATCTACCTCAACTTTTGCAGCGGATACGCGTTGAATCAGTCCTTTCATGCATCCCGCTCCAGGTTGGCGAACTGGTCAGTAATCTGAATCAGTCGGTCAGTGATGCCAGGCTCGAAGGCTGAGTGACCGGCATCACGTATGATGTTGAGCTCTGCTTCAGGCATCGCTTGGTGAAGGAGATATGCCTGTTCGATAGGGCAGACAACGTCATATCGACCATGCACGATCCAGGTCGGAATGCCTTTTAATTTATCGGCATTCTTAAGCAGAGCATTGTCCTCAAGGAATGAGTTGTTAATGAAGTAGTGCGCCTCGATCCGTGCCATTGCCAATGCAACGTGCGGATCACCAAAATGGTCGACTAGATCAGGGTTGGGGTGGAGCGTCGAACAGCGACCCTCCCAAACAGACCAAGCCTTGGCAGCGGCCATACGCGCAATTTCATTTTCGCTGGTTAGGAGTTCGTAGTATGCCGGCAAGATGGAATCTCGTTGCTCCTCTGCAATTGGAGCGATGTACTCCTGCCAGTAGTCTGGGAATATATGGCTAGCCCCATCCTGATAGAACCAATCGATATCGCGTTTACGGCAAAGGAAGATGCCGCGTAGCACCAGCCCCTGCACCCGCTCTGGATGAGCCTGCGCATAGGCTAGACTGAGCGTTGAGCCCCAACTGCCACCAAATAGTAGCCATGTGTCTATGCCAAGGTGCTCGCGGATTAACTCCATGTCGGCAATGAGTGCCTGGGTGGTGTTGTTGCTCAGCGAGCCGTGTGGCGTAGATTGGCCGCAACCGCGCTGGTCGAACAAAATAATGCGGTAGGCCTCAGGACTGAAAAAGCGCCTGTGATCCGGCGAGCAGCCGCCACCGGGACCGCCATGCACGAAGAGCACGGGAATACCGTCTGGATTGCCGGACTCTTCCAGATGCAAATTGTGCTCAGAGTCTACGCTGAGCATCTCAGTTTGGTTGGGTTTTAGTTCTGGATATAGTGGTCTCATTCTACCGGTAGTCCTGCCTCTTTGAGCCGTTGCTTACGAATCTCAATCAGTCGATCGATCTCTGCACACTCATCTTCATTGGCATCGGTTTTTAATCCCTCAACGATCGCATAATTAATGCGTGTTTTGTGCAGGTCGAAAAAGTCGGTCAGTGCTCGTGCAACTTCCAAACGTTTTTCCGGATAGAGCGCTACAAAGCTCTCCATCAGTTCGCCCGCGCGCTTAGGTAGTTTTAGGACCATCTGCAATGCAACTTCGTTGGCACGCAGATTGGTTGAATCAAACATCGTCTTGATAAGTGCTCGCGGATTCTTCGGGTCCTGTTTTAGGGCTTCAATCAGCAATTTGAGTGCCGGTTCAGCGATCTCCGCTGCAACATACTCTTCCAGCGGCGGAACCGAGGCTGGGTTGGTAGTGACCTGGTAGGGCTGGGCTGGCTTGAGACGCTCTGTTCGAATAAAGAGTTTACGTACTAGAAGGAATGCCATCAGCAGCATATGCAGGGCGATGACGTAGAAGTAGAGCCAGATCTCAGTAAAGGCAGTCATCAATGTACCGGCAATGATCGGCCCTACTACACCACCAACACCAAGTAGAATCTGCATTGTGCTTGTTGCAGGCAGTGCCTCTTTGGTGTCGATATGGTCGAACACCTGCGTGACCGCCAGCGGGAAGATAGCAGCGCCCGCTCCGCCTGATAGCAGGAAGAAAATGACGACCAGACTTGTCGGTAGGTTGGAGTAGTAGTCCAAGATAATCACGGCATTTGATAAGACGCCGACGAGCATCAGGCCGGATCCAACGGTACGCTTATCGAAGCGGTCAGCGAACCAGCCTGTAGGGTACTGTGTTAGTAGGCCACCAAGCAGGTAGGAGCCAAGAATCACTGATAGAAGCACGCCGCTGAAGCCGCGCTCATAGGCGTAAAGTGCTATCAATGAAACGCTAGCTGAACCGATTGAACCTGCAATCAGACAGGAGAAAGTGCCCGAGGGTGAGTAGTTCCATAGTTTTTTCAGTGCCATGGCCCGTGCGCGTCCCGGCAATTCAGGTTGGGGCATACGGCTCATAGCCATAATGATCAGCGCGACTGCCAATACGGCGCTCACTAGGCCGTAGAGGCGAATATCCCCTTGTCCTGTTTTCTCCATGAGGAAGGGTGCCGAGCCAAAACCAAGGGCAAAAAAGATCTGGTAGACGCTGAATAGCTTGCCTCGGTTACTGCTGTCGCTCATTACGTTTAGCCAGCTCTCTAGTGTGATAAAGCTAGTGATAAAACAGAAACCGGCAATCACTCGCAGTGCAGAGATCAGTATGAACGAGTCCATGAACGAGTGGGCTATCGAGACGATTGAGAGTGTTGCCGCCATGCTGGCAAAGGCT
This sequence comes from Oceanospirillaceae bacterium, assembly GCA_038137135.1. Classification (GTDB taxonomy): domain Bacteria; phylum Pseudomonadota; class Gammaproteobacteria; order Pseudomonadales; family Balneatricaceae; genus Marinobacterium_E. The sequence continues at coordinate 3,831 of JAYQBD010000095.1, read as the reverse complement.
CGTATATGGCCGACTCGATTGACGACCTTGGAACCGAATAGGCCTGCAGCAATTGAGCCTGCCGCGAACATACCCATCGCAAAACCGACTTGCGAAGAGTCCAGCCCTGCCTGCTTCATCTGCAGCGGCAGTATCAGGAAGAAGAGATTGTGGCTCATCGCCATGCCGATAATCGAGAAGAGGATCGGGCTGACGCGATAGAAAATAGAGTTGGCCATTGGCAATCCTAGCGAACAGAGTTGGTGCAAGTATCAGACTTGAGTCTACTCTTCAGGCTAGTGCATTTCAGCATAAAAAAACGGCGAGTAGCCGCTAGGGCCGCTCGCCGTTTTCTCCACTTCTGAGAGAGTTACTTCTTGGCGCGCTTGCGCTCGTTCTCTTTCAGTAGTTTCTTGCGGATGCGAATGCTCTCTGGTGTTACTTCCACCAGTTCGTCATCTTCGATGAAGTCCAGCGCCTGCTCCAGTGAGAAGCGGATCGGCGGTGTCAGAACGATATTCTCATCGGTACCTGATGCGCGAACGTTGGTAAGCTGCTTACCCTTAGTTGGGTTAACGACCAGGTCGTTATTGCGGCTGTGGATACCGATGATCATGCCTTCGTACACGTCGATGTTAGGACCGATCATCAAGCGGCCACGCTCCTGTAGATTGAAGAGTGCAAAGCCGAGCACCTTGCCCTTAACCATAGAGACCAGTACACCGTTGTTACGGGTAACTGTTTCACCCTCTTTAACCGGACCGTAGTGGTCAAAGACTGAAGTCATGATGCCGGTGCCCGAAGTCATTGTCAGGAACTGGCTACGGAAACCGATCAGACCACGTGACGGAGTCATGAACGTCAGGCGCACACGGCCTTTACCATCCACTTCCATATTGGTCATATCAGCGCGACGTTTGCCGAGCTCTTCGATGATAGAGCCCTGGTGCTCCTCTTCGACGTCGATCATAACGACTTCGTAAGGTTCCTGAATCTGACCATCAACCTCTTTCTGGATTACCTCTGGACGTGATACGCCAAGCTCGAAACCTTCACGACGCATCGACTCGATCAAAACCGATAGGTGCAGCTCGCCACGACCGGAAACACGGAATTTCTCGGGAGAGTCGCCATCTTCAACGCGCAGCGCAACGTTGTGTATTAGCTCACGTTCAAGACGCTCTTTGATGTTTCGGCTGGTGACGAACTTGCCTTCCTGACCTGCGAATGGCGAGTCGTTCACCTGGAAGGTCATTGATACAGTTGGCTCGTCAACTGAGAGAGCTGGCAGCGCTTCGACCAGTTCTGGATCACAGAGGGTGTCGGAGATGTTGAGCTCGTCCAAACCTGTTACACAGACGATGTCGCCCGCCTGAGCGTTGTCGACATCGACACGCTCTAGACCGTGGTAGCCCATGATTTTCAGTACGCGACCCGTACGCACCTTGGCGTGGCTGTCGATGACTTTTACCGGAGTGTTGGTTTTAACTTTGCCGCGAGTAATACGGCCGACACCGATTACACCGAGGAACGAGTTGTAGTCCAGAGCTGAGATCTGCATCTGGAAGGGGCCGTCGACGTCAACACGCGGTGCTTCAACATATTTTACGATGGCCTGGAATAACGCATCCATATCTTCGCCCATCGCTTCGTGGTCATCGCCAGCGATACCGTTGATTGCGGAGGCATAGACAACGGGGAAGTCGAGCTGCTCATCAGTCGCGCCGAGGTTATCGAACAGATCAAAAACCTGATCCATAACCCAGTCTGGGCGAGCGCCTGGGCGGTCGATTTTATTAATAACTACGATTGGCTTGAGGCCTCGTGCGAAAGCCTTCTGCGTTACGAAACGGGTCTGCGGCATTGGGCCATCGACCGCGTCTACAAGCAGTAGAACCGAGTCGACCATCGACAGTACGCGCTCTACTTCGCCACCGAAGTCGGCGTGTCCCGGAGTGTCAACGATGTTGATGCGGTAATCGTTCCATGTGATGGCTGTGTTTTTCGCCAGAATGGTGATGCCGCGCTCTCTCTCCTGGTCGTTAGAGTCCATGACACGTTCAGCGCCCTCGTCGCGGCGGCCAAGGGTGCCTGACTGCTGCAGAAGTTTGTCGACAAGCGTGGTTTTGCCATGGTCGACGTGTGCGATGATGGCGATGTTGCGTAAGTTTTCGATCACGAGGATATTCCTGAATATTAAGTGCGCGAAATTATACGCTCCTAACCCTCGCGGCGCGACCTAAATGCCCAGTTAATTGGGGTATATGGATTCACGAAAATAGTGCAAAAAATTCTACTGAGAGTATGATATTGCACCAGATCTGAATGCGACTCATACGCGCCGCACTATAATAGTGCAAATGTAGCTGTCGTGTTCAATATTGGTGCAATATTTTGCTCGCTCTGAGGGCGCAAATCGCTCCAACTGTTGATCTTAAAGCTGTTTGAGGCGGTTGGCATACTGCTTGCTTATATCCCAGCGCGTTTTTAAACAGCACGCTCACGTAGAGCGTAACTAAGCTAATAAGTCTGGCAATACCTGGAATGGAGAGAGCCAATGTCCAAGACTCTGGATCTGATTAAAGAAACTGGTGCTAAGTGGGTTGACCTACGTTTTACTGATTCACGCGGTAAAGAGCAGCACGTAACTATTCCTACTCACGAAGTAGGCGAGAACTTCTTCGAAGAAGGTAAAATGTTTGATGGCTCTTCCATCAACGGTTGGAAAGGCATTAATGACTCTGACATGATCCTTCTTCCAGACGACTCAGCGACTATCGTTGATCCGTTTTCTGAAGATGCAACTGTTATCGTTCGTTGTGACATCGTTGAGCCGGCTACTGGCCTGGGCTACGAGCGTGACCCACGTTCTGTTGCTAAGCGCGCAGAAGAGTACCTGAAATCTACTGGCATCGCTGACAGCGCTATGTTCGGTCCTGAGCCAGAGTTCTTTGTATTCGACGAAGTTCACTTCCACTCTGACATGTCAGGCTGTGGTTACTCTGTATCGTCTGAAGAAGCTGCTTGGTCTTCTAACCACAAGTTTGAAGGCGGCAACACTGGCCACCGTCCACGTGTTAAAGGCGGTTACTTCCCAGTACCACCAGTCGATTCTCTGCACGATATGCGTGCGGCTATGTGTGATGCCATGACCGCTATGGGTCTGCACGTAGAGGTACACCACCACGAAGTTGCTACTGCTGGTCAGTGTGAGATCGGTGTTGCGGGTAACACGCTGGTTAAGAAAGCTGACGAAGTTCAGATTCTTAAGTATGCAATCCACAACGTTGCTCACGCTTACGGCAAAACTGCTACCTTCATGCCTAAGCCAATCGTTGGCGACAACGGTTCTGGTATGCACGTTCACCAGTCTCTGTCTAAAGATGGCAAGAACATCTTCGCAGGCGACGCTTACGCTGGTCTGAGCGAAGAAGCTCTGTACTACATCGGTGGTATCATCAAGCACGCTAAAGCACTGAACGCTCTGTGTAACCCAGGTACTAACTCATACAAGCGTCTGGTACCAGGCTTCGAAGCTCCAGTAATGCTGGCGTACTCTGCACGTAACCGTTCAGCGTCTATCCGTATTCCATACGTGACTAGTCCTAAAGGCCGTCGTATCGAGACTCGCTTCCCTGATCCAATCGCTAACCCATACCTGTGTTTCGCAGCGCTGATGATGGCTGGTCTGGACGGTATCCAGAACAAGATCCACCCTGGCGATGCAGCTGACAAAGACCTGTACGACCTGCCTGCTGAAGAAGCAGCTCAGATTCCACAGGTGTGTGGCTCACTGGAAGAAGCTCTGGACGCACTGGAAGCTGACCACGAGTTCCTGACTCGCGGTGGTGT
>JAYQBD010000094.1:0-7703 GCA_038137135.1 Oceanospirillaceae bacterium | reverse complement strand
TAGTTGCACCGGTTACCAGGTGAACCTTCGCTTCGAGACGCACACCCGACATACCGAGAGGTTCTTTAATGCCCTCTTGGTTATCGATCAAGTACTCCTGAGGAAGAATATGGAGAATGCGCTGGTCAGCAGGAATTGCAATTGCCTGGGCTGCCTCAATAACACGTTCAAGGTCAGATTCGGTCACTTCGCGGCTCTGCAAAGCGACTATACCGTGCGAATTATGGCTATCGATATGGCTACCGGAGATACCGACACTGACGGAGTGCACCTTACAACCCGCCATGAGCTCGGCGGCTTCCACTGCACGCTGAATAGATTGAACTGTGGATTCGATATTGACGACAACGCCGCGCTTTAGACCGCGAGAGGGGTGTGACCCAACACCGACGACATCAACGCTGCCATCTTGCCCAACTTCGGCGACCATACAGACCACTTTCGAGGTACCGATGTCGAGCGCAACAATCATTTTAGGATCTGTCACCTGTTTTAACCTGTCCAGAAAAAGGCGGTTACCCGCTGTGAGCCCAAAAACCATCTTTGTATTTGAATAAATAAAAGAGATTTCTGCGCTCTTATCATTAATATTAGCACAATTATCAACCAGCGCTGTTCATAAAAGCAACAACTAATTTAGTCATCGAATATCATCTAAAAAGTCTATAAATTCAACTTAAACTATTATTTATCAATCACTTAAAGATGACCAAAAGCATAAATAAAGGGCTATCAGATACATAAGTTGGATTATATTTTTCTATGAAATAGGAATATAAAATCAATATTAATTTTTGAATAATTATCGAAATATCAAAAATAGATATTGAATAAACATAATTTAATCAAAATCTAATATTGATAATTTAAATACAATTCAAAAATCGTTTTTGATTTTAAGAAAAACTAATACACAGCTCTATGAACATTTACTGCGGGCTCAGCAACGTCAATACCAAAAAAGCGCTTCTATTCAGAAGCGCCTGTTTAGTATGGAGGACGGAAGGGCGGAGCAACTCTAAATCGAAGCAAGAATCGCTCAGATGAGAAGGGTTAGGGCCAATTGATGTAGAGATAGATATCGGCCAGCACAGTCAGCGGTAACATAAGTATCAGCGTAGTCTTATCACCCAGCATGCGCTGCAACACAGCAATATGAATGATAGGAAAGGTCAGAAACATGCAGGAGAGCGGTATAGACCAGTGCTGAGTAAGAAAGCCATACGCCATCGCCCCCACTAAGCTTAGCGCAGCAAAGTTACCGGTAAGCACCACCGATACCTGCGCGTTCTTGCTTTTGAGCCAATCAGGCTTCTCGTCGTCAGTCAGTTTGTTCAGCGCGCTGGCGCTGAGCGCAGCAGACATTGAGACAAGACCCGCAGCAAGAAAGATGTATAGCGCTTCGTTCATCAGTATAATCCTAAACAGTTTCCGCAGATTGTACGAAGAGCGAAGCTTCAGCTCCAGACTTATACGATGAAAGAGTTAAGATTTTTACTATTAGCCCCGGCTTTGGCCCTAGCGAGCACAGCTACCTCAGCGCAGGAGTCACAGCATTGGGTGTGTCAAACTGAGCCACTCTACCGGCAACTACTCAGTGCCCGCCTCTATGGCGTTGGCAAAGATCCTGAGCAGGGTTGTCAAAAACTCCCTACGGGCGTTTCTATTGAACAACTCGAGTGTGTCACTTCGGATCTGGAGTTGTGCCAATACCGCTGGAAAGGCCTCAAGGCAGGCACGACTTTCTGGGGAAGCCCCATCATCAAAACTGTGAAACAGGCCAGCCAATAAGCCGCCCCACAAGGAGCCCCACATGCCCGACTTTCTCGTCGATGAAGCAATCGAGGATTACGCTTTTCTGGTGACCGGCGAAGAGCCGGCGCTGTTGCAGGAGCTGATCGACCAGACAAATCTCAATATGGGTTGGCCGCAAAAGCTCTCCGGCCGCCTGGTCGGACGCACACTGAAAATGCTTGCAGCGCTCAAGCAACCCAAGCGCGCGCTCGAGATAGGTATGTTTACTGGTTACTCGGCTCTATCCATCGCAGAGGGGATGCCGCAGGATGGCAAGATCATCTGCTGCGAGACCAACCCACGTGCGATCGACTTTGCCAAAACGTTCTTTGAGCGCTCAGAGCACGGGCACAAGATTGACGTAATTTTCGGCCGCGCGCTAGACACGCTCGACACGTTGGAAGGCCCGTTCGACTTCACCTTTATCGACGCCGACAAGCGCAACTATATGAACTACTACCTAAGGGTGAAAGAGCTGACGGAGCCCGGCGGCCTGATCATACTGGACAACGTGCTCTGGTCAGGGAAAGTGCTGCAGCCCGAATCCGAGATAGACGACGTGCTGGTCGAGTGCAACCAGTTTATCGCGGATGATCCAGAGGTTGAAAATGTCTTCCTTACAGTGCGTGATGGTCTCAACGTCGTTCGTAAGCTCTAGGCTTAAGGCTTCGCTATCCAAATGGCTCGGCTATCCTAGACGCTCTGCTATCCAATGCGCTGCGCTAGGACCCGCCCCAAACCGTGACACTTCGCTTCGCGGTTGAAGATTCTGGCCATCCATGCCGATGGATACGCGAACACCCGTTAGTCCATACAGCAGACCAGAACTGACCAACAACATGAAAACATCTCTGCAAATTGGTTTCAGGTGAGCTCCATATGAGCTGGACTCAGCTCATCAGTTAAACATTTCATGTTTAGGGAGGATCGCATGAATATGATTCACCTATATACTTACACCCCACTGCATTCTGACGACAACACTGATTAAGGGGCTGGCATGTCTTTGACACTCGCCGAGAAACTGAGCAAACGCGACCTAGGGGTCTATCTAATCGGAACCACTCCACCCAAGGAGGGTACAGATGATGAGACCATGCGCGGGATCGCTCGGAAGCTGCTGGCCCGTTTGAGTAATAGCGAGTACGACGGCATGATCGTCTACGATATTCAGGATGAGAGTGCGCGAATTTCAACGCCTCGCCCCTTCCCGTTTTCGCGGACTCGCGATCCTCGCGAATATGCAAAAATTCTCGGCGAGCTGAACGGTTTAGGGACCGTTACCTATAACTCGGTTGCACAGGGTAGCAAAGCAGAATTTCGATCTTGGTTAGATGAGACGGTCCACGAATTTGATCAGTCAAATCTTGTGCTAGTTGGCAGCCCAGCAGCGAATACCGCGAAAATGTCACTGCCAGAAGCTTATGAGACAACCCAAACATCAGCGACCGCAATCCAGCTGGGCGGTGTCAGTATCGCTGAGCGTCACGTAAAGAAAGGTGATGAGCACCTTCGCCTAATTGAGAAGCAGCGACAGGGTTGCAGCTACTTTATCTCTCAGGCCGTCTATAACCCCCAGGCTACCATCGATATGTTGACGGCTTACGCCCGTGAATGTCGTGAGCAAGATATTGAGCCGGCACGCATCATTCTCACCTTTACCCCTTGCGGAAGTGCGAAAACATTGGAGTTTATGCGCTGGTTAGGTATCTCTATTCCAGAAGCGACCGGTTACCGTATACTCGATGCCGAAAACCCACTGCTTGAGAGTCAGCGCATCTGTTATGCGAATCTCAGACAGATCCTCGCAGCGGTTATCCCACTGGGCTTACCCTTAGGATTGAATATCGAGAGTCTGACAAATCGCAAAGAGGAGATCGATGCAGCGATCGCCCTCTACCGCCTTCTGAAGGCTCGCATGGAACTCTCTATGGCTCAGGCGCAGATTGGGATCTAAGCTCAGGCTGTTGCCGCAGCAGTGCAATTCGATCGATAAGCGATTGACGCTCAACCTCAAGTTCTGCGATCTGATCTGGCGCCCACTGTAGCTTTTTTCCCTCCAGATCGAGTTGATATTCAACCTGGGAGAGCAGATCCATACCCAGCAGCCCCTGATGCGCTGAGCTACCACGAAACTCTAACAGTTGTACCTGAGCCGGACTAATTTCGAACGGGCCGATCTGCAGGCGATCAACTTTCGCCTGATAAAGAGGGATCTCCTCACCGCTTGCCGTACGGGCGCCACCGACCAATCGGTCCTCAGAGACTAAGCCTGAGAGCGCTTCGCGATGAAACACCGTACGGTTAGCACCGGTATCCAACAGCAGCTTCAAAGTGCGACTGCGATTACCTCGGCCTATTTCGACCGGCACAACTACCTGATTGTTGTTAAAACTGATCGGTGAACTGGCGTTAGCAAGCAGTCGATCGATGCGGCGCAAAGCCACCTCCAACTGACTGATCTCACGCAGCCTCTGCGCAGCAACACGTTCTTTGGGTGAGGATTGATAGGTTTCGCGAGATACGAGCTGATCACGATATTGCAGCGGGACTGCCGAAATACGATCGACAAACACACGCCGCCCCGTGTTATCCCGATACTCATAGAGTTGCGCCCAAACCAGTGTGCTGAGCGACATAGCGAGCAAAAAGCTAACCGCCGGCCAACTTAACGTGGTAGCCCTCTTTCTCCAGCATGGCTTTAATCTTGTCACGATGATCACCCTGTATTTCGATGACCCCTTCGCTTAAAGTGCCGCCGGTACCGCAGCTCTTTTTAAGACGCTTAAGGAGTGCTTTGAGCTCAGTATCAGGCTGAGCCACTCCTGAAATTGTAGTCACACCCTTGCCTTTTCGCCCCGAGGTTTCGCGACGGATTCGCACAATGCCGTCCAAACTGGACATACGCTTCTGATCGGCCAGTTCCGCGCAGACACACTGAGCTCGTGCCTCCCTGCACTCTGGACAGAGGTCGCCCTTTTCGGTTGAGTAGACTAGACGGCTAAGTTGATCTGATAAAGATGCCATGACCCCTCCTATACTCGAATACCGCCGCCAATTTGGCGCGCAAGGTAACTGGCGTACGAGTCGGTCATACCGGAGATAAAGTCCAACGCACGCATATAACCCGAATAGAGTGAATCATCGGCGCTTGGCGCATGGATACCCATTAGGCTCATTATCTTCTCACTGCGATAGCAGAGGTTATCCGCACCTTTGTCGTGCTGTTCCCACACTGCCTCAATGAAGGCTTCAACTAGAACGCCGAGAATTGTGTATGCGCCAACTTCCAACTCCGCCTTGCGGGTATCAGGGAAGACTCGCTGCTGCGCAATCCCTTTAGCTTCAGCCAGTCCATCACGCACCATTGGATCGCCATCACCGAGCAACTCTCCGTGATACTCTCCGGCCATCAAAGCATCCAAGTTTGATGCGAAAACATCGACCGATGAGTTAACCATGTTCTCCATCGCACGGCCACGCAGCGCCGATATTTTCCGGCGCGAGGAGGCCTGAGTCGCAAAGATCTCGTCATCGAAACTCAGATCGCCGCAAAGTTTCAACAGTATCGGTTTCACCTCATCAAAGCTGAGCAGCCCCAGTTCAATTGCATCCTCCAAATCGAGGATGGCGTAACAGATATCATCCGCCGCCTCCATCAAGAAATTGAGAGGGTGACGGCACCAGCGATCAGACTCTAAGCGAACCAAGCCTAGATCACGCGCCAAAGACTCAAGAATATCGAGCTCGGCTTGGTAGCAGCTATATTTGCCTTTTTTACCCCCATGGCGGGCCGACCAAGGGTACTTGAGTAGTGTCCCCAAGGTTGCGTGGGTCAGACGCAGGCCTCCATTCATCAAATGATTTTCAATACGCGTCACCACGCGAAACCCCTGAGCGTTACCCTCAAAGGTGGAGAGATCAGCCCACTCCTCAACGCTCAGCTGGGAAAAACGCGCATCGCCTTGTCGCTGACGAAACCAGTCGCGAATGGCATATTCGCCCGCGTGGCCAAAAGGGGGATTGCCGATATCGTGTGCCAAGCAGGCTGACTGCACAATGGTGCCCAGATCATCTGCTGAGATTCCCTCAGGCAGACGATCTGCAATGAGTTCACCGGCGCGAATACCGAGGCTGCGACCTAAACTGCCCACCTCAATCGAGTGCGTCAGGCGAGTATGGATATGATCATTGAGGGCCAGTGGGTGCACCTGAGTCTTGCGACCCAGGCGACGAAAAGCACTGGAGAAGATGATACGGTCATGATCCTTGTGGAACTGACTGCGGCCAGCCTCCTGCGCACTCGGCTGCGCATGACCAAAGCGCTTAGCCGAGAGTAGTTTATGCCAATCCATCGTAGACTCTAATAGCGTGACTCGAAGTTCGTGTTAACCACTATTGTAACTGTCTAACGCTCGTTTGCGCGCACTTGAGTAATCAATAATTGGCTCCGGGCGACCGAACTCAGCACCTGCGCCCGGCAGATGACGTTGCTTGGCGGGTAGATTGGCCAGCTCCGGCAGCCAATGCGCTATAAACTCCCCTTGAGCATCAAACTTTTGACTCTGCGTTATCGGGTTAAAAATCCGGAAATAGGGGGCTGCATCAGCTCCAGTCGAGGCCGACCACTGCCATCCACCAAGATTAGAGGGGAAATCAGCGTCGATTAGGTTCTGCATAAAAAACTTCTCACCGAGACGCCAATCCACCCCAAGAAGCTTAGTCAGGAACGAACCTACGACCATTCTCAAGCGGTTGTGCATCCAGCCTGTCTCGAGCAACTGCTTCATCGCAGCATCAACAATCGGAAACCCCGTTTCACCACGGCACCAGGCATTAAAACCCTCGGGGTTTTCCAACCAGGTAATGCGAGCTTCAGTCTCGGGTCTGAAAGGTTCAAGTTTGTTGAGTTCTGGAAATGCGACCAGAAGATGACGATAGAATTCGCGCCAGATAATCTCATTGAGCCAACTGCCTTCCAACCAAGACTCATCTTTATAGTGGTTGCGCAACACATGCATCAACTGCAGCGGCGAGACCGCTCCGATCGTCAGATACGGGGAGAGCTTGGAGGTACCGTCAACCGCAGGGAAATCGCGTTTCTCGGCATAATCCGCCTCGCGCTGCTCAACAAACTCATACACTCTGGCGCGAATTGCCTCCGAGTCAACAGGCCAGCGCTCTGCATCATGCCTCAGCGGCTGCCATCCCAGATCCTCAGGCACCTCATCAGAGGCGACACCGCTTGCGGGAAAGATCTCCTTAACTGCGCGAATGGGTCGATCAAAACGGTGCAACTGCCGACGCCAAGCGCGCGCGAAGGGGGTATAAACTTTGAAATCTGTACCCTGCCCAGTTTTCACCTCGCCCGGGGGAATGATCAACTCACCATGGAGGCTTTCGAACTGAAGTCCAGCTGAGGTCAAGGCCTGCTCCACTGCCAAGTCACGCAGACGTTCATTCAGTGGATACTCTTGGTTACACACAAGCCGAGTAGCTCCCAGCTCCTGCATCAGTTTCAGCAGCGCATCCGCGCAACCTGAAAAGTGCCCAACCTCCAACACTCTGAGGGGAATGCCTAACTGCTCGAGTTCTGCTTTGAGGGCGAGCAAGCGCGCGCGCCAAAAGCCCATGCGCACAACACCCTCATCGTGCTCACTCCAGCTCTGAGGGGTAAGACAGACAACAGCCACTGCTGCCTCGTTAGTCTCAGCCGCTCGCTCGATTGCAGGGTTGGCGTGCAGCCTTAGATCATTTCGAAACCAAATTAGATTCAACGCCAATTTTCCTTCTCTGTTCTTCTAAATCTTTCGGGACGCTTCTAAATCCATTATGCCAGTCAAAAAGAGCTTAAAAACAAAAAAACCGGCGCACTCGCACCGGTTTTTTAGAGGTAAGCAGCTCGCCCT
>JAYQBD010000093.1:1386-7764 GCA_038137135.1 Oceanospirillaceae bacterium | reverse complement strand
GCAATCTCTAAACTCCTGTTCATCAGCCCGTTCTGCTGAAAAAAGCCTTGGGCAAACTCCACTGCACCGCGTCCTGCTAGATCTGGACTGTCGTTCAGCCAATGCTCCATGCGCATGAAGGTGCGAGCCTGCTCTGGCTCAGCCAGATTCTGCGCTAGATTGAGTTGCTTGTGCAGCCCAAGAGCCAGAGGCTTGAGGCTGGCGTAAAGTTGATTCAGCAAGCCGCCAGAGATGTTGCCCTGCGCTTTTACCAGTGTGGCGATATCCACTCTGCGAACCATCTGTGACAAGGTGAAGTTCTCTACCTCGGTGTCGATCGGTGTCACCAATGTGATCAGCTTACGAACATTCTCGGGTTCGAGTTGGGCGTAACAGAGTGAAAAGACACCGCCTTGGCAGACCCCGAGTAGGTCGATGCGAGGTTGGTCCGAGTGCGCTTTAACCGCCTCTACAGCGCTGTGGAGGTAGTCGCAGATGTAGTCATCTAGACCGAGGTTACGGTCTGTAGCGCTGGGGTAGCCCCAATCGATCAGATAGACTGGATGACCGGCTGATAGCAAGTCGCGTATCAGTGAACGTTTGGGCTCAAGATCAAGGATATAGGGGCGATTCACCAGCGCGTAGCAGATAAGAAGTGGCAGCTTGGTCTTAGCGTTACTCTTCGTCTTATACGGCGCATAGTAGCGCAACTGCATCGCGTCGACTGTTAGCAGCGTTTCGCCCTCGAGTGAGTCTGGCACGACCTGGTTGAGAGTGCTTAGGGTCTCCAAAGCTTTGGAGAGCATTTGCTGGTGCGCACTAAGCTGCTCAGAGAAGCTTTTCATTTGGGCTTAGGGCTCTTCATAAATCAGTCTTGAGCTGCCTTGAGGGCTTGTAGTTCTACCTCAAGCTTGCGAATTCGGCGGCGCTGCTGATCAAACTCCTCGATCAACTTATCGACCTGCGAGCGTGAAGGCAGCCCGAGCTGTTCTGCAAATTGGTCGATAAGTGCTTGCCAACCTAATTGCAAACGCGCCAGGCTATTGACCAGAGCCGCCTGTGCAGCTTGTAGCTCGTCGGAGTTGAAGCCGTCTCGATAGCTCTTGTCGTAGCAGTCGACCCAGAGATCCAAGAGGGCATCGTTCTCTAACCCCTCGGTCGCCAAATTACGGAAACGATCGATAGCGCTGTTGCTGATTTGGTCGAGCTCCTCGCTGAGCGTGCTGCTTGCCTGACTCCAATCCAACAAAGCTTCTATAAATGCCCTGAGTTGAGCGAACCGTGGATGTGTCAGTTGCGCGAGGCTCTGTTTTAGTTGGGCAACTTGTTCGGCGCTCAGTACTAACTGCGACTGTTTGAGTGTAAACAGGAGGTCAAGAAATTGATGTGGTTGCGTTGCTTGTTCAAGGACGTGAGAGACGTTGAATTGATGCAGATCGGCGCGCAACCGGTCTATCAGATCCTCGATAGGCGCCCCGCGCGCTTGGCTGCGCGTCAGGTCTGCCAGCAGTTCAACCAGTTCGGCCGAGTAACCACTCAGTTTTTTAACTAAATCAGCGTGTTGCGGCGAGATCGATTCGGCCTCTGAGTGGAATTTGGAGATCCACTGTTGCCACTGCGCTAACTGGCTGCTGAAGGCAGCATCCGGACTGTTCTCCAGTTGTTTAATCCAGTTCTGAAACTGTTCGAGGAGTGGGTTGGTCACGCAGGGCTCAGTCTGTACTTTTATTGAGCCTTTAGTGTGTGCTATGTGGTCGACTGTTTCAATAGCCGCAGCAGTTCACGGGCCGCGTTCGAGAGGGTGCGTTCGCGGTGGTAGATATATCCCAGCGGACGTTCAACGGGTTGGCTGCCGGTATTGAGTCGCACCAGTTGCTCGTCGATTAGCGTCTCAGGCAGTAGTGACCAGCCGAGGCCCGAGCGCACCATCATGCGGATGGTGTCCATGTAGTTGGTAGATATGCCCAGATTTGGCTCGAGCCCCAGGGTGGCCAGCTGTTTGTGCACGATCTGATAGGTGAAGGTATCTGCTCCGGGCAGAATGGCTGGGTAGGCGTTGATCTGATCGAACTCGACGTTGTCGCGCTCCGCCAAGGGGTGGTCTGCGGCAATACAGTAGTGCAGACGATCGATCCAGACAGTTTCGGCGACGATGCGAGGATCGCTCTCCGGCGATAGGGTAATCAGTGCCAGTTCGATATCGCCATGCACGACCGCCTCATAGGCGACCTCCGACTCGTAGAAGCGCAGGTCCATCTCTACCTGGGGATAGCGTTTGACGAAAGCCCGCAGTGTTTCAGGCAGGCGGTGTAGGCTGATGTGATGACTGGCAGCCAAAGAGAGCCTGCCGGTTACCTCGCCAGATAGGTTGTTCAGTGTGCGGCGAGCATCCTCAAATTGGGTGAGGATGCCCTCGGCTTGCGGCAGCAGAGTTCGGCCTGCTTCCGTCAGATTGATACCGCGCCCAATTCGGTCAAATAGTCGGGTATCGAGTTGCGACTCGAGCTGGGCGATGCGCTTGCTGATCGCTGACTGAGTCACAAACAGATGCTGGGCCGCGATAGAGAAACTGCCGGTGCGTGCGACTTCGACGAAGGCTTGAAGTGTGGCTGTATCCATGGGAGTACTAGCTGATAAATTATCCTGAGTGTCTGATAGAACGGTTCTCAGAGCAAGCGTTAACTTGGCATTTGTGGCTTTTGAGAAACTTAAGACAGAGTCTAGTAAGTTATTTTAAACCTATGATTGTAAATATCTTAAATCTGACAAGCGTAGTCGGATTTTGTTGCTATGCTGAAGGGTAACTCCCCAAAAGAAGTAGGTTGGGCTCAAGATGAAGTTGACGATCAGTCGCAAGATCAGCGTGGCGCTGGTTTTTCTTTCTTGTGTCATTCTGGCCACCGGTCTGGTTGGTCTCTCTGGCATCGCTTCACTCAGTAATCAACTGCGTTTCTTAACGGGTCCCGCTTGGGATACCGCTGATGGTGCGATGGAGGGGACCATCGAACTTCAGGCAGAGGTAATAGCATTGCAAAACACTCTGCGCAGCCGCATCAGTTTTGATGAGGGGCGCGCTGCCATGGAGGCGGCTTCTGAAGGGGCTGATGAAGCCCTGGGACGGATGGCAAATTCAGGTCTACTAGAGAGAGCACAAACATCAGAACTTACGGCTCAGTTAGATGTCTTCCGCACGCTAGCGAAGGAAGTTAGCAGTGAGTTCGAGACGCTAGAATCTAATCGCCTTAGTGCAGAGAAGCGCGCATTTATCATCGACTCGCAACTGATGGCGCTTGAGGATGGTGTTGAGTCTGGGATGGATGACGATGCCTTGGTCAACAACTCTCTGCAAGATATCCAGAGCATGTGGGACGTTGCTGACGCCATTATGGAGACGCGTATCGGTCTGCTACGCGGACTGCAAGCGTTGAGCCAGATTCTTGGCGGTGCCAATATCGAGGAGCTATCGCCAGTTGTTGTCAGTGGTATGGCGCAGGCGCAAGAGGAGGGTGAGGCACTTGTCTCACTCAAGTCGGTACTGCGGGCGCGCGGTATTGACGTGGATATCGTTGATAAGATTGCAGCTGATATCGAGTTATTGGTGGCTGATACACAGGCGACTCTAGATGCTTACAAACAGTTCACAGCAAGTGAACTTCGCATGACGACATCGCTTGATGCTTTGTTGGACTATATCGGCGAGATTGAAGAGATCGCTGATGGCAAGGTTGAGGGGCAGTTAGCGGTCGCTGAGTCGGCAATTTTCTGGGCGAATACGCTGGTTGCTATCGCAATTTTGATTGGACTGTTGTTTGCCGCACTCTGTGCATGGCTTAGCAAGCGCACGGTGGTGACGCCGATACGTGCGGTTGCAGCGAAACTTACCGAGATCTCCAAAGCAGGCGGTGACCTGACCCAGAGGCTGGATTTCAAATCTCAAGACGAGATTGGTGATCTGGCGGCTGGATTCAACGGTTTTTTGGCAAAAACGCGCGATATTATCCTGCAAGTTAAGAGCTCTGCCGACGAGGTCATAAATGAATCTAGTGGATTGGTAAACGTTATCGCTGAGGCAAATTCCGGAGCTCAAAATCAGAAATCTCAAACAGAACAGGTCGCATCGGCTGTCACTGAAATGGTGGCCACGGTATCAGAGGTTTCCAGTTACGCGCAGTCAGCCGCAGAGGTGTCGCGTTCCGCTGGCGAGCGGGCTGAGTCGGGTAAAGGCTTGATGCACCAGACCTCCGATCAGATCCATCGTCTGGCCGAGGATATGCAATCTGCCAGTGACACTATTGATGAGGTTAAAGCCAGTACTGAAAGCATCGGAACGGTATTGGATGTTATTCAAACCATCGCAGAACAGACAAATCTGCTCGCGCTGAACGCGGCAATCGAGGCTGCGCGCGCCGGAGAGCATGGGCGTGGTTTTGCGGTGGTTGCCGATGAGGTGCGTACGTTGGCGAGCCGGACACAGGACTCTACTGAAGAGATTCAGCGGATGATTGAGAAGCTCCAGCATGCGGCTAATTCAGCGGTAACAGTGATTCAAAAATCACAAGAGGCGAGTAATGCCACGTCAGATAAGGCGCGACTGACCGGTGAAGCGATTCAGGAGATTGTTGATGCCGTTCATGAGATTGACGGAATTAACCAGCAGATTGCGGCCTCCACGACACAGCAGGAGGCAGCGTCGAACTTAATTGGTCAGAGTGCCGAAGAGATTCATGTGATTGCAGACGATACTGCAGGTAAAGCGATGTCAGCGCAGCAGTCGCTGCAAGAGCTACAAGCGCAAGCCGAGCGGATGCGCTCTGTAGTCTCTCAGTTTGTCGTTTAGAGCGGACGTAGCTTGTTATAAAACGGCCGGCAGGCATCGAGTGGTTGCGCTAGCGGGGTAGTGCCCGACTCGCGCACCGTTACACTGGTTACCTCGGGTAGTGTAAAACCGATCTCCAGCTCGCAATTGCCTTTGAGTTGTGCCAGCCCTGAACTGTTCTCCTCACGATAGATCCAAACCTCTTTGCCATCCTTGCGGATTTTACGCGTAGGCTGGCCCAAGCGGCTCTCTAGCGAGCTAATGTCCAAACGCAGCAGCGGTTCGCTGATCATATCGGTTGTGAGCGGTAACTCGGTTCGAGTCGCACAACCTGCGAGAACTAGAGCTGATGCCGCGACGGCTACAAAAGATACTCTCATCAGTTGATCAGCCCTTTCAGGACTTTACTGAAGGTGGCGATTTCGTCGTCGCTAAACTTGGCGAAAACACGCTCTTGCTCCTCGCTGGCTAGATGCCACAGAGCGTCGGACTTCTCATGTCCTTGTACACTGATGCTGTAGATGCCATTCGCTTCGCTGATTAGCCCCTTGCGCTCCAGAACTTCTACAGCCAAACGCACGTCCTGCTCGGGCATCGCTACCGCATCTACGAGCTGTTTAGCGTCGAGGGATTGATGCTCAGTGAGGATCATCAACATGCGAGCTTCGCTGGTCTGTAGACCGGTCGACATCTGCAGCGGCAGGTAGTCTGCTTGGTAAGAGCGCATCGCCTGTAGCATCAGGTAGTAGAGGTTGGTATTTAGGCGTCCAGGCGTTTTTGAGTCGCCATCTGATGGCTTGCTTTGGCTGCTTTCGGCTGTGAGGCGCGAGTAGGGCATGACGATGGAGTAACCGCCCTGGTGGTAGCAGAGCGGTGCACGACCCTCAGCTTCAAACTGTTCCACTTTACCGATCAGAACAATGTGGTCGCCGGCGTCAACGAGTTGGTGAACTGAACACTCAAATACGGCAGCGCAGTCTGCAAGCACCGCTGCACCGCCAAGGCCCTCACGGAAATTAACACCTTCGAATTTGTCATCACTTGGACGGGCAAACTGATTCGATAGGTCCATTTGATCGGCGGCAAGGATGTTCACTGCGAAGTGGCTGGCCTGGTTAAACGCTTCGAGGTTATTCGAGCGTTTATCTAAGCTCCAGAGGATCAGAGGTGGATCGAGCGAGACCGAGTTGAATGAGTTAGCTGTCAGACCGACATTTTCGCCCTCGGGTGTCACGGTGGTAATCACGGTAATACCGGTTGCAAAGTTGCCTAAAGCACGACGAAAAGCTTGGGAATCAAACACGGTAACGTAGCTCTCTTTATCGGTTATAAAAACGGTGCGCAGGATAACATATGACAGCGCTTTTGACCCGTTTCAGAGTCCAGGAATCCGTGCTGTCACCTGAAAACTGCGTCTACTATTCTCTGTAGTCGTCGTGGCATGCCTTACAAGAGGCGGCGAGCTCTGAAAATGCCTCGCTAGCCAGATCTTCATCACCCTCATTGGCTGCGCGTAGCAGGGCAGCGGAGGCGTTAGCACTGTCTTGGCCAAGGCTGGAGAATGTATCAAACTCTTCCCAGAT
>JAYQBD010000093.1:0-1286 GCA_038137135.1 Oceanospirillaceae bacterium | reverse complement strand
GTCGACTTGATATAGGCTAGTACGGACCAGATCTGATCGTCGTTCATCTGTTCGCCAAAAGCTCGCATCGTAGTGCGGTAGTCATCACCCGCAATAGCGGCGATGCCACCTTTAACGATAGTAAATAACTGCTGGTCGGGGTGGTGCCAGGTGTGCCCGCTCTGATCATGCGGTGGAGCTGGAAGGTAGCCTGCACTGTCGCGCTCACGCCAGTTGGGCTGACCTTCGAGGTTGGCGCCGTGGCAGGCGAGACAGTAGCGATCGTACAGGGCTTTGCCATCGGTTACGGCAACAGCATCTTTATACGGTATGGCGTTCCACTTAGAGTCAGTAACAAGTTCTGGCTCGGGTTGTAAATTTAACCAGATACCATAACTAACGCCTGATATGAGTATTGCAACGCCAAGCCACTGTTTAGTTGTGATCAAAATCGATTATCCTCTGATAACGAGTCGTGGAATATAATCTAGCGAAGATAGTTTGAGGAGCTGACATGCAGCTTAAGGTCGAAGATATGTCCTGCGGTGGATGTGTAAGCAGTATAACCGCAGCGCTGGAAAAATTGGACGCGAACCTAACCGTTGTCGCCGATTTAGAGAGCCGCTCAATTGAGGTTACAAGCACTGCCTCAGAAGCGCAGGTACGAGAGGCGCTTGAGAATGCCGGCTATCCCGCCTCCTGATTGTAGTTGCATTTTGCGATGCAAATTGCGGTGCTGTTTGCGAATACAGAATGAGTTAAGAGCGTTAGAGAGGTGTTAAAATGTCCAGCGTAGCGGTGTTTCTGGGGGCGCGTGATGCAAAACGCGAACTGTTTAAAGAGCGCGTTTACCAGCTTGGTCGGGTCATTGCTGAGGCGGGCGTGGAGTTGATCTACGGTGGTTCGAATACCGGCTTAATGCGCAATCTAGCTGATGCGGCTTTAGCCGCTGGAGGCACCGTTCGTGGAGTAACGGTGGGCGCTCTGGCCGATAAGGAAGCGCCACATGCCAGGCTGAGCGAGCTCTTCTGTGTGGATACCATGCATGAGCGCAAAGCTAAGATGGCCGAGATGGCCGACGCCTTTATCGTTTACCCGGGCGGCGTTGGTACGCTTGAGGAGTTTTTCGAGGTCTACACCTGGGCGCGACTCGGATTTCACTCTAAGCCGATTGGGCTCCTGAATATCGATGGTTACTACGACCCGTTACTGGAGCTGCTAGACCGCTCAGTTGCAGAGGGGTTTATGGATCAAGCAGGGCGAGATCTGCTGATCTGTGAATCTGAGCCGCAGACGCTGCTGATGCG
>JAYQBD010000092.1:5766-7977 GCA_038137135.1 Oceanospirillaceae bacterium | reverse complement strand
CGGTGGTGGAACATTGAGTAGAACATGACACCAAACACCACTACGGCGATGGCGACACAAACCCAAAAAATAGTCATGTGAAGGCTGAAGACTGAGCGACTAATCTCAGTCACACCTGATGGCATGTTCAGACCCCACTCTGCAAAAGCAGCTGATGGCATCGTCAACGCACCAAAAAGGCTGCCTCGCAGGATATTTTTTCTTGTTTCCATGCTTGGCCTCTCGTATCAACCGAAGATCATCCGGCAGACGCGTTTCTTTTGTGATTATTGTGTAACCAGCCCGCAGACTTTATTCCATTACTGCGAGCCTGCAATGTCACTTCTGGGCGAGTGCCAATACCCCTTCAACAACCAGCATTACGACCACTACGAATGCCGCTGCAAGTATTACCCCACTCACTATGAAGTGAATCGGACGACCGTTAGTGAAATCTTCTTCACGCTGTTTTTCAGATTGCACTCCAACAAAACTTGAGAGCGTACTGCGCATAGCGCTAAAAAATGAGTTCATCTGGTCCTCCCATTGCGGGTGTAATACAAACGTATTCCCAGTAGAAATGCAAGTAGCAATCCGTATAAAAGGGCCTCTGCGTAGCTCGCTCGGATGAGCCAAATGAAATGCAGCAGGACCAAAACAGACGCTGGATAGACCAAACGATGGAGCGACCTCCACTTTCGTCCCAAACGCGCCTGCCAACCACTTGTTGATGTGACCGCGAGCGGTATTAAAAGTAGGAAGGCGAAGAAGCCGGCAATGACATAAGGACGCTCGGTTACCTCGCGCACAATCAGGTCTGCACGCCAACCTAAAATGAAGGTGCCCACCGAGGCCAAGTGAAGCACCGCATAAAAGAAGGCATACAACCCCATCATTCGACGAAAAAGCAGCGGCTTGCGCCAGTTAAAAAGCCTTCGAGCCGGTGTGATGGACAACGTAAGCCACAAGAAGATCAACGCCCAGGTACCCAGCTCATCAACAATCGTTTTGGCAGGGTCTGCTCCAAGCCGGTTGCCGATTACAGCATCGATGAGCAGCAGCAAGGGTAGTAGCGCTGCGAGAAATACAAGCCACCACTGAGCGATCCACCCCCAACGCAGAGACGCGAGCTTCTGAGCGACTAACATAGCGTTAATACCACTTAGTTAGGTCCATACCGCTGTAGAGGCTGGCAACCTCATCGGCATAACCGTTGAACATTTGCGTATCGATGATGCGAGGGTTTAACAAGCTTGCCGGCAGACGTCGCTCAGTCGCCTGACTCCAGCGCGGATGATCAACCCTAGGGTTCACATTGGCGTAGAAACCGTACTCATTGGGAGCTGTCTGATTCCAAGTCGCCTTGGGCATAGTTTCAGTCAACCGAATTGCAACAATCGACTTGATACTCTTAAAGCCGTACTTCCATGGAACTACCAGCCTGAACGGGGCACCATTTTGCGGCGGCAGCGAGTTTCCATAGAGACCAACCGCCATTAACGTCAGCGGATGCATCGCTTCGTCCATCCGCAGCCCTTCGGTGTAGGGCCAGTCCAACGAACTGAAGAATCCACGCTGACCAGGCATCTGATCCTTATCAACAAGCGTCACGAACTCAACGTATTTGGCTTTCGAGGTGGGGTTAAACTGTTTGAGCAGCGAACCCAGTTCAAATCCGATCCAAGGAATCACCATCGACCAAGCTTCAACGCAGCGGAGCCGATAAACTCTCTCTTCCAGATCCACTTTAGCGATCAGATCTTCGAGGTTATAAACACCGGGGTTTTCAACCTCTCCGCTCACCTCAACCTTCCAAGGGTCCGTATTGAAATCCTGAGCCTTCTCGAACGGATCTGACTTCTTTGTACCAAACTCATAGAAGTTGTTGTGAGTGATGACCGCGTCATAAGGCGCCACATCATCTTCGGCGACAATGGTGGTCGGTGCTGCCTTCAGTTTTGGCTGCAGCCAAGTAGGTCCCGGGTAGATAGGGAGCTCAGTCTCACCCGGCGAGAGCAGCGCTGAAGCAGGCATCGCTGCTGCCGCCAGCCCCATACCGGCAAAGGCCTGCATAAATCGACGTCGGTTCAGGTAAACCGACTCAGGAGTGATTTCGCTTGAAGGAATCTTGTTAGGTTTGAGAATAAGCATATGGACCTCGCACTGTTCGTTTACAGTTTAGTCGGTGAACTTACTCTCTCCTTACATATATTTTCGTTTAACGGATTACAG
>JAYQBD010000092.1:3597-5666 GCA_038137135.1 Oceanospirillaceae bacterium | reverse complement strand
CCAGAGATTGTGTAACCCAGCAGGATCAGCCAGAGCCAGAGCTGGGGTTCGGTGGAGATGAAGCCTGCGACTAGAACGACAATGATCATCTTGGGGAATGATATGCGCCCTTTGAGGTTAAACTCTTTACCGCTGTGATAGAGCACATTACTGACCATCAGCAGCCCGATAATAGCTACATAGACAGCGATTAAACCGGCAACGCCCTCAGGGCTCCAACCCTCTACGTCGGCCCACCAGATCAAACCGGCTACTGTTGCAGCGGCAGCAGGGCTTGGAAGCCCCATGAAGAAGCGCTTATCCATTGAACCGATCTGCGTGTTGAAACGGGCGAGTCGCAGGGCTGCACAGGCACAATAAATGAAAGCCGCGAGCCAACCCCACTTACCCGCCTCATTCAGACTCCAGGTGAAAGCGACTAGCGCCGGTGCAACACCGAACGAAACCATGTCGGAGAGGGAGTCATACTCGGCACCAAACTTACTCTGAGTATTAGTCATGCGCGCAACGCGGCCATCAAGGCCATCAAATACCATCGCCACGAAGATCGCGATGGCAGCAGCCTCAAAATGACCATTCATGCCAGCAATAACGGCATAGAATCCAGAGAAGAGCGCACCGGTAGTGAAAAGGTTGGGAAGTAGGTACACGCCTCGAGGACGCTTTGCACTCTCGTCATCGTTAGAGTTAGGTCCGTCGACCT
The DNA here is from genome assembly GCA_038137135.1 of Oceanospirillaceae bacterium. Taxonomy (GTDB): domain Bacteria; phylum Pseudomonadota; class Gammaproteobacteria; order Pseudomonadales; family Balneatricaceae; genus Marinobacterium_E. The sequence continues at coordinate 4,963 of JAYQBD010000092.1, read as the reverse complement.
GTGGTTTAAGGTCGTCGCTTTGATTCTGATCAGACATGAGGAGTTCCTGTAGAAGATCACCTATTGTATCGAAAAATCTGCTCAGGCATAAAGTTCAGTTGAGGATGTTTTGTGAAAGATGAAAAAGCCCCGACACCCTATCCCCCAAGAAGTGCCGAGGCATGATTCAAAGCGCTACTGCTTAGCTAAGATTTGCCGCTAAGAACTCACTAGTACGTTCCCAAGCCAACGCAGCATCAGCCTCGTCGTAACGCGCACCGCTAGGGTTCGCAAAGGCATGGTCGGCCTCATACCAGTGCAGGGTGTAATCGGTTTTTCCAGCCGCCTTTAGCGAAGACTCAAACCCTGCAACCATCTCTTCGTTGATGTTCTTATCCAACGTGCCAAAGTGACCCAGTACCGGCGAGTTCAAGCTCGCAAGATCATCAGCGCTCTTAGCCACATTCCCGTAGTAGATAACCGTTGCATCAACTGAAGTCGCCAAGGACGCATTGAGTGACCAGCCGCCACCAAAGCACCACCCCAGAGTTGCGACCTTACCATTCGAACGCTCATGATTTTTCAGCCAATCGACCCACGCCACCAGCGTATCAGTGGCACGTTGCGGATTCAGCGCACGCATCAGAGCCATCGCCTCTTTCGGGGTGCCACCGTACTGGCCATCGTAAAGATCCACCGCCAGAGCTATGTAACCCTGCTCTGCCAGCTCATTCGCAACCGCACGGATTTGATCATTCAGACCCCACCATTCGTGGATCAGCAGCACAGTTGGCGCTTTCTCCGTAGTGGCAGGTAGAGCAATATCAGCTGTTGCCATCGAACCATCGGGCAAGGTGACCTCAACCGTCGGCATCTTATGTCCTGCCGCCGCTGCCAATTTAGGGTCTGCCAACACAACCGCCAGCGGTAGTGCAGCCATACCTTTCAAAAACAGTCGACGCTGCTGATCCGTTGCAGTTGGCAACGGTTTGTCCGAATTCTTGTAACCACATCCGATCTCAGTACACATCGGTAGCTCTCCTCGCCTCAGAGTAGGCTTTGTTATGAACACTCTGGCCAATACGATGTGGTTTTGAGCTCAGATCCTTATTCATCCAGTGATCGTGAAAATTTCTCTTTACTGATAATGACTTATAGAGATTATGTGACTTTTAAGCCCGCGACGCTCTACAACCCTGTATACCCTCCTGAGAGACGCCGTGGATACGTCCCTGTAGGCTTCGTGATCGCATCCATGCGATCAAGACTCTCAGGAGGGTACACAGGGCAGTAGAGCTTCATACCGGGAGACCAACTCAGCCACAGCTGATCAAGGCTTTAGGAGAATACGATGACGGAACTGAGTTTAGGGAGTGCGAGAGGGCCC
>JAYQBD010000092.1:0-3497 GCA_038137135.1 Oceanospirillaceae bacterium | reverse complement strand
GGTCCGCTCGCCCTGGGACTAGCTCCAATAAGAAGAGGTCATCGACTCTCTGAAGGTTTTAAGAACGCCTTGGTCATCAACCGTCATACACGCATGTTGCGCGGGTCGGTCATTCCAGTGAGAGAGCGGGTAAGGAATTCCATAGCGGCTCATGATGGTTTGGCCAATGGCGCAACCTTCTGTAGCAACACAGACAGGCCCAGAAACGGTTCCAAAAAGTTCGGGTTGAACGACGTAGATCACCGCCGAGACATCATGCCCGTAGCAGCCGTCTATATCCCGCACCTGTGAGTAGAAGTCGATATAGAACTTGGCTGAGTCACGCATAAAGGCACCAACTTTTGGGTTCTGTTCAGCGATCTCATCAAAGAGCGATCGGGGCACCATGATGGAGTGAGTTACATCCAGGCCGACCATGGTTAGTTTCCACGGCGCAGCGAAAACGCGATCTGCCGCGTGTGGATCGGAGAGGATATTAGCTTCTGCAACGGGAGAAACATTGCCGTCGGTGGCGATCACACCACCCATGATGACCACCTGCTTCACTTTATTTGGCAGGTCAGGGTCGAGATGCAGAGCGGTAGCCAAGTTGCCTAGCGGGCCGATAGCCACCAGCGAGATTTCGCCCGGATGTCTATTCACCTGTTCGACAATAAATTCAGCGGCACTTTGAGAAACTGGCGTGCGCTGGGGAGCGTCCAGATTCAGATTACCGAAACCGTCAACGCCATGAACAAAATCGGGAAAGGGAGCTAGGGGTTTAAACCAAGGTGTCGCAACGCCTTTAGCAACGGGTGTATCGAGGCCAGCCATCTCAACGAGTTTTAGCGCATTGGTCGTCGCTTGCTCAACCGAGACGTTACCGTAGGTGGTCGTTAGGCCCAATAGGTCAATCTGTGGGTGCGCCATGGCGGTGAATATCGCCATCGCATCGTCGATACCAGGATCCGTATCGATAATCATCTTGTGCATCTGATCGCTCATTATTCGTCCAGGCTTATAGTGTCTAGGCTCGATCTTTTGAGTAGGGTACGCCGATCGCTTTAGGTGCGATTGCACGACCAATGAAGCCGGCCAACAGTATCACGGTGAGTACATACGGCAGAGCCTGCATAAACTGAACTTCAATTTGACCCACTAGAGGTAGATCAACGCCCTGTAGGCGGGTTGCTAGCGCTTCTAGGAAGCCGAATAGCAAGCAAGCAAACATAGCAGTCACTGGGCGCCACTTGCCGAATATCAGTGCCGCCAAGGCGATATATCCCTTACCGGCTGACATATCCCGCACAAAACCCGCTCCTAACGCAATCGAGAGATAGGCGCCTGCCAAACCACAGAACAGGCCCGCCATAATCACGGCACGATAGCGCAACCAGGCCACAGAGATACCCGCGGTGTCGACCGCTTGTGGATTCTCACCCACGGCACGTAAACGCAGTCCGAAACGGGTCCGATAGACGATAAAGTAGGTAAGCGGCACAGCCAAGAAAGCCAAATAAACCAGTAGATTATGGCCGCTAATCAGATCCGAGTAGATCGGCCCGACTAAAGGCACATCCGAGAGTGCTTCAGCAAAAGGAAACTCGATCGGTCCGAAACGCTGATCGCCCGATAAGGACGGGGTTTGGCCGCCGCGTTTAAACCAGGCGATACCCAAGACCACAGACAAGCCCGCTGCCAGTATATTGATCGCCAAGCCCGATACGACCTGATCACCACGATGGGTAATACAGGCAAAACCATGCAGCAGCGCCATCGCGATAGAGACCGCCATCGCTGTTAGTAACCCGAGCCATACTGAACCTGTGACGGCCGTGGTAGCCGCAGCAGCGAATGCGCCAGCCAGCATCTTCCCCTCTAGACCGATATCTACTATGCCCGAGCGCTCTGAGAACAGGCCAGCCATTGCACAGAGAATGAGTGGCGTTGCCAAGCGCAGGGTCGAATCTAGCGCGGAGATCAGCTGTACCCAGATATCCATCAGCGCGACTCCTCTGGCTTAGCAGCGCGCCCACTCAATAGCCCAAATAGGCGCTCCAAAGGAGCGCGCATCATATAGGCCAGCGCACCACAGAATAGAATAACTAGACCTTGGATAACCACGACGAGGTCACGGGTGATTGTAGAGAACTCAAATGCCAGTTCAGCACCGCCCTGGAAGAGCGCGCCAAAGAGCAGACTAGCCAGAATAATACCGACCGGATGGTTGCGCCCCATCAGGGCTACTGCGATACCTGTGAAACCTGAACCGGCCACAAAGTCGAGCACGATGCGCCCCTGGGCCCCCATCACCTCATTGATAGCAACGAGACCCGCTAAAGATCCAGAAATCGCCATGGCAACCACAACCATCTTCTTCGGATTGATACCCGAGTAGACCGCCGCCGACTCGTTATGGCCGATCATGCGAATTGCATAGCCCCAGCGTGTTCGCCAAATCAGCACCCAGACAAGGAAGGACGCGATCAGAGCAACAAAGATCGATAGATTCAGTGGAGTCTGGGTGATTTTGATGCCGAACTGGGCGAATAGCTCGTGCATCAACGGCAGACTGGCACTGCCAGCTATATCGCGTGTCTCCGGGGCCATCTGACCCGGTTTAATTAGCACATTAACCAGCAAATAAACCATCAAAGCCGAGGCGATGAAGTTAAACATGATGGTTGTAATGACCACGTGGCTACCGCGATAAGCTTGCAGATACCCGGGTATAAACGCCCAGGCGGCGCCGAACAGCATTCCAGCGCCGATCGCTAACGGCAACAGCATCCACCAGGGCAACAGATGATCTAAGGCCAAACAGACCAGCCCCACACCCAAGCCACCGATATAAGCCTGCCCTTCCCCACCGATATTAAATAGCCCCGCGTGGAAAGCGACCGCAACGGCCAAACCTGTAAATATGAAGTTGGTGGTGTAATAGAGGGTATAGCCGACCCCCTCGTCATATCCGAAGGCTCCACGCACCAATACCTCAACCGCAGCTAGCGGATTCTCACCAATCAGGGCAACAACCACACCCGCGGCTAAAAATGCCAGAGTGACGTTGATCAGCGGTATCAGCGCAACATCTGCCCAAACGGGTAACTTAGCTCGTTTACTCACTGTAACGGCTCCTGTTGCTTCTGCTGCTCGCCACCGCGTGAAATCGACATCATCAGACCCAGCGACCGGGCATCTGTCTCGGATGCTAGAACATCACCGACAATTCGGCCTTCAGACATAACCAGTATGCGATCGCAGAGCGAGAGAATCTCCTCCAGCTCGACCGATACAACCAGAACCGCACTTCCCGCGTCCCTGAGGGCAACAATCTGCTGATGGATAAACTCTATTGCACCGATATCAACACCACGAGTGGGCTGGCCAACCAGAAGAATCTTTGGCTTAGGTGCCATCTCACGCGCAATCACCAGCTTCTGCTGGTTACCGCCAGAGAAACCGCCGCTTTTGAGAGTGGGTGCCGCCGGACGCACGTCAAACTCATTCATCAGATC
>JAYQBD010000091.1:0-8026 GCA_038137135.1 Oceanospirillaceae bacterium | reverse complement strand
CCGCGTTGGGCATACATCATCGATGCACCGATCGCGAACAGCGCACCCGGTGTAGAGGCTCCGGCCAGAATTACCAGGAACTGATGCACTACATCAGGAGTATTAAAGCTGAAGGTGGACCAGATCAGACCGGTTAGAATCGACAACACCATGGGGTTTTTCAGCAGACCTGCGAGCACACTGAAAACCAGTTTGATATCGAACTTACCCTTGCGGTGGGCAACAATCAGGCTAACGATCAGTGGGTAGAAGACAACCAAGTCACAAATCAGCACCATGATTACATAGGGGATGGACTCTTCACCCAGCAGAATAGGGAGCATGGCGAGCCCCATCCAGCCCATATTGCCGATGACAGAGCAGTGCCCGCTTACCAGTGCCATCTCAAAACTGTCGCCGCGAAGGCGACGCAGCCAGAGTGTGCCTAGATAGACGACGAAAGAGCCGATTAGGTAGGCAGCGGTAAATCTAAACTCAAAGATTTCGCCCAGACTTAGCTCGGATGCGAAGTTAAAGATCATCGCAGAGAGCGGGAAGTAGAAGACGAATTTGGTTAGATAGGCCGTCGCTTCACGAGTGAAATTGCCACTAAATGCGGCAAAGAACCCGAGCGCGATCAGACCAAAAAATGGCAGCGTATTTAGAAAGACTGTCAGCATCGATTAGGCGCCGAGGCTCTTCATCCAACCCAAGGTCTCATCGGTATTTCCCGCGACCTTATACTCTGCTCCGAGAGGTATCTCCCACCCAGCGTTATCGATGTGGGCAAAGATCTCGGCATAGTCGACCTCACCATGATCGGGAGCACCGCGGTCAGGAACGGCCGCAAACTGCACATGGCCGATGTAGGGCAGGCAGGCGTCAAAGCGGGCTATTACATCCGCCTCCATTCTGCCGACATGGTAGCAGTCAAACATCAGCTTAACGTTTGCCAAGTTAAGTTTCTCGAGCAACTCAACAGCGTGCACCGTATCACGCAAGAAGTAACCCGGCATATCGAAGGCGTTGAGTGGCTCTATCAGTATTCCCATGTCCTGAGCCTGGGCTTGCTCAGATGCGTAGCGCAGGTTGTCTAAATAGGTCTGCTCTGAGAGGTCGCCTTCAGTTTGTCCGGCCATTACATGAACGTTAAGCGCGCCAATCGCTGCGCCGTAAGCGATCGCTTGGTCGATGGCTGCGCGCGCTTCATTCACACTATCAGGTAGTGCAGCCAGCCCGGCATTGAGTGGGCCACGAACGGTATTGAGCCCAAGCATGGTGAGTCCGGTTTCGCTCAAGGCGGACTGTACATCAGCGACGGGTTGATCGTAGGGCCAATGACACTCGACGGCGTCAAAACCTGCCACTTTTGCCGCGCGAATTGCGTCGGCAAGTGGTCGATCCGTCCAGAGAAAACCAAGATTGGCTGAAAAAGCGGGCATCAGTTCCACTCCACATTGTATTGGCGCACCAGAGCATCAACCTGCTCAGGGGTGAGTCCGTTGGGTTCAAGCGCACGAGTTAAGAAGGCGAGCTTTGCCGTCGCTTCTAGCTCCTCTGCAGCATACACAGCTGCTTCAATATTTTTTGCGGTCACAACGGGACCGTGATTAGCCAGCATAACGGCAGCATGTTTACCGGCGAGACCCGTTATCGCTTTGCCTATTTCGGGGCTGCCGGGGATGTAGTAGGGCAGCAGGCGCACCTTGCCCAACTGCATAATGCCGTAGGGCGTCAGGTGCGGTAGCCAGTCCGTTTCGTCCTCCGCAGGCAGCAAAGAGAGTGCCGTTGAGTGGCAACTGTGCAAGTGCACCACGGCACCCGCTTTGTCGCCGCGCGTATTGTAGAACGCCTGATGCAGTGGCACCTCTTTGGTTGGTTTAGCCCCCGAAATTAGTTCGCCCTGTGGGCTGATCACACTAAGCCCTTCGGGAGTCAGACGGCCCAACGAAGAGCCCGTGGGTGTAACAATGATGTTACCGTCCGGTAGGCGGGCCGAGAGATTGCCGGTACTGCCGTGGGTAAGGCCGCGGTTATAGAGGCTGAGCCCCAACTCGCATAGCTGCTCACGAATATCCACTCTATTGCTCCAGTAGGCTCAATGCATCTTTGAAGAAGGTTGGACTGCCAAAGTTACCACTCTTGAGTGCCAGTGCAACCGGATCCTTGCTGCTGCCTGAGTAGACCCAAGGCACGCCTGGACAGATCTCTTTGCCGATCAAGACCTCACGCACACCCAGTGCCTGAGTCACGGCGCCCGAGGTTTCACCACCGGCAACCACAAATCGACGCACGCCACGGATATATGCCTGCTGTGCAAGAGTCGCCATCGCTTGCTCAACGAGTTCTCCCGCTGCAGCTACACCCAGTTGCGCCTGTGAGGCTTTGACCGCTTCGGGCGTATCCGTTGCGTAAACGAGCCCCACTTGATCGGCATCGAGGCTATCAATCCAGTTCAAGCACTGCTCTATTGTCTCTGCGTTCAACTCGCTCGGTTTGAGTTGGTAGCTTGGATTTGAGGCTTTCCACTCAGTAACTTGGCTGTTGGTCATCTGCGAACAGCTACCGCTGAAGATGATGGCCGCTTTAGCCGGCTGAGGGTCAGCGACCGGGTCGGTTGAACTCAAGCCAAGCTTATCTGGAATGGGCATTGCCAGCGCACTGCCGCCGGTGAGCAGCACCGTCTCAGGTGTCCGCTCTATCAGTCGCACAAGATCGTTGAATTCAACTGCATCAGCAATTATGTGGGTTGTCTTTGGCATTGGCTGATCATCAGCCTGTTGGATTCGGTTCCACAGACCCACGCTACCCTTTACCTGAGGCTCTAAAACACGGACCAGGTTTGAGTCAGTCATCGGTGTCAGAGGGTGGTCTTTGAGGCTCGACTCATTCAACAGCTGCTCACCCACAAAAAGATTACCCATAAAGACTGAACGACCGTTTTCTGGAAACGCAGGGCAGTAGAGCGCCTGTGTCTGACCGGTAATAGCCATTAATGCCTCAGCTACAGGGCCAATGTTACCCTCAGCTGTAGAGTCGAAGGTGGAACAGTACTTCCAGTAGAGCGATTCAGCGCCACCTGCTAGCAGCCAGTGTGCGGCCTCTGAACAGTCAGCCACCGCCTTTTCGACAGGTTCGGTGCGGCACTTAAGCGCAACGATTTCGATATCTGCGCTGCCATCTGAAGGCTGGTCAGGCAGACCAAAATGGAGTTTTACCGAGGCGCCGCTGCGACGCAGTAGGCCAGCTAGGTCGGTCGCGCCGGTGAAGTCGTCTGCAATACAACCTAGTTTCATCAATCCATCCCCGGCACTTTGACGCCAGATTTCTGCGCCAGAATTTTCACGATCGCACTGTCATCTTCGAGCCCCAAACCAGACTCAGAGGCCTCTTTATAGAGGTCTAATGCGGTCTGCGACAGCGGTGTTTCGACACCTTTGAGGTTTGCTTCGTCAGTGACGATACCCATGTCCTTAACAAAAATATTCACGGTAGAGAGCGGCCTGTAGTCACCCTCAACGATGTGTGGACCGCGGTTCTCCCACATCCATGAGTTACCGGCACACTTAGTGATGATCTCGAATACTTGCTGCAGGTCCATGTCGTATGAGGCTGCCATATTTAGCGCCTCTGCCGTAGAGGCGATATGAACACCCGCAAGCAACTGGTTGATTAGTTTCATGCGCGAGCCGTTGCCAGCTTCAGCACCGAGGTCGAAGACGTTTGCCGAAATTGCATCAAAAATCGGTTTGATTTGGCTCATCGACTCGGGCGCACCTGAGGCCATGATCGACATCTCACCGCTCGCTGCTTTACCTGCACCACCGCTGACCGGGGCATCGATGTAACCGAAACCTGCGTCAATCACCTTGCTGGAGATCTCAGTCGCCTTTGATGGCGGAATGGTCACACAGTTGATGACCGTAGCGCCGGTTGAAAGTTTATCCATCAGTGGAGAGTCGAACAGTACGGACTCAGCTTGTTGTGCGTTCACCACAAAAAGCACAACCGCATCGATGGCATCGATATCACTCCAGTCGCTGGTTGCCTGACCGTATTCGCTTTGAAAGCGCTCAACTGAACTTGGATTTAGATCAAAGCCCCAGGTGTTCAAGCCGGCTTTGGCGCAGTTACTCGCCGCGCCGTAGCCCATTGAGCCGAGGCCCACTACAACTACATTCATCTATATTCTCCAAGAATTAGAGGCAGGCGGTCATTCCGCCATCAACAAACAGTGTCTGCCCATTTACGAAGGAAGACGCGCTTGAGGTCAAAAAGACACAAGCGCCCACGAGCTCCTCAATCTGTCCCCAACGACCTGTTGGCGTGCGCTTATTAATCCAAGCACAGAACTCCGGATCTGCTACCAGGGCGGCATTTAGAGGCGTATCGAAGTAGCCCGGAGCAATGGCGTTGCATGTCAGACCATGTTTGGCCCAATCGGTTGCCATACCCTTAGTGAGATTAGCTACCGCACCCTTGGAGGTGGTGTAAGGGGCAATGCCCGGGCGTGCCATCGCTGTTTGGACGCTAGCGATATTCACAATTTTGCCATACCCACGCGGGATCATATGATTGGCCGCTGCCTGGCTCACATAAAAAATAGAGTTCACGTTGGTGCGCATCAGGTGATCGAACGTATCTACCGGATACTCTTCCAGCGGGGTGCGGAACTGCATACCGGCATTGTTGATCAGGATAGATATTGGCCCCTTGTTGGCTTCGTAGTCATCGATAACGGTTTTGACTTCGTCAGCTTTGGTGACGTCAAAGCAGAGGGTGTCGATAGTGAACCCCTCATCAGCCAGGGTCTTCGCTGCTTCCTCAAGTTTTTCGGGGTTGCGAGCGTTCAGAATGACGCGCGCGCCCGCTTCTGCAAGGCCGCGAGCTAAGGCAAAACCTATACCCATAGATGAACCGGTTACGAGGGCGGTTTGTCCAGTAAGATCAAAAAGTTTCATGTTCGTCTCTGCACTGCTGTGTAGTAGTTGTTCTCTATTAAAGGTCGATGGTATACCATCTGCTCATTGAATAGAAACCGAGTTAAAGCCCAATTGCGGCTGCTCATTTAGCGAGGCACCATTGATGAAAGCGATATTCGCCCACGGCCCAAAAGATATACGTCTGACTGATATCGAGGCTGAGCCACTTCAGCTCGGTGAAGTGCGTGTTAACACGGCCCGAGGCGGTATCTGTGGCTCGGATCTGCACTACTTCAATCACGGTGGTTTTGGCGACGTGCGCTTGAAGGAACCGATGATTCTGGGGCACGAGGTTTCAGGTTACATCTCTGAGATCGGTGAGGGTGTTGAAGGGCTCAGCGTTGGTGATTTGGTGGCTGTCTCTCCATCACGCCCTTGCGGTGAGTGTGAATACTGCCAGCAGGGTCTACAGAACCACTGTATGAACATGCGCTTTTACGGTTCGGCGATGCCTTTCCCTCACATTCAAGGCGCTTTCCGCACCTCTCTAGTGATCAATGCGTCTCAGGCAGTTCCTGCTCAGGGTATCTCTCCTGAAGAGGCGGCGATGGCTGAACCTCTGTCGGTTGGTCTGCATGCGGTTAGCCGTGCAGGCAACGTATTTGGCAAAACCGTTATGGTGACCGGTTGTGGCCCCATCGGTGTGATGTGTGTGCTGGCAGCTCGCCGCGCCGGTGCCGCTAAAGTGGTTGCCGTAGATATCTCAGATTTTACCCTGCAGTTTGCCAAACTCGCTGGCGCCGATCTGGTGATAAACTCTTTGACTCAGCCAAATTCTTTTGATGAACTGCGCGAGGGCAAAGGGCAGGTTGATGCCCTGATCGAGTGTTCTGGCTCTGAAGCTGCGCTGACAAATGCCATCACCTGCATGCGCCCTCGTGGTGTGATTGTGCAGCTCGGTCTGGGTGGTCCAATGAGCTTGCCGATGATGGCAGTTACCGCAAAAGAGCTAGAGCTGCGTGGCTCATTCCGTTTCCATCAGGAGTTCCGCAAAGCGGTTGAGTTTATGGCGGCTGGTCTGATTGATGTTAAGCCGATCCTGACTCACACCTACGGCCTTAATGCCTTCCACGACGCCTTCGAGATGGCGGTCGATCGCAAAGCGGCGATGAAGGTTCAGGTCGCTTTCGATCAGTAGGAAATTTACGGTGTATGAGCGATGTAGCGCAGAGCGCTATTTCGCGACTGCAGCCTCTTGGCATTGAGGTCGCGCAAGACACTTCGCGTACTGCGCTCCTACACAACGGCTTCCTCGTCGATAACGGCGATCTTATGTTGCGCCAGATACTTCTCTACTTCCCGTGAGTGCTGCTGAGCCTCAGCTTTAATCCACTCTGAGAACACCTTAACTAGACGTCGGCTCTGGTGGCGAGCCGGGCTTACAATCCAGTAGCCCGGAAAACGTATGGCGCCAAGCTCAGGCACCAGCGGCACCAGAGTTCCATCCAGCAGTTCGTCACGCGCCAGTGTCGTTGAGTCCAGTACCACGCCTAAACCATTGATCGCTTGCTGTATCGCCATCGAAGAGCGGTCAAAGCGCAGGGCAGAGGTGTCGCTGCGCCGCTGAATACGGTGGCGCGCTAGCCAGTTATCCCACTGCATCGTGGTCTTTACACTGTCTATCAGCCGCGCTTGGGTCAGTCGCTCTTCTGGGCTGGTGCCGTGGTCCTCTAGCTGGACAAGATAGTCCGGGCTGCACATCGGCATCAGGTAGTCGTAGACGATCGCCTCTGAATGAAGACCGGGCCAGTTGCCTCGGCCATAGCGCAGGTCTAGATCGACCACTTCACGTTCAAAGTTGGATGGGTCGGGTGATGCATCCACGCGGAAGTCCCAGGTAGGGTGCTCGGCTATAAATCGGCTCAGTCGAGGCCCCAACCAGCGTACGGCGAAGCTTGGAGATGCCCGCATAATGATCTGGTGGCTCTCGCGCTGGCGCGAGATAGATTTGCGTGCATCACGCAGCGCTGTAAAGGCGGAGGTGGCAGCCATATAAAGCTGCTCACCCTCTTGCGTCAGACTCAGTTGACGCTTCTCGCGTCGGAAAAGACTGATCCCCAGGTTCTCTTCAAGCTGCTTGATCTGCTGGCTGACAGCAGAGGCAGAGACATGCAACTCCTCTGCTGCACGCGCCACTCGGCCGTGGCGGGCGACCGATTCAAAGTAGATCATGGCGTTGAGACTGGGGTCGCGGGACATAGATAAATCGGCCTTTGAGTGTTAATTCAGCTTAGTCTAATACGTTTTTTTGTTAAGTACAGCTTAATAAATGCTTACGAGCAACTGCTTGTATGATTGCCTACTCGGGTGAAGAATAGGGCGCAAATAAACCTGAGAGACAGATTGATGACTCAAACAGATCGTAATGAACTGCTTGCCGAGTTGAAGCGCCGCGCTTGGGCTATCCGCCACAAAGCGCTGCGTATGGGCGCAGTACAGAAACAGGGCTACATCGGCCAGGCGCTGGGCGTCGCTGATGTATTGGCCGTCTCCTACTTCCATGCACTTAACATGAAGCCAGAAGATCCAGAGTGGGAGGGTCGCGACCGCTACCTGCTCTCTATCGGCCACTACGCCATCGCACTCTACTCAGTACTGATTGAGAAGGGTGTGCTGCCCGAGTACGAGCTGGAGACTTACGGTACTGATGATAGCCGTCTGCCGATGTCAGGTATGGCTTCATACACGCCGGGCATGGAGATCACCGGTGGCTCGCTGGGTCACGGCCTGGGCATTGGCGTTGGAATGGCGCTGGGTCTGAAACGTAAAAACTCTGAGTCTTTCATCTACAACCTGATGTCTGACGGTGAGCTGGGCGAGGGCTCTACTTGGGAAGCTGCAATGTCAGCAGCTCATCACAAGCTTGATAACCTAATCTGTATTGTCGATTTCAATGATCAGCAGGCGGACGGTGCCTCTACGAAGATGCTTTCGTCAGAGCCGGTTGATGCCAAGTTTGAAGCCTTTGGCTGGTACGCTCAGCGCGTTGATGGCAACGATATGGATGCGTTGCTGACAGCATTCGACAATGCACGCAACTACGACGGCGATAAGCCGCGCGCAAT
>JAYQBD010000090.1:6559-8136 GCA_038137135.1 Oceanospirillaceae bacterium | reverse complement strand
AAGTGAACACCCTCAACGAGGGTGTCGGTAGAGTGCGCTATCAGCTCTTCATGTGCTGGCGGTCGCACTAACGCACAATCATCACCCAGCCCAAGGACAAGTGCCTCGGCGTGAGCAGAGCCCGATGCGGCTGATCGGAAGTAGCGCTCGATAAGCTCAAACTCGCCGGGCATTACTTCTGACGGGCAGCCTTAATTTCGAGCGTTCGCACTTTCTGAGCCAGCTTATCCAACACGCCATTGACGTATTTATGACTCTCAGTGGCGCCGAATATCTTCGCCAACTCAACACTCTCGTTGATCGCGACCTTGTATGGCACCTCGATGCGGTGAATCAACTCAAAGCTACCGATGCGCAAAACTGCCAGCTCCACCGGATCTAGGTCGTCTAGTGCTCGGTCTAGGTAGGCAGAGAACTGGCTATCGAGCTCAGTGCGCTTGCTGATCACACCATGTAGCAGCTCAGAAAACAGCGGCACATCCGTATCTGACATATCGTTATCAACGCGGAACTGGGCCTCAATTTCATTGGCCGGCTGACCCGCTAACTGCCACTGGTAGAGCGCCTGTAGCGTATAGCTACGTGCGTTACGACGCTTCTCCGTATTGGAGACGCGCTTTTTAGGCGCCTTCTCTTCGCTCATCTTAAACCTCTAGCTGACGCAGCAGGCTAACCATCTCGATAGCCGAGAGTGCAGCTTCTGCACCTTTGTTGCCCATCTTCGTACCAGAGCGCTCAATCGCCTGCTCGATGCTGTTGACGGTCAGAATACCGTTAGCAACCGGCACGCCGTACTCCAGAGAGACCTGCGCAACGCCTTTTGAGCTCTCGTTAGAGACGAACTCAAAGTGTGGTGTACCACCACGAATTACAGCACCCAGCGCGATGATCGCATCGTCACGCTTCTGCTGCGCCACACGCTGTACTGCCAAAGGTACCTCAAAAGCACCCGGTACGCGGACAATACGAATGTTCTCTTCACTAACACCGTGACGCTTCAGGGTATCAACTGCCCCATCTACCAGACTCTCAACCACAAACTCGTTGAAACGGCCTACGACCAGTGTGTACTTACCCTCTGCGGCAACAAAGTTGCCCTCTACTACAGTTAGGCTCATAGTTTTCTACTCTTCAAAAGGAATGTATTCGACGATCTCCAGATCAAAGCCTGAGATCGCATTAAACTTCATCGGTGAGCTGAGTAGGCGCATTTTGCCCACACCCAAATCACGCAATATCTGAGACCCCGTACCCACCTGTAGGTAGGCGCCCGAGGCGCTAACATTTACTTTGGACGGTTTGGTGTTATCCAACGCACGCACCGCATCGCCAAGGTCGACTTTGCCGGAGGAGTCGAGCAGCAACGCAACTCCCTGCCCCTCTTGCGCAATGCGCTCGAGTGCGTGACGCAAAGTCCACTTCGGATCTTCAGAGGCGACACCGACGACATCACGTAAGACTTCCGTACGGTTGTGTACGCGCACAATCGTTGGTGTTTCTCGATTGAGCTCGCCCTGGAACATCGCTAGGTGGTTACAGTTCTGGATATCATCGCGATAGATACGGTAGTTGAAGCG
>JAYQBD010000090.1:0-6459 GCA_038137135.1 Oceanospirillaceae bacterium | reverse complement strand
TCGCTAGGTGGTTACAGTTCTGGATATCATCGCGATAGATACGGTAGTTGAAGCGCCCGTAATCGGTATCCATCTCACCCTCGTCAGTTGCAACGACGGTTGTCTCGTTTGTGGTCCGATAGTGAATCAGATCTGCAATGGTTCCGATTTTAAGACTATGCTCTTTAGCGAAGGCTTCCAACTCAGGACGACGCGCCATGGTGCCATCATCGTTCATGATCTCGACGATAACGCTTGCCGAGGTTGTCATGCCAGCCATGCGCGCCAAGTCTACTCCCGCCTCGGTATGGCCCGCGCGGCTTAGGACGCCGCCCGGCTGCGCCATCAGCGGGAAGATGTGGCCAGGCTGCACGATATCGCTTGGCTTGGCATCGGGTTTAACGGCAGTACGTACCGTCAATGCGCGATCCGCCGCCGAGATACCGGTGGTGACACCTTCAGCCGCTTCAATGGAGACGGTGAAGTTAGTCGAGTAGGCAGCGCCATTCGCCTGTACCATCAATGGCAAACGCAGTTGCTCACAGTGGCTACGGCTGAGCGTGAGACAGATCAATCCGCGCGCATGCTTGGCCATAAAGTTGATATCTTCAGGGCGGACCATCTCGGCAGCGATGACCAGATCGCCTTCGTTTTCGCGATCCTCATCATCCATCAAGATAACCATCTTGCCTTGGCGGATATCCTCTACCAGCTCTTCAGTGGTGTTCAGTTGCATTGTCTCTCCAAGCTCAACGACGCAGGAAGCCCGCACTCGCCAACAGTTCCATAGAGATGCCAGAGCCCTGGCTCTCTACGCTCGAATTCTCGTGATACTCGCCAGCTGACGCACTCACCAAGCGCTCCAGATAGCGGGCGATCATATCAACTTCCAGATGTACTTTTTGCCCAACGCCGTACATCTTGATAATGGTACCCTCTGCCGTGTGCGGGACTATATTGAGTTCAAATCCTTGCTCACTCAGTGCATTCACCGTCAAGCTAACCCCATCAACCGTGATTGAGCCCTTAGCCGCAATAAAACGGTGCAAACTTTTAGGCGCTGCAATACCAATACGGATCGAGCGCGCATCTTGCTCCATCGAGTAGATCTCGCCCACAGCATCAACATGGCCAGAGACCAGATGACCGCCCAAACGAGTGGTCGGCAGTAGCGCTTTCTCCAGATTAACCGCCTCACCGACACTCAAATCCGCCAGCCGACTGTGAGCTAGCGTCTCTTGCGAGACATCTGCAGTAAAACTCGAACTATCCCAATCCACCACCGTCAGGCAGACGCCATTGGTCGCGATGCTGTCACCGAGTGCAACATCTGACATATCGAGCCTACCCACCGCAACGCGCAGGCGTAGATCGCCACCCACAGCGGCACTCGCCTCGATTTTACCAACAGCTTCGATTATTCCGGTAAACATCAGTTTGGCTGCCAAATAAAGCGGACATCTTCGCCGAACTGGCGAACATCGGTTAATTTTAACTCAATTGCGTCACTCATGATATCGAGCGGCAGTTCAAGCAGCGGACGCGCTAGGCTACCCATCAATTTTGGTGCCATATAGACCCAGAGCTCATCAACCAGTCCTGCCTGTACAAAGGCACCAGCAAGGGTGGCGCCGGTCTCAACCAGAAGGTCGTTACAACTGTAGTCCCGAGCAAGTTTCTCAACCAGAGCGTTGAGATCTAAACCCGCGCTGGTCTGGGCGACCTGCAGGTAGCTTGTAGTTTCAGTGTCCGAAGGCGCATCCGTTTGCGCATGGCAGATCAGCGTAGGCGCGTCAGCGTTTCGAATTCGAGCATCCGCAGGCGTCTGCAGTTTTGAGTCTAAAACGACGCGCAAGGGTTTGGGCTGATCAACTTGAGCGCGAACAGTTGCACTGAGTTCATCCAAACGCACCGTCAGCGCTGAGTCGTCATGCAGAATAGAACCAACGCCGGTCAGCACAGCACTGCTGCGCGCGCGCAACTGCTGCACGTCGGCACGAGCCTGAGCACCTGTAATCCACTTTGACTCACCACTCGCCATTGCCGTGCGGCCATCCGCACTCATCGCTAACTTCAAGCGAATGTAAGGCCGACCTCGCTCCATGCGCGACAGGAAACCCGGATTCAGCTCTCGTGCTTGCGCCTCGAGGAGCCCACTCTCAGCTTCAATTCCAGCATCTCGCAACATCTGCAGGCCTCTGCCTGCAACATCAGGATTGGGGTCTACCATCGCCGCAACAACGCGCGTGATACCTGCATCAATAAGCCCCTGCGCACAGGGCGGCGTGCGACCGAAATGGCTACAGGGCTCGAGCGTTACGTAGGCCGTAGCCCCTTGAGCATCAGCCACCTGTTTGAGTGCGTTTACCTCGGCATGGCCCTCACCGGCACGCACATGAAACCCTTCGCCAATAATCTCGCCATCGCGTACCAGCACACAACCGACCCTAGGATTGGGGTGCGTAGTGTAGAGGCCATTCCAACCGAGCTGGATTGCACGCGCCATAAAGCGCCGGTCTTCAATAGAGAACTTCGCCATGCTCTTACTGCTCTTCTGCGAATAGATCAGGGCTCTCAGGCCCTTTTTCAGCTTTTGCTTTGCGCCGACGCGGCGCTTTTGCAGCTGGAGCGGCTTCTACCGGCAGAACATCCTCCGATAGGCGCTCAATTTCTAGGCGGAATTCGTTGATATCTTGAAAATCGCGATAGACCGAGGCGAAACGTACATAGGCGACCTGATCGAGCTTACGCAACTCGGCCATGGTCGCTTCGCCAACGATGACCGACGGAATTTCACGCTCGCCAGTGGCTCGCAGACGCTGCTTCACGCGGTTGATACAAGCCTCGATATCTTCAACACTCACAGGGCGTTTCTCGAGGGCTCGAGTGATACCACCACGCAACTTAACGTCGTCAAAGGGCTGGCGCGTACCGTCGTTCTTCACAACGCGCGGCATCAACAGCTCAGCTTCTTCAAAGGTGGTGAAGCGTTCATGGCAGGAGACACACTCGCGACGACGACGCACCTGCTGACCCTCTGCGATCAAGCGCGAGTCAATCACCTTGGTGTCAGATGCGCTGCAAAATGGACAATGCATTAAATGCCTCGTGTCGGGTAGCTAAAGAGCGTGTTGGTCATCCATGACGGTAAAAAGGGCAGCAGGTCTTTTACCGGCTGCCCTCTGTATTCTAAGGGGTTGAGCGCTAAGTCTCAAACCACCTCAGATTCAGGTCTTAATTGTACTTACTTGTAAACAGGGTACTTGGCACAGACCGCCTTGACCTGCTCTTTAACGCGAGCAATTACAGACTCGTCGTTAATGTTCTCGAGCACGTCACAGATCCAGTTGGTCAGTTCCTTCACTTCTGCCTCTTTAAAGCCACGACGAGTGACCGCTGGAGTACCGATACGCAGACCCGAAGTGACAAAAGGTGAACGTGGATCGTTAGGCACAGAGTTCTTGTTTACGGTGATGTTGGCACGACCCAGCGCCGCATCCGCATCCTTACCGCTGTACTCTTTACCGATCAAGCTCAACAGGAAGAGGTGGTCATCTGTACCGCCTGAAACAACGTCGAAACCACGCGCCATAAATACTTCGGCCATAGCCTGAGCATTCTTAACTACCTGAGCCTGGTACGCTTTCCACTCTGGCTCCATCGCCTCTTTGAAGCAGACCGCTTTAGCCGCGATAACGTGCATTAGTGGGCCACCCTGAGACTCAGGGAATACCGCAAAGTTCAGTTTCTTCTGCAGCTCTTCATCCGCACGAGCAGAGAGGATCAAACCGCCACGTGGACCGCCCAGAGTTTTATGGGTGGTTGTAGTTACAACATCAGCGTACGGCAGTGGGCTTGGGTAGACGCCTGCCGCAACCAGACCGGCAATATGTGCCATATCAACAAACAGGAATGCGCCCACTTTGTCAGCGATTTCACGGAACTTCGCCCAATCAACCACACGTGAGTACGCAGAGAAGCCAGCGATAATCATCTTCGGCTTGTGCTCAAGCGCCAGACGCTCTACTTCAGCGTAATCGAGGTCACCGTTCTCATCCAGACCGTACTGGAAAGCGTTGTAGATACGACCTGAGAAAGAGACCGCTGCACCGTGAGTCAGGTGACCACCGTGCGCCAGGCTCATACCCAGAATGGTATCACCCGCTTTACACAGTGCCATGAAGACTGCAGCGTTTGCCTGTGAACCTGAGTGCGGCTGGACGTTTGCGTATGAAGCGCCAAACAGCTCCTTCGCACGATCGATCGCCAACTGCTCGGCAACATCGACATATTCACAACCGCCGTAGTAACGCTTCTGTGGGTAGCCTTCAGCGTACTTGTTAGTCAGTACTGAGCCCTGCGCTTCCATCACGCGAGGACTGGTGTAGTTCTCTGATGCGATCAGTTCGATGTGCTCTTCCTGACGCTGTGATTCTGACTGCATTGCGCCCCAGAGTTCTGGGTCGTAGCTGGCGATGTTCATATCTTTGGTAAACATGACAGTCCTCTAGTTAAGGTGACCGAAGGTGCCTAACAAGCCGAAATTTCGACCCAACACCCATAAGTCCTGAAATTTGGCGCGCATTATATGCGAAAAAGAGTAGTGATTCACTTGAATTAGCATCACCGGTTATACCAAATCTGCTCATGCTATCTCTCGGGTGTGGTAATATCCCCGCACATTTTTACTCTGGAGTTGTGTGATGGCTCAATACGTCTACTCAATGAACCGCGTTGGCAAGGTAGTTCCGCCAAAACGCGAGATTCTTAAAGATATCTCTCTATCCTTTTTCCCGGGCGCGAAGATTGGTGTTCTTGGTCTTAATGGCGCAGGTAAATCAACCCTGTTGCGTATTATGGCTGGCGTTGATCAGGACTACATCGGTGAAGCGCGCCCAATGCCTGGCATCAATGTCGGCTATTTGCCGCAGGAGCCGGAACTGGACGATACCAAGACCGTACGTGAGGTGATTGAAGAGGCTGTATCTGACGTGAAAGGTGCGCTGGCCGAGCTCGATCAGGTCTACGCAGCTTATGCAGAAGAGGATGCTGACTTCGATGCGCTGGCGAAACGTCAGGCTGAGCTCGAGAACCTAATTACCGCCAAAGATGGCCACAGCCTAGATACTGCGCTAGAGCGTGCTGCCGATGCGATGCGGCTGCCTGCTTGGGATGCAGAGGTGAAGCACCTCTCGGGTGGTGAACGTCGCCGTGTGGCGCTTTGCCGCCTGCTGCTCGATAAGCCCGATATGCTGCTACTCGACGAGCCAACCAACCACTTGGACGCCGAATCGATCGCCTGGATCGAACGCTTCCTGCAGGAGTACCCAGGTACTGTAGTCGCCATTACCCACGACCGTTACTTCCTTGATAACGCTGCCGGCTGGATTCTCGAACTCGACCGCGGCCATGGTATCCCATGGGAGGGTAACTACAGCTCTTGGCTGGAGCAGAAAGATGCTCGCCTAGCACAGGAAGCGAAACAAGAGGCTGCGCACCAGAAAGCGATCAAAGCGGAGCTGGAGTGGGTACGTCAGGGTGCTAAAGGACGTCAGTCTAAATCTAAGGCTCGCCTGAAGCAGTTCGAAGAGATGAACTCAAAAGAGTTCCAGACGCGCAACGAGACTCAAGAGATCTACATTCCACCTGGCCCACGTCTTGGCGATAAGGTGATCGAGCTGAACAACGTCACCAAAGCTTACGGCGACAAGCTGCTATTCGACACTGTTCCGCATGATCGCCGGTGAAGAGCAGCCAGATTCGGGTAGCGTTGATCTAGGCTCAACAGTTCAACTGGCCTACGTGAACCAGTCGCGTGAACTCGACGGCACAAAAACAGTATTCGAGGAGATCTCTGACGGTTCAGATATGATCACTGTGGGTAACTACACTACACCTTCACGCGCCTACTGTGGCCGCTTCAACTTCAAAGGTTCAGACCAGCAGAAGTTTGTGAAGGATCTATCAGGTGGTGAACGCAACCGTCTGCACATGGCTAAGCTTCTGAAGGAGGGTGGCAACGTGCTGCTGCTCGACGAGCCGACCAACGACCTCGATATCGAAACCCTGCGTGCACTTGAGGAGGCGATTCTTGCCTTCCCAGGCTCTGCCGTAGTGATCTCGCACGACCGTTGGTTCCTCGACCGTATCTGTACTCACATGATCGCCTACGAAGGTGACTCACAGGTGACCTTCTTCGAAGGTAACTACACCGAGTACGCCGAGGACTACAAGAAACGCTTCGGCAAGGACCACCAGCCAGAGCGCATCAAGTATCGCCGCATGAGCTAATTGCTGCTGCATTAACGAGGGTCTCTATTGAGGCCCTTTTTTATGGTACATGCGAAGCACTCAGCCTCGTCAAAGGGGACAAAGCGGAGCTGGTGCTCTACCTCTCTAACGAGCTGGTTCATCGCAACCTTGAGGCACTGATTCAACCTTAGATGGCATCCAGTGCCTGGGTCAGGCGATCAACAACAA
>JAYQBD010000089.1:0-8531 GCA_038137135.1 Oceanospirillaceae bacterium | reverse complement strand
TCAGAGAACTGCTGCAGCTCTTCGAGCGTCATATCGGAGAGGTCTTTGTTAGTTTTGATGCCATAAGCAACCGACAGTCCAACAATTTCATGAGCATCACGGAATGCCACACCGGCGCGCACCAGGTAGTCAGCCAAGTCGGTCGCAGTAGAGAAACCGCGACGCGCCGCTTCACGCATCTCCTCTTTACGCGCCTCGATCGCTGGAACCATGTCGGCAAAAGCACGCAGACAGCCGCGCACGGTATCAACCGTATCAAACAGAGGCTCTTTGTCTTCTTGATTGTCCTTGTTATACGCCAGCGGCTGAGACTTCATTAGCGTCAGTAGTGACATCAGATGGCCATAGACACGGCCCGACTTACCACGCACGAGCTCAGGTACATCCGGGTTCTTCTTCTGCGGCATGATCGACGAGCCAGTGCAGAAGCGGTCTGGAAGATTGATAAAGTTGAACTGTGATGAGGTCCACAGGACCAGCTCTTCCGACATACGGGTCAAGTGCATCAGCAGTAGTGAGGATGCAGCGCAGAACTCGATACCAAAATCACGATCGGATACCGCATCGAGTGAGTTATTTGCCGGCGCTGTAAAGTTCAGCAGTTCAGCTGTGTATGCACGATCAATCGGATAGGTGGTGCCCGCCAGCGCAGCAGCGCCGAGTGGCATGATATTTATACGCTTACGACAGTCAGCGAAACGCTCGTAATCACGCGAAAGCATCTCAAACCACGCCAGCAGATGGTGCCCAAATGTGACTGGCTGAGCAGTCTGAAGGTGGGTAAAGCCTGGCATGATGGTATCAGCGTTGCGCTCAGAGAGATCTAGCAGCCCCTGCTGCAAGCGCGTAATCTCAGTCAAAATAAAGTCGACTTCGTCGCGCATGTAGAGACGGATGTCGGTCGCGACCTGGTCGTTACGCGAACGGCCTGTGTGCAGTTTCTTACCGGTGATACCGATCTTCTTGGTTAGAGCTGCTTCGATGTTCATATGCACATCTTCAAGGGCAACCGACCACTCAAACTGACCGCTTTCGATGTCCGACTGAATTTCACCAAGGCCCTGAATAATTGCCTCACACTCGTCAGCCGTCAGTACACCGACCTTGGTCAGCATTTTGGCGTGCGCAATCGAGCCTTGGATATCTTGACGGTAGAGACGCTGATCAAAATCGACTGAAGCGGTGAATCGTGCAACAAATTCATCTGTCGCCTCGCTAAAACGTCCACCCCACTGTTGATTGGTTGTGCTGCTCATCTCTACCTCAGAATTCAAACTTAAATTTCATCGACTGCTGCCAAAAGCGGCGCGATTATAGCATCCGCGCTGCCCCTATAGTAGAACCCCAGAGCACCGCACTCAGCGCAAAGGTCTGTTACAATGCGGCGGATTGAAATCAGATCTAACGACTTATCCATTTTGGAGCCTGCATGTCTCGCACACTTCGCATCGCTACGCGCCAGTCTCTGCTGGCTCTCTGGCAAGCTGAATATGTAAAAGCACGACTCGAGTCGTTGCACAGTGATCTCAATGTTGAACTGGTTACCATGGTAACCAAGGGCGACAAGATCCTGGACACCCCACTCGCCAAGATCGGCGGTAAAGGACTCTTCGTGAAAGAGCTCGAGAGTGCCATGCTTGAGGGTCGTGCCGATATCGCCGTGCATTCCATGAAAGATGTACCGATGGAGTTTCCAGAGGGGCTGGGCCTAGCCGTGATCTGTGAGCGCGAAAACCCAACTGATGCGTTTGTCAGCAACACCTACGAACATCTCGACCAGCTCCCTGCCGGTGCAATCGTTGGCACTTCATCGCTGCGTCGTGAAGTGCAACTGCGAGAGCGTAGACCTGATTTGGTGATCAAGAGCCTGCGCGGAAATGTGCAGACGCGCCTCAGCAAACTGGATGGCGGTGATTACGACGCCATCATTCTCGCTTCGGCCGGTCTAATTCGCCTCGAGCTAGAAGAGCGCATTCGCTACCGTATACCGGCAGAGGATAGTCTGCCAGCCGGAGGCCAGGGTGCGGTGGGCATTGAGTGCCGCATGGGTGATCAGGCAACCCTGGATCTTTTGGCCCCGCTAAATGATGAGCCAACTGCAATCCGCGTGCTGGCAGAGCGTGCGTTAAATCGTCGCTTAGAGGGTGGCTGTCAGGTACCCATTGGCTGTTATGCAGAACTTGAAGGTGACCAGGTCTGGTTGCGCGGCCTCGTGGGTCGTCCGGACGGAACCAAGGTACTACGCGATGAGATCCGCGGCCCTGCAGCAGAGGCTGAAGCGCTGGGCATCCAGTTGGCTGACCGCCTGCTAGCGGCTGGAGCCGATACCATTCTCGCCGAGGTCTACGCTGAGCGTGGCTGAGGCCGCTAAACCGGCTCGAGCAAGAGTGCTCGTCACACGCCCTGCTCACCTGCAGCAGGGTGTTATCTCACGGCTGCAAGCAGCCGGCTTTGAACCGGTATCGCTTCCCCTGCTGAAGATCGAGCCGATCGATATCGAATCGGCTGAAGCAGGTGCAGTTCGCAGCGCTATTCTGAATCTGGATCTTTACAGCAAAGTAATCTTTATCAGCCGCAACGCTGCACGCATTGGCGCAGACCTGATCGATCAGTACTGGCCGCAACTGCCAATCGGCGTTGACTGGCTGGCGATCGGGCAAGGTACAGCCGACCAGCTCGCCGCGTTTGGTATTCAAGCTTCAGTTAACCCCGGGGTAGATTCGGAGGCCCTTCTTGCTACGCCTCAATTGCAGGAATTAACGGAGCAACGCATACTGCTGATAAAAGGTGCAGGCGGGCGTGAACTGCTGCAGCAGACACTCGAAGCTCGTGGTGGCCAAGTCGACTGCATTGAGGTCTACCAACGCAGGGGATGCAGCTATACTGAAGCAGAGTTAGCCGCGAGATTTAACCAAAGTGTAGATGTAGCATTGCTGACCAGTGGCGAAGCATTGATCGCCTTCCACCAGCTAAGTTTGGCAGCAGATATGCCCCTGGTGGTACCGAGTGAGCGCGTTGCACTGCAAGCAGTACAACTCGGCTATACCGACGTAATTACCGCAACCGGTGCTAGTGACGAAGCGATGCTCGCGGCCGTGGCGCAACGATTTAGTTAATTTCCGACATAGGGATCGCACATCATGAGTGATGCGAAGAAGCCTGAAGATCAAAACCAACACATCAGTGAACCGACTCTGCCCGATGAGCAGCTAACGGTAGACACAGAGCCGGAGCAGAAGACAACAGACGCGCAAGAGAATACTCCTGCATCAGCAACGTCTGACGTAGTTGCAGAGCAACCTGCCAATTCAGGTAAAACCGCGGTTGTGCTTGCCCTGATCGCCCTCCTTGCGGTACCCGCTCTGGGATATTGGAGCTACCTTGAGCTGCAAGCACTGCGTGAAAAGCAGACCGCTGCCAGCACTCAATTGGCCGACGAGATCGCCAGCAAAAACTCTGCGCTGCGCAATCAGGTAAATAAGCTGGAAGATGAGTTAGCACGCCTAGACGACGAACGCGAAGCACAGAACTTGCTGCTCGAGCGCACCCAGACGCGCCTAAGCGACGCGATTAAGCAGGTTGAAGCTGGCCGCTCCACCAGCGAAGCTGACTGGCGTCTAGCTGAAGCCCAGTACCTTCTTCGACTTGCGAACCAGCGTGTGCTGATGGAGCAGCGCCCCGAGGGCGCACTAACCCTGCTGCGCAGTGCGGACAAAGTGCTCGCTGACCTCGACGATGTCAGCCTCTACGGCTTGCGCCAAGCGCTAGCCCAAGATATTGCCAAGCTCGAAGCGGTACCAAAGCTCGACGTGGAGGGCACCTATCTGCGCCTGGCCGCACTCATCGAGCAGAGTCGCGAACTGCCGACCCTCTCTTTGGAACAGCAGCGCCAACTACCCGACATGCTCAAAGAGATAACGCCCGACGCAGTCGACGAAACACTGCAGCAGGATATTCAGAGCGCTTTCGCAAGGGCCATGTCTAGCCTCGAGAGCCTGGTCGTCATTCAGCAGCATGATCGCGCCGTTGAACCCCTACTCTCACCGGAGCAAGGCCACTACCTGCGTCAGAATCTGCAGCTCCTGTTAGAACAGGCTCAATTAGCTTTACTGCGCCAGCAACAGGTCATTTACGAAACCAGCCTCAGTCGTTCGATTGAGCTAATCGGTCGATACTTCGACGCAGCCAACAGCGCGACACAGGCACTGAGCCAAGCGCTCGAACAGCTCAACAGGCTGCAAGTCGCTCCAAAGATGCCCAATATCAATGGCTCGCTCGATAAGCTACAGCAACACATGGCTGACCTCACCCGCCTGGGCGCGGAGGCTGCGCGATGAGACGCTTTATCGTTCTGCTGGTTGTATTACTGGTAGCGGGCGCCTGGCTCGGACAGGCAATGGTAGAGGATACGGGTTATGTGCTGCTGGCGTACAAACAGACCAGCATCGAGACCAGCATATGGGTTCTGGTTATCGCCCTGATTTTGCTCTTTGCTCTGCTGCATCTAGCACTCAATCTAGTTACTCATATCCGCTCCCCTATCTCAAGCATCAAAACGTGGAATCAGGCTCGCACTGAACGTAAAGCAGAGGCTAAAGCCCACCTAGGCATCATGGCCCGCGCCGACGGCGATTGGTGGCGCGCCCGCAGGCTATTGCTACAAGCGGCTCGCACTAGCCACACACCAACCATTTATTATCTGGAAGCGGCTGAGATGGCAGCTCGCAGTGGTGATGAGAAAGAGGCTAGCCGGATATTAGATGATGCACTCAAAGCAGCGCCCGAAGCGAGCAGTGCCATTCAACTGCGCCGCGCTGAAATCGATCTACGACTGGGGCATGAGGGTAAAGCTCAAGCATTGTCCGAACAGTTACTGCAGCAGCAGCCGAGCAACTCGCAGGCGCAAGCCATTCAAGCTCGCCTACTGGCAAACCAGCACGACTGGAAGACCCTGTACCCCATGATTGCGGACCTGAAAAAATCAGGTGCTATCAATGATCAGACTGCTCAGAGTTATCGCCGCCAGGCGGGTATCGCACTGCTCGATCAAACCGTCGAGACCTACAGCTCACTGCCAGCCGAACAGCTATCAACTGAGCTGAAGAAGCGCTGGAATGCCTTCAGCTTTGAGACTCAGCAGGACTCAAAGGTACGTCTGCACTATGTGCAGCAGTTACTAAACAGTGGCGAATCCAAGGAAGTTGAACAACTACTTGGCGGCTGGCTATCGAAAAGCTGGAACGAAGAGCTGCTACTGCGTTACTCAGAGCTTAAAGGCGCTGATGCTACGGCACAGCTGAAGACCGCCAAAGCTTGGCTCAAGCAGCAGCCCAACAATGCTGCGCTTGAGCTCTGCTTGGGACGTCTGTCGCAACGCGCACAGCTTTGGGGTGCAGCCATTCAGCACTACAATCGCAGCTTAGAGCTGGAACCGCATGCTCAGACCCTGCTTGAGCTCAGTGACCTGCATCTAAACCTCGGCGAACCCGAGAAGGCGGCAGCGCTGCTGCGAGGCTACAACCGGCCGCTCAATCTGCCAGCGCCCTCGGCCGCCGATCGCGAAACCCGTAAATCCTTGGTATAAACGAAGGCCCACCGCAAGTCGGCTTTCAAGCCGACCAAAACGGGCAAGATGACTGAACGTCGCCTCAAGAGGCGACCTACCTCATCCGGCACACCACAAAGAAAAAAGCCCTAACAAGTTAGGGCTGAAAATCAAAATGCTCATATCACATACGAGTGTACGCAGTTTACACTAAACGATACTTTCTTGCTCACCTTAACCCTTATCCACACTGCTCTAAAAGCCAGTCTTTGAACGCAACGACCTTTGACTGCCGGCTATCCAAGCTTCTGATCTGTAAGAAATGAGTCTCGATATAGTGCGGTTTCAACTCATCGACACCCAGCTCCACCAATTCGCCACGCGCCAATTCACGTTGCGCCAAACGTTCGCTCTCAAGGACGACCCCCATGCCATCAACTGCTGCGGCGATTGCCAGTGCCGCACGATCGAAAGAGGTTCTTGGGCGCTTCGGAATCTGCAAACCTTGCTCATCGAACCAGCGAGACCAACCCAGAGGGCTGAGTTGCGACTCAATAAGATGCAGACGGCTCAACGCGTCAATGGCCGATTCACCCGAGTGTAATAGCTCTGGCGAACAGTACGGAACCGTCCGCTCAGCCCCCAGAGAAATTGTCTCGACCCCCGGCACTTGCAGCAGATTGACATAACCAATCATCAGATCGATCTCACGCACACGATTCAGATCGATAGGCTCAGCCCCGGTGCTAAGTCGTATATTGATATCAGGATAAGCCTCAAAGAACTCCGGCAACCGAGGCCCTAACCACTTCGCTGCAAAGCTCGGCGCGCAATAGAGATTCAATACCTGAGCACTGGGTGTGAGACTCAACTCGTCACAGGCCGCCTCCAGTGCGCCGAAAACACGCTGCAGGCTCTTTTGAAACCTCAGCCCCTCTAGCGTCGGCTCAACCGTGCGATTCTTGCGCACAAACAGCGGGCGTTCAAAGTGCTCTTCAAGCTCCTTTATCTGATGACTAATGGCAGACTGCGTCAGATTAAGCTCCTGCGCAGCCAGCGTGAAGCTTCGCAAGCGCGCGGCCGCCTCAAAGGCTCGCAGCAGTGATAACTTTGGCAGTCTTTTCATCTATCTTCACAATTCATTAGCAAAATTAATGAATAGTTGCCGATTCATCGTTTGTCAGTCAAGTAACTCAGAGCCGATACTCTCCTCAAATTATCCGTATTGGAGAGGGTCATGAATGCTATCAACGAGCAACTCAAAAAGAGCGGTCGAGAGTCAATCTATCAGCCAGAACAAGAGGGGCTAATCTTCCCTGAGCAGCCGGTGTTTGATAGCTATGAACAGGAGCGTTACCACCGCAAAGAGCGACTTGTAGCCGCCTGTAGGGCGTTTGCGCTGCACAACCTAGACTACGGTTTTGCTGGCCACCTCACTATCCGCGACCCCGAGCATCCACATCTCTATTGGACCAACCCAATGGCGGTTCCGTTTAGCGGGGTTAAGATGTCCAACCTGATTCTGGCCGACCACGAAGGCCAGGTATTAGAGGGTTATCATGCGATCAACCGCGCAGGATTCGTGCTGCATGCAGCAATCCACGATGAGCACCCCGATATTTTGGCGATGTGTCATGCCCATACAGTCTACGGCACTGCATTCGCATCCCTAGGCAAACCGCTGAAGATGATCAGCCAGGACGCCTGCGCTTTCTTTGAGGATCATGTGGTTATTCTTGATGAGGCGGGCCAGGTTGCCGTGGAGAAAAAAGCCGGCAACAGCGTTGCCGAGGCGTTTAGAGGCGTGAAGGCAGCAATCCACCAGAACCACGGCCTCTTTACCGCGAGCCGTCACAGTATCGAGGCTGCTGCATTCTGGTTCATAGCGCTCGAGCGAGTGTGCCAACAGCAACTACTCGTTGAAGCGACCGGTCAGGAACCCATCATTGTGCCTGACGATCGTGCTCGCTACAGCCGCGAGCACGTCGGCAGTGAATACATAGGCTGGCTGCACTTTCAACCGATCTGGGAGCAGCTAGTTGCGACCCAGCCCGACATGTTCAGCTAGCCGCAGTAATTCGGTACCCCGAAACCGGCAGGTGAACCACGAGGTCACCTGCGACTTCATCGCGGTGATCTATGGATACTCGAGCGCTATCGAGGAACCTCAGACGGCCGGTAATAGCCGGGTCTGAGGTTTCGCCCTGAGGCTTAATCGATACCTGAGCTCCCACTGGGTAATCAACACCCACCGGGCATGACACACCCACGGGTGCGCTGGATTGCGCAGCCGCGGCGATCTCTATGGCCTGTTCGCCCGTTAAGTCGGTGTAACGATCACTCAAACGCTCCTCTGTCTGCTCAAGAATGCGCTTAATCTTGGGATACTGATTAATAAAGTCTGGCCCTAGGTCCCAGCGCCCGCGGATAAACCACGCAAGGTAGGCGATACTGAGATCAGCATACGAGAGACCGTCGGTAAACATACCCTGGCTACCCTCAAGCGCCGACTCAACAGTGTTTAGATGGGCGGATAGTTGCAGAATCACAGCGGGAAGTTGCTCCTGCAGGCCGTCCGGCGTCCAGTTGGGACCGAAGTAGAGTCCTCCACGGTCTTTGACAAACTCCTCTGGCGCACTGCCCAAGGCCGAGGTGATTACCACGCGAGCCGCAAGGTTGAATAGCGAGGTATCAATCCAATCACCGAAGGCGAGTATCTTGGCGCGCTGCGCTTCTGGCAGTAACTGATCGGCACTCGAGCGTGCGGCTATTTCTCGTACGATATTCGCCGTATCACAGTAAATATCCGCACCGATCTGCAGCACTGGCGTGCGGCGGTATCCAGCAGTCAGAGGCATCAGTAGCGGCTTAGGCGGAACACGCGGGATTTCAACTGATCGCCAGCTCAACTCGTTGAGCGCCAAGGCTAAACGTATTTTATGAGCAAAAGGCGATGGCCAGTAGTGGTGCAGGATCAGATCAGACA
>JAYQBD010000088.1:0-8544 GCA_038137135.1 Oceanospirillaceae bacterium | reverse complement strand
CACCCTGCGGCTGATGCGTTAGGGTCGGGAACTTAACGCTGCGCGTTAGATCCCTCGTACGAGCGATCTGCCGAAGGCGTGTTCGCGACCTCGTTATGCCAACCGGTCGCTTAGCCCACAGACCGAGTCTTCGTGCGCATCGTAACGAACTCCTCCGCGGCGGTCGGGTGTATCCCGATGGTGCGGTCGAAATCTGTTTTAGTCGCACCGGCTGTTACCGCTACTGACAGACCTTGCATGATCTCACCGGCATCGGCGCCTACCATATGGATGCCGACAATGCGCTCGCTACCCTGCTCTACAATCAGTTTCATCAGTGTGCGCTCCTGACTGCCGCTGAGTGTATGACGCATGGCGCGGAAGTCAGAGACGTAAACATCAATCTTGCGTCCCTGTTGAACAGCCTCCTCTTCAGTCAGTCCGAGCGTGCCGATATTGGGCTGGCAGAACACCGCAGTGGCGATCATCTTATAGTTTGGCATCGGAGTGCCGGCATCGCCATAAAGCTGATCGACCAGCGCCATCGCTTCTGCGAGTGCGACCGGCGTCAGTTGTACCCGATCAATGACATCACCGAGGGCATAGACCGAGGGCGCAGTGGATTGGAACTGCTCGTTCACAATAATCGCGCCCCGAGCGTTGAGCTTCACGCCAGCGCTTTCAAGCCCCAGGTTTGCCGTCTTAGGAACACGGCCAATGGCATAGAGAATTTGATCGACTTCACGCACTTCACCGGACTTAAGCGTTACGCTCAGTGAGCCATCTTCGTTCTTGACGATGGCGACCGGATCTTCATTGAAACTGAGCTTCACACCCTTGCGGGCCACTTCAGTCGCGGTGAACTCACGCACCTCTCTATCGAATCCACGCAGGAACAGATCGCCACGGTAAACCAGCTCAGTCTGAGCGCCGAGCCCGGCGAAGATGCCGGCAAACTCAACGGCAATGTAACCGCCGCCGACTACCATCACCCGCTCAGGGAAGGTCTCTAAATCGAACACCTCATTCGATGTGATCGCATGCTCGGCACCTGGAATCTCAGGCAACTGCGGCCAACCACCGACAGCCACCAGAATACGCTCGGCGCTAATCTCACGCTCGCCCACACGCACGGAGTGTGCCCCAGTGACAACCGCTCGGCCATTAATCAGGTCACAGCCTGAGTTGGTCAGCAGATTGCCATAGATACCATTGAGCCGACTGATCTCGCTCTTTTTGTTGTCGCGCAGTGTCGGCCAGTCGAAATTGATCTGTTCTGCGTCGACACCGAAGCCTCGTGCATCCTCCATCCCTTGGCGGTACTCGGAGGCGTAGACATAGAGCTTCTTCGGTACACAGCCCACATTGACGCAGGTACCGCCTAAGTGCAGATCTTCCGCAATAGCTACCCGCACACCGCGAGCCGCGGCCATACGCGCTGCACGCACGCCACCGGAACCGGCACCTATTACAAAGAGATCATAATCATATTGGCTCATGGGAGCTTATCCTCGCGCTTAAATCGAAAAGTTGTGGCAAGCTTAACCTGCAGAGTTCGTTAGTTCTATTTGAACATCTCTACAATGATGATAACTT
This sequence comes from Oceanospirillaceae bacterium, assembly GCA_038137135.1. Taxonomy (GTDB): domain Bacteria; phylum Pseudomonadota; class Gammaproteobacteria; order Pseudomonadales; family Balneatricaceae; genus Marinobacterium_E. The sequence continues at coordinate 6,969 of JAYQBD010000088.1, read as the reverse complement.
TAAACTATTGACCTGCATTCTACGCTAGCCTCAACCTATTAAGGGAGTTTTCATGCTGCTTATCTCTTTTAACGTCAATGGTATCCGCGCCCGCCTGCATCAGCTAGAAGCGGTGATTAAGAAGTACCAGCCAGATGTCATCGGCCTACAAGAGACTAAGGTAACTGACGAGCAGTTCCCATTTGAGGCGATAGAAGCTTTGGGTTATCAGGCGTATGTACACGGCCAAAAGACCCACTACGGCGTCGCGCTGCTCTCGAAGCAACCAGCCCTGCAGATACAAAAGGGCTTCGCTAGCGACACTGAAGAGTCACAAAAACGCCTAATCGTTGGGGACTTTGTCGCGGCGAATGGTGAAACCGTGCGGGTGATTAATGGTTACTTCCCTCAGGGCGAGAACATCAAGCATGAGGTGAAGTTTCCCGCTAAGCGTAAGTACTACGCTGATTTGAATGCCTTTTTGCGCAGCGATAATGATCCTAGCGCCAGGGTTGCCGTGATGGGTGACCTCAACATTTCACCAACTGACCTCGATATCGGCATAGGTGAAGAGAATCGTAAGCGCTGGCTCAAGAGCGGAAAGACCAGCTTCCAGCCAGAAGAGCGTGAATGGTTGGGGCAGCTTCACGCCTGGGGCCTACTAGACAGCTTCCGTGAACAGCATCCAGATGAAACGGGCCACTACAGCTGGTTTGATTACCGCAGTCGCGGGTTTGAGGATGACCCGCGTCGCGGTCTTCGTATCGATGCGATCCTGACCACTGCATCGCTGCAAGCAGCCTGTATTGAGACCGGCATCGATCTAGAAATTCGAGGTATGGACAAACCCTCCGACCACGCCCCCGTTTTCGCAAAATTCAACCTGTAGTAGGGTTGTATCTCGCAGCGATATTACCCGACAAAATGCCGAACGGTCGGGCAGTACACTGCGCGTACTCCCCTCCTACAGAGGCGCGATACTCCTAGCTGGCGTGCAACACCAATACATCACAGCCGATATGCGCCAGCAGCCGCTCGGTGGTGCTGCCCAGCAGCAGCCGTTCGAGCAGGCTGTGCTCATGCGTTCCGAGTAGCAAAATATCTATACGTTGCTCCTCAACGAAACGCGGCAACTCCACCTGCACCTCCCCCTCCAGCAACTGCATTAGCGGCCCACCGACGGGGCGATCGATCCGACTGAGCAGCGCTTCAATTCTATTGCGGTGCTCTTCACCAACGCGAGACTGCAAGCTGGCGTAGTCCGTGATGATCTGCTCATCAAATATCGTCGCCTGCGGTAGGCTCAGGAAACAGTGCACCACATGCATCTCGGCACTAAGGCACTGCGCCATCAAATCTGCAGTTTTAAGCAGCTCCACCTCCAACCGATCATCGCCAGTGTCTGTATGAAAGGGGTTCAGCGCTACTGCGATACGGGGGTGAGCGGGCCAGTCAGTGCCATTGGCGAACAGCACGGGGGTATGCAGCTCACGCAGGAGATCCTGCTCTTCTCCCCCAATGAGCCAATCAAGGAAGTCGTGATTTTCACGCCGAGGCACCAACAGCAGATCAGGTTGATAGCGTTCGGCCTGACGCATCACCGCGCTGAGGAAGTTAGAGTGCCAACAGACATCGGCAACAACATCCACATCATCCCCAAGGTCTGCTAGTAGCTTGTCGGCCTGATTCTGACGATGGCGCGCGTAGAGTTGGCGTGCCTCCGATTCGGTTTCTGGTTCATCACCGCTCGCCGCCTCGAAGGCTGGATGGTAGACGGTTATAAACCACTCTGTATGGCCGGTCTCGCTGGTAAGGTTAAGCCCCTTATTTAATTGGGCCAGCGAACGTTGTGCCTCTTCGGTTGTTACTAATACACGCTTGTACATCGTACTCTCCAAACAGCATATATCTAACTATAGGCAATGGATGATTGGTCGTGCACGGAGATTTACATTCTGTTGATCTGCCACTAATATTAGAAACCTTGCATACATCCGAAATTAACTGAGTCCACCGAATGAGCGATACGACCGCTACCCGCCTCCCACCTGAAGCACTTGCACTGATGCGCGAAAATGCCGGCAGTGCCGCGCGCTTGATGAAGGCCCTAGCGAACGACAGCCGCTTGATGATTCTCTGTTACCTTGACGGCAAAGAGCTCTCTGTCAGTGAATTAAATGAAAATCTAGATCTGAGTCAGTCAGCTCTATCCCAGCACCTAGCGGTGCTGCGCCGCGACGGTTTGGTAAAGACGCGCCGCGATTCTCAGACTATCTACTACTCACTCGAGGGTGACCAGGCTAGCCGTATCATCGCTACCCTGCATCAAATGTTCTGCCCAACGTAACGCCCCGCAGGCGCAGCTATTGCGGCTAGATCAACAACGCGTATACCAGGCTACCCGCAAAAATACTGATCAGCGGATTTTTCAGCGTCCACTGCAAGAGTGCGACACACAGAGAAGAGACCAGCACAACACCGAGCGTTACGCTGCTACTGATCAAATCCGCTGTCGCGTAGACCACCAACAACACCATCAAGACCGGCGGCAGATATCGCCCTAGATATCGCAGAAGCGGGTGTTGAGCGAACCGACCTAGCAGCACAAAAGGCAGCGCGCGCGTCGCAAAGGTGGCAAGAGTACCCACTAGGATTACACCCCAGATGTAGCTATCCATCGTCCACTCCTGTAGGTGACCAACAACAATCCAAGCGCCAGCGTGATAGAGACCAACAACATCTGACCGGACCAGAGCCATACAGCCAGGGCCCCAATACCTGCAGCCGCCAGCATCAGACCGGCACCTCGAACAGCGCGATACTGCTCGACACAGAGCACGATAAATAGCGCAGGAAGTACAAAGGCTAGCGACTCGGTTGGGATATCGACGCCCTCACCAAACAGCGCGCCTATCGTGCACCCAAGTACCCAGTAACTCTGATTAATCATCGTAATGTGCCAGTGGAGCGTCTGGTCTGCTCGCTTCTCTTGTGGCAAGGCAGTGATCAGGGAGTAACTCTCATCCGTCAGTGCAAAGATCATATACCACCGTCGCCAACCCCTGAGCTTAAGCTCGCTCAACAGGCTCAAACCGTAAAAGATATGGCGTGCATTAAGCAGAAATATCGCTATTGCGACAGACACCAGACTCGCCTGATTGGCAATCAGTCCGATACTGAGAAACTGAGCTGACCCAGCAAAGATGAAGAGCGCCATAGCAGTTGCCATAAACCAACTGTAGTCCAGCTGGCTGGCAAACAGCACGCCAAAGGCCATGCCCAAAGGGACATACCCGAAAGCGACCGGCAGAGTTGTAGATAAGAGTCTGCGCACCTAGAAAACACCGTCAATTTTGTTGATTGGAAAATACTGCAAATTTCATAAAGACTGATAGAAAAATTTAATTTTTCGCCTACTTCAAAGCTGAATTATATTCCGCGATATGGGCTGCTGATGATTATTTAGACAGCGAGCTCGTTCTACAACCTTGGTGCAGGAGTAACAGATGGGCACTAAAGTTAAGGTCGATCAGAACATCGACGATATAGAAAACTGGGATGACTCCTTCGAGGATGACGTCGAAGCCAACACGCGCTCTAAGCTACGCTACAACAGCAAACGCCGTCGTGATATCGAAGACATAATGGAAGAGCGCCGTCTGGCTCGCGAACTACAAGACGGCTGGGACGAGGCTTACTAGAAGCTTTAGTAGAGAGCTTACTAAAACGCATAACTAGCGGTTTTATAGCATTAAATGTCATAAACGCGACAAAGTTATTGCGCCGTTCTCCAGCCTCTGGTTTTATCGGGTTGTCTGGGCGTGAGAGCCGTTACGGTTCTGGCGTTTAGCAACTCGGTCGATTCCAGCGACGCAGCTGGGATCGGCCACCCACTTCTTCGCGTACCATCTCATATCTATTTTGCGCACTGCTGCATTCTGCTAGCATTGGCCCTCTATTTTTACAGCCGTATCGAGTTTGTTAATGAATAAATTCTGGAGTCCGCAGATCGCAGATCTGGTGCCATATACCCCGGGTGAGCAACCCAAGATCGCTGACCTAACCAAACTCAACACTAACGAGAGCCCCTATCCGCCGGCTCCGGGTGTCGAGAAGGTTCTGCAGCAGTTCGATAGTGCTCGTCTACGCCTCTACCCTGATCCAGATGCCAGTGAACTCAAACAGGCCCTCGCGCACACTTACAACGTTGAAGTTAACCAAGTTTTCGTGGGTAACGGCTCAGATGAGGTGTTGGCTCACGCTTTTATGGCCTTCTTCCGCCAGAGCAAACCGCTGGTAAAGCCCGCGATTACCTACAGCTTCTATGAGGTCTACGCCGACCTGTACGGTATCGAACTGCTGAATATGCCGCTCGATAGCGAGTTCGGCATTGATCTAGACGCTTTCCCAACAGATAACGGCGGTATTATTTTCGCAAACCCGAATGCGCCGACCGGTAAAGCTGTGCCGCTGGCTCAAATCGAAGCACTGCTGCAGCGAAACACCGAGTCTCTTGTGCTCGTGGATGAGGCCTACGTCGACTTCGGCGGAGAATCCGCTATCGCTCTGGTCGATAAGTACCCCAACCTTCTGGTAACACAGACCTTCTCTAAGTCTCGCTCACTGGCAGGATTACGTATCGGGTTCGGTATCGGACATCCGGACCTTATCGACGCACTCGAACGGGTCAAAAACTCGTTTAACTCCTACCCTATGGATATGGTGGCGATTCAAGCCGGTGTCGCCTCGCTGGCTGACAAAGAGTACTTCGACGAGTGCACGGCCAAGATCATCGCCACGCGTGAACAGACTGTTGCCCAACTTGAGGAGCTCGGTTTCACCGTTCTGCCTTCAGCGACAAACTTTGTCTTCGCCCAACACCGCTACCTCGAGGGTGGTGAGCTGATGGGATTCCTGAGAACTAAGGGTGTATTAGTGCGCCACTTCAGCCGCCCAGAGATCGCTAACTTCCTGCGAATCACTATTGGCACCAACGCTGAGATGCAGCGGCTCATCGATACCCTTAAGCAGCACCCTGATATTATCTCACTGCCGGTAACCGCTGAGTGACACCTTACAGCCAGGGCCTCCTCTACGGCCTGGGTGCGTACACCATCTGGGGTGGCTTCGGCCTGTTTTTCACACTGCTGGCCGACGTCCCCTCAGATGAGGTTCTAGCGCACCGCGTTATCTGGTGCCTACTGATTGTCATCGGGTTGATACTTATATCGGGCAAACTTCGAATCACGCTTGATATCTTGCGCCAGCCCAAGACGCTCGGCTGGCTAACGCTGACCTCCATTCTGATCAGCCTCAACTGGTGGATTTTTATCTGGGCGGTAGCACAGAAAGAGGTCATTCAGGCCAGTTTGGGTTACTTTCTCTCCCCTCTTGTCGCCGTGATTTTAGGCCGAATTTTTCTGGGAGAGCGACTCAACAAGCTACAACAAGCATCGGTCGTACTAGCAACGATCGGCGTCCTGTGGCAACTCTGGGCGCTCGGTAAGGTGCCTTGGATCGCGCTATCCTTATCTAGCCTGTTTGGGTTTTATGGCCTAATCAGAAAGCAGGTCCAAGTGAACTCAATCTCGGGCTTAACCATCGAGTCGCTACTCGTCGCTCCGATCGCACTCGGATATGTCTACTATCTGTCACAACAGGGGCAGAACCACTTCTCCTCCCATCCATGGGAGCTTGTGGGTTCAGGCCTCATGACAGCCGTCCCACTGCTGCTTTTCGCCTCCGCTGCCAAGCGGCTTCCTTTGAGCACAGTCGGCTTCCTTAACTATCTTGCACCCACACTGCAGATCATTAGTGCAATCTTCATTCTGCAAGAGCCCTTCCCGCTGCAGAAGATGATCAGCTTCATGTTTATCTGGGCCGGCCTCGTCGTTTTCTCGATCAGCATCTACAAAGAGCTAAAAACAGCCCGCTAAAAGTTGCTCCCTCGCCATCCCCTGCTAGGCTCAAAGTAGTGCTCGAAAGAGCAGAGCCAAATGAGGAGCCGAAGGATGAGCCAAGTCGTCCATGCCAGCGTTGAGATGTGTAGTGCCTATATCAGTGCATCGCCTGACATTCTTTTTATCATCAACAGAGGCAAGATTGAGCCGCTCTCGGCCGGCGAAAATAGTTGGCTGGACCTTAAAAAACTTGGTGCGCTAACACTCGAAGAGCTTTTCACTGAATCGCTCAACGCGACAGTCTCCCAAGGGCTTGTTGAGGCTCAGGAAGCAAGTGATAAGCGCGCCAAGGTTGAACTGATCTTGGGTCCCGACCAACCGCAAATCTGGGGCTATTTGGGGCTAGATAAAGGTCAGGTGTTTGAACTCACTCTGGTCTCCATCGAGGGCGATCGTACACTGGCCTCAATGCGCAACACCACCGAACTGAGCCGTCTTCAACAGGCACACCTGCGAGATGTAATGCGCGACCCCCTCACGGGCCTGCGCAGCCATCGCGCGCTGATTACCGTTCTAGAGAAGGCCTTTGGTGAGGCGCAACGCTTCGACAATATGCGCTTCGCCTTGGTCATTGCGGATATAGATAACTTCAGTGATATCAACGATCAGTATGGCTGGGATGCGGGCGATCAGGTACTAAAACGCTTTGCTGAAAAGGTGACCGCAACGCAGCGCAGCTCCGACTTCATCTGTCGCTTTGGTGATGACCTCTTCGCTATGCTGCTCTCTGAGTCAGATATTGGTGATGCTGTAGGGGCTGGCGAGCGTCTACAAAAAATCGCTAGCGAGTTGGCGTTTGAGTTTGCCGAGCAACCGCTGAACCTTACCCTCAGTGTTGGCACCAGCGCCTACACTCACGAACAGACCGAGTCTGTGCATGAGATGATTCAACAAGCCCAAGAGAACTTGCTGGTCGCTCAGACCCGCGGCGGAAACAGCGTCGTCGCCCCCGTGTGACTTGTAGGTAACCATGTAGGAGGGATATCCGCGCAGCGGATGTCGCGACCCAATACACATGATCGCCTCCTCG
>JAYQBD010000087.1:2278-8562 GCA_038137135.1 Oceanospirillaceae bacterium | reverse complement strand
CCGACAAGTTGGCGATCTATCTTGATCCGGCCACCCGGGCGAAATTTGCCAACGCGTAAATCGATAGGCAGTAGCGATGGCTGACGAAGACAATAATCCTCAAAAAAAGAAAAAGTGCCCCGAGTGTAAACCGGGCGCACCGCTTTGGATGGCTACGTTTGCAGATATGGCGACGCTGCTCATGGCGTTCTTCGTTCTAATCCTTTCATTCTCAGAGACCAAAGTCGACAAATATAAGGCGGTAGTGGGTTCGCTAGAGAACGCCTTTGGTATGCCCAAAGTACAGATTGTTCCGATGGGTACCACCGTTATTCAGTCCGACTTTAGCCCCTCTATCTCCCAACCGACTCCGATCAATCAGATGAATCAAGAGGTCGAGGACCCTGATAAGGATGTCCCGATGCGAATGGATAGCCCAGAGAGCTCGGACTTTGATATCAAGCTTGAGAAGCGCAAGCTTGAACAGGAGTTACAGCAGGAGATTATGAAGGGGCAGGTCGATGTGAAGGTTGAGGGTGAAAAACTCGTCATTCAACTGAAAGGCGACGGAATGACCGGGGCTGATCAGATTGAGTCTGACCAGGTTAAACGTGCGGGTCTTTACACACCAGAGCGGCTAGGCCTGATGGCAAAAGTTTCTCGGGCGCAGCAGACCGTGAAGGCGCAGACCGAGGTACGAGTAGAGCTAGAGGGTGAGCAGGCGGCTGAAACTGAATTGGCCACGTCTGCGCCCAAGGCACCGGTGAAGCTTGATGCGCAGCAGACGCAGCAGGTGGCCCAGATGTTAGAGACGCTGAAGAGCCAGTTAGTGTCAGGTAAAGTGAGCATTGAGCGGCGCGATGATCTTGTCGCTTTGGTGATTTCTGAAGAGGATATTTTCGACTCAGGCTCTGCGGTGATCAGTAAAGCTGCGGTGAACGCCTTGAAAGAGGTGCGCGATGTTATCCTAAGCAGCTCTGGCACCGTGGTGATTGCTGGCCACACAGATAACGTTCCAATTACTGGGTCTGGACTGTTTGCGACCAATTGGGATCTGTCGTCCTCTAGAGCCGCCGCTGTAGCTCATGCGATGACCGAGCTATTGGAAGTGCCTGCTGAGCGGTTAGAAGTAGAGGCGCATGCAGATACTCGACCGATCGCTGATAACGCGACCGAGGAGGGCCGGCGTAAAAATCGACGGGTTGAGATCCTTATGCGACCTGCTGCCTAGTTGTTTAGGCGGGCGTTGTACTGGGCGTTAGACCACTTCGTCAAGTCGGTGGCTAGCGCGGTCACGGCTGCCCTCTTCACTTGCTTGGTAACGCTCCATGAGATCGTTGGCTTGAACTTTCGCTGGTGTGTCCTGCGGTTGAATCCGATCTTGTAGGAATCGATCAGTCGCTTGGCTATCAGCAAATCGCTGAGCTTCTGCCTCAATCAGACTCGTGTCATTGTCAGCGTAAGCCTTAGCTGCAGCTGATTCGGCACTCTCTTCAACCGCTTTGAAACTGTCTTGAGCAGCGGTTTCATTGAGAGACTCTTGGGCTTCTCTTAGTGGCGCGGGTTTGTCAGGCAGCGGCGGAAAAGGGCGGCTTGAGTTAGATACTTCCATGACAGGTATCTCGTTTTGTTACTAGAATCACTGTATCCCAGTCTGGATGAGATGGCAATTGGGGCACTTAATGGCACTACCACCGATAGATACCCGCTACTCGGGTGTTGTTTCAGATAGTTTGACTAGCAAGCCGGTCGACCCCAATGGGGCTGCTGCGGCTGGTAGCGGCTCCGGCGGGCGGCTGTTCCTGGGTCAAATTTTAGAGGTGACGGTGGTACGTGCTTCGGCTTCCGAACTCTGGCTACAGAGCGCCAACCATATGCTGCGGGCGGCTGCCCCACCGATGGGTGCAGTGGTCGGCGAGCGCCTTTTATTGAAAGTATTAGACCCCACTACCACCCCTCCTCGTTTAAAGCTCCTGAGTGATGACGAGTTACCAGCTTCGCTAATTGCAAGCCTTGGCCCGGCTATGCGTAGCCTACTTTTTCGCCAGGAATCACTCGGGCCAACACAGGCTTTTCTGCAGCAACTGCTTACTGCTAGTGGTTTGAAATCCTCGTCTGCTCAAGTTGAGCAGCCTCGTGAGCTGTTGCAACGGCTAATCGGTCGCTTGGATGGCACTGATGCTGCACAGTTAAAAAAGTGGTTGGCGCGCTCCGGGCTATTTGGGGATGGCCACCAACGCCAGCAGTCCGGAGTCCAAGTGCAGGATCTCAAGTCGCTACTCATTTCACTGATGGGGCAGGAGGGCGTCGATTCTCAACTGTTGCACGGAGCGTTAGAGGGGCTCGTCTCGTCACAAATCAAGGCGCTTGATGCCCAGCTCAATGGAAATCTGTTCTACAATTTTTTAATGCCTTTTCTTGGCCAGGGCTTCATAGAGGCGCAAATTCAACAAACAGCTGCAGAGATGGAGCGTGATCAGTACCGGGTTCATCTGCGTCACAATAGTGCTGAGCTTGGGCAATATGTGGTTGATATCCTTTTGTACATGCACCGTGTCACGCTTCTGTTTAAATCAGACCAAAAGTGGGTCGTAGACGCCATTAACAATAATCAGCAGCGGTTAGTTGATGCGGTAGCGGAGGCCGGATTGACGGCTGAGCGAATTTCGGCGGTATTGTCTAAAGCGGATCGTCCAGATCCCTACAGCACTGGAAAGCTGGACCCCAGTATATTTGATTTGAAGGTGTAGTGATGGAGAGAGAACAACTGGCAATCGCTCTCGAATACGGCAAAAACGATGCCCCGGTCGTCACAGCTTCTGGGAGAGGGGAGTTGGCCGAGGCGATCATCGCCGCTGCGAAAGAGTTTGGGATTCCTATACATACCGATGCCGACCTTACTGGGCTTTTGAGTCTCCTCGAGGTGGAGCAAGCGATTCCGGAATCTCTCTATCGGGTCGTCGCCGAGGTGCTAGCCTATAGCTACTGGATAAGGGGTATGAAGCCAGGAGACGAGAAGCGTTCGAGCGACAATTAGAAATTGGAATTAGGTGTTGCCGTGCATCCGCACAATCAGCTCGGCTTCAGCCAGCTCGATACCGCAGATCTCCACCAGTTTCTCCGCATTGTGGTTCTCTTTGGCAAGGCGTATCGCATGGTTAAAGACTGAATGGTCGTCCCGGTTGCCGCTGGGAGAGAGATTTGGTGTGCTTGATGCGGCCTTCTCTGCCATCTCTAGCTTATGCATTAGCGCGCTCATCACCGGTGCAAGGTTAGGTGCGGTTCCTTGAGTTTTCAGCTCGCGTCTCAAAGCATTCACCAGTTCACGAATCTCTTGCAACTCTTCACGGTCGGCTCCTGCTTTCTCTGCGAGTAGGCTGAGAACCTCGTTCTTGAGGTTGGCTTCACGGCGCTGGTTATCTTGATAGAGGCGGTAGGCCAGTATCATAGAGAATAGAATGGCAAGAATCAGAACAGCGACGGTGATAAAGAAGAGATTGTCCATCAGGCTTCCGATATTTTGTTGCCAATAGTGCTGAGCTTACTGGTACCAAATTCATCGTAGAGTTTGGTGGCGCTGTGGCTCGCGCTGACTTGCAGGATTTCCAGCACTTCGTTGGCAGTTTTTAATTTCTGGTTGAGGTAGAGATCAACCTTGCGGTGCAGTTCATCGCAGGCTTTGAGTTGTTGCAAAAAGTGTGACCAAAGCTGCTGTTGGTCGGGGCTAAGATAGGCTTCTAGATTGGCGTTATCAGGATTGGTCGAGCCACAACTACTGAGGAACTGCCGCTTTTGGCCATCAAACGCCTTGATCTGTTGAAGTAGTCCGAGCTTCTGTTCTTGAAGCTGTTGAAATTGGTCGAGGGCCTGTTCGCTTAGCGCAGTAAACTCGCTCTCTAACACGCTGTGGAGTGAGTCGATACTGGCGTTAGCCTGGATAAGTTGCTCAGTAAAATTGTTCAATGGCGCTCAAGTCCGCTGATCTATTGCTTACCAATATCGGACAATAGTCCCTCGAGTTCAATCATATTTTTAGCTGTGCGCTCGCTGTCGAGTGGGTAGCTGCCCTCTGAAAGCGCGGCCTTAATATTCTCGATTTTATCCAAATCGACCCCATCAACCCCTTTGCTAATTTCGCTGGCAGCAAGCATCTCCTCAGACTGAGCCGTAATATCGACTGAATCTGTTGCTGTAATCGCTGCACTGCTAGACGCGTTATCTTTAGCGTTTGGTTCTTGTGTGCGGTTGACTTTATTGGTGCTAAGAACACCTGCTCTCGTGACATTTGATGTTGAATCAATCATGACTGTATACCCATTTTTACGGGGCTCATTTTACCCTGACATTCAGTGCGTCTCGTTGGACACGGAAGCCCTCGGTAATCTTATCGACTGCGTTTTAAATTACTTTAGCGGGTTTTCAAAATTTATTGAACAGTCACCACACCAGCCTCGGTAACGATGGCGGAGACCACTTTTCCGGTCTCGGGGATCTGAACGTCAATCTTCTTATTGAGTACTCCACTTTCGAGCGCTAACGCCTCATTACTAACCTGTATTCCGCCTCTCTGGTAGACCAGTGTGACTGCATCCCCCTTCTTCACGAGGTAGGGTGGAGCCAGCATATTTAGCGAGAGAAGAGTGCCTGCTGTGATCGTCTGGATCGGTTCGAATCCGATGATCTCCTCTGGGGAGCTGAAGTTCGAAGCTCTAATGCGGTGGATTGGAAATACCTGAATTACTAAATCTGAGGCTTTTATCGGGACGCCACGTGGTAGAAGAGTCCGAGCAACAACGGCTTCAGTTTGACGAAACTGGGGTTCCAAACTCCTGTGTGGCTCTGCGTTCGGACGTTCAACCGGGTCGTCGTCCAGCTGTTGTTGCACAACACCACTGACACTGAGGTAGATCTTCCACCCATTCTTATCCATACATCGCACCTCAACGGTGCTGTAGCGTGCAAAGGGGTATCGAGCGGTAATCGTACCCTGACAGGCTTTTAAACGCAGACGCGAGTCGACTTTTTGAATCTCAACACTTGGTCCGGTCAGCTTATGCACCGCCTGATAGACCTGTTCGTGATCCTGTTCATCTGCCAAAGCAGGCGCTGCACTGACTAAAAAGGCCTTGCAGATGACCAATAACAGGAGTGAGGTGATGTGCTTCATAGAAGGTATTGCCCCGCGTTTGAAAGATTCTAAAACTAGCGAAATGCGGTTAAATGGTGTTTAGTACGGTAACGACTACCTTTTGTGAAAGCAACTGAACTCAACGAAGGTACGCAGATTATGACGAGCCAAACGGAGCTACCTACTTCGGCAGTGTCTAACCCGTTGCGCAGCCGCCTATTTCAGATCTTAGAGGTGGCACGACCCGGTGATGTCGCTAGTCGCTTGTTTGATTTGGTGCTAATTCTGCTGATTCTGTCAAACGTTTTGGCGATTCTGCTTGAATCGGTACCCGCGATTAATCGCGTTTACGGCGACTGGTTTAGCGTTTTTGATACTTTCTCCGTTGTCATCTTTACGTTCGAGTATGCAGCACGTATCTGGGTCAGTGTGGAGAATCCAGCGTATCAGCATGAGGGGGTATCGACCTGGCGCGCGCGATTGAAATATCTGCGATCACCGGCTGCTCTCGTCGATTTGATTGCGATCTTGCCCTTCTATATTGGCCTATTAGGTTCATCTGATACCGACCTGCGGATTCTGCGAGCCTTCAGGCTGCTGCGTATCTTTAAACTGACGCGCTACTCTCAGAGTATGGCGCTGATGCTCAATGCTATAAGTGGGCATATTCGCTCCTTTGTTGCCGCGATTTTTATTCTTCTCATCGTCATGTTGCTTGCAGCTAGCGGTATGTATGTGTTCGAGAAGGAGGCACAGCCCGAGGCGTTCGGCAGTATCCCTCATGCAATGTGGTGGGCTTTTGCGACCCTAACGACGGTGGGGTACGGCGATGTTACACCGATCACTACGATGGGGAAGGTGTTCGGTGCGGCGATTACTGTAGTCGGCGTGGGTATGGTAGCGCTGCCCGCCGGCATACTCGCGTCTGCGTTCTCCGAGCAGCTCCGTCTTCGGGAGAAAATGTATGAGGAAGTGTTAGATACGGTCTATGAAGATGGCGTTGTTGATGCTCAGGAGGAGGAGCTGCTGCGCGAGACCCGAGAAAGTCTAGAGATCAATGAAACCACAGCCTTACGGATAGAGTCTTCCAAGCAACGTGCGGCGAGTGGTTCGCAGACCTCAGCTGCGCAGAAGTGTTGCCCGCACTGCGGCGGCGCCCTCTGAAGCGTGCCTATTT
>JAYQBD010000087.1:0-2178 GCA_038137135.1 Oceanospirillaceae bacterium | reverse complement strand
TATTTGCGGTAGTATTCATCCCATACTTTGTAGGAGATAACCGACACAAAGGCGATGCCAATAAGGGCTGCAAAAAAGTCGGTAAACTGGATTCCTTTAAGAACGCCGTAATCGAAGGAGAATGACGCGAGCATCAGGACTAGAACCGAAAGCGCAATGACCACGCGAATGGTTTTGCAGAAGCTGCAATCTTTGCGTCTGTAGGTTGGTGGGCGCTTGAACATAGAGTCTGTGCCTATCAATTCCGTTCTGGGTTCAAGTTAGCACAAAGGTCCAAAGAGGCAAATAGTCGCAAGAATACAAGTTGGCCGATTAGGCTTGATGGCTGTGTCATCAGCAAAAATAAAAAGGGCGGAGCAATGAGCGCAAATAGATCCGGAAAAAATGTAGGAGCGCATAACCAGTTTTCGAAGTTGCCGATGCTGGTTCTTCTTGGACTAGGATCCGGTCTGGTAAGCGCCATAGCCATAAGTCTCTTCCGCTGGTTGATTGAGCTGCCGGCAGCGCTCTATACCTCGATGGGGTTAGATCACAGCTCTTTCTGGGCGCGCTTTTCAATTCCTGTTGTTGGCGCGATTCTGTTCTGGCTCTACTGGCGTGCGCAACCCCCAGCCTCTCGGCGGGTCGGTGTGCCGCACCTTTATGAACATCTCTCCTACCATCATGGCGAGCTCCCTTTCCGTAATTTGGTGAATCAGTTGGTGGGTGCCGCCATAGCTATTGGCACCGGCCAGCCGGTTGGGCGCGAAGGGCCGGGCGTACACATCGGTGCTGCGATAAGCAGTTTCTTCGGGGTAAAAAGTGGTATCTCGTTCAATCATCAACGCCTGCTTTTTGGTTGTGGCGCTGCGGCGGCTATCGCTGCGCTGTTTAATACGCCGTTGGCCGGGGTACTGTTTGCGATGGAGGTGATTCTGCTGGAGTACAGTCTTGCTGGGTTTACCTCTATTATTGTGGCGGCGGTGAGTGCCGATGCACTGACCCGCTATATCTTTGGCTCGCCTGAGGTGTTGGGGCACGCTATTCAGAGCAGCGATACCCTGTCTCAGTTTCCGGTATTGGCGGTACTTACCCTATGCGTGGCACTGGCTGGTTATCTGTTTCAGCAACTGATTGTTACGCTGGCTCGGCATCGCTCCAAAAATTTACTCGCGAATTGTCTCTTTGCAGGGGTTTTGGTCGGCTTACTGTTGGCCTTTGAACCGGCCTTTGTAACGCCAGTGCATCACGTGATGCAGAATGCATTGGAGGTGAATTACAGCGTGGCGGAATTATGGAAATATACCCTGTTCTATCTGCTCGTGCCGGCGATCGTGTTGGGAGTGGGTGTACCCGGGGGGTTGATCGGTCCTTCGCTCACCCTAGGGGCTCTAATCGGTGCTTTGTTAAGTGTTTCGATGGGGGAGTGGGCGCAAGCTGTGGATGCAACAACCCTCTCTCTGATCGGTATGGCGGCACTGCTATCGGCCGTGATTCATGCACCGCTGGCAGCGCTTTTGGCGGTATTTGAGCTCAGTGGCAGCGTACAGACACTGACGCTGGCGATGGCTGTGATTGTGCTCTCTGATCTGTTAATGCGCTCGGTATTCCGGTTGCCCTCTATATTTGAGCGTCTGTTGCAGGTGCAGGGGCTGTCTCGTGATACCCATATCTATCGCCGTTTAATGATGAGCATGAATGTACGAGATCTGATGGACCCCTCGGTCCATGACCATCGTGCGTTGGATAGCCTAGATCTCCTAGCGGATGCCAATTGGCACCTTGTCAGTCACACCGAACAGCACTCTATTCTCCATCGTGAAGAGCTGCATGAGCGATCCGATGAACCTGGTCAAAAATGCCAGTTCTGCACCATTGATGCGCGTGCGTCGCTACTTCAAGCGATCGATATGATGCAGACTAACGGGTGCGAGCGCTTAGTGGTCCAAAAGCACGGGGTAACACAAGGTGTCATTTCACAGCAGCATATCGAGGAGTACTATCTTAATGCGGAAGATTAGCGCCACTGTTGGGCGACTTGGGGCTAAAGTAGTGCGCTAAAGTGCCGATATGAGTCTAGAGGTTTAAACCAGAGTTTCTCCTTTAGTTTGAAAGGTTAATAGTATTTCAGGATTGGTTGAGTCATGGATATCGCAACGCTCATAGGTTTGTTAGGTGCCATTGGTACCATCGTGATGG
>JAYQBD010000086.1:0-8665 GCA_038137135.1 Oceanospirillaceae bacterium | reverse complement strand
AGACAAGACGACGGTAATCGCTCAGTAAACTGAGTTCTGGATGATTCGCCTGTAGGAGCGCACTTAACGTGCACGATTGTTGCTCTCGGTCTCTCATCGCGTAGCAAGCTGCGCTCCTAAACGGGATTGGAACTGCCTAAAAAGGCCACCACCAAGATGAGGAGCCCAGGCTGCTTTTACAGTTTTTCAACTGTGCGCCGTACATCTGCGCGTTGCGCTCAACCTTTTTCGCCACACCAATCAACCACTGCTTCTTGTTGTAGCTCTTCTTTTTCCAGCCGCCGTGGCCCTCATGATAGGCCAGATATTGGTTATAGGCATCCCACTTGGAGATTCCCAGCGTGCGCTGCGAAATACTTGTGTACCAACCCATAAAATCGACTGCATCTGCGTAATTCTCGCGACTAGCAAACCAGCGACCGGTCTTATCCTTGTACCAATCCCAGGTGCTATCTTTAACCTGCGCGTAGCCGTAGGCGCTGGAGATACGCCACCACATCGGGATACCCAAGAGTGTATCGCGTGGCGGAGCGGCATCATGCTTGAAGCTGGACTCCTGGCGCATGATGGCTAGCTGAACCTGAATGGGTAGCCCGTAACGCTTCTCCACATCCAGTGAAGCATCAAACCAGTCTGGCTTCTCCTGGAAGATATAGCAGGCATTCTCAACATTAGAGGGCGGACTGGTAGCACAGCCCACTAGCAACAATGTACCTAATAAAAACCCTAAAGCTCTCATGAAACCCATATCCATGTAGGTCGCCTCTTGAGGCGACAATTAACCAATATATAGTCGGCTTGAAAGCCGACCTACTTTTGATTCAACTAGAGGGCTGAGTGACCCAGAACGCTTTGGAGGCCTGCCGCGCGAGAACTAAACCGTAAATCAACTCATTACGCGGCACGCTGATATTGTGGCGTGCAGCGGCTGCAACAATATAGCCGTTGAGTGACTCTATCTCTGTCTCGCGATCAGCTCGCACATCCTGCAGCATGGAGGGCTGATGGTAAGTGTGCTCCTGCGCTGCGAAGTCAATCATGGTATGCAGCGCACCTGCATCGACCATGGCACCCTCGGCGTGCGCCACCGCAATGCCCTCGTCAGCCAGCGCATGTGCCTGACTCATCAACTGAGGCGTTCGGTAGACCAGCCCTGGCGGAGCATCCGCGAGGGCACAGATACCGTTCATCGCCACATTGAAACAGGCCTTGTGCCATACTCGGGTGCGAACCTCTGACTCGTACTCAGTGGTCAATCCTGAGGCGTTCAGCATCTGCGCAAGCTCTTGTCCCGCGGCTTGCTGTTTTGCGTTTTGCGGATCTAGCGGGCCCAGCCAACTAGTGTGTGCACCGTGCGACCGGACATGACCCGGTGCAACAAGCGTTGATGGAATCAGTGTGACGCCCTGCAACACTTCACGCCCACTCAGCTCAGCCAAACGTTCAGCATTTCCCAAGCCGTTTTGCAGGGTCACTATGACGGCCTCGGGGCTCAATTTAGGCAACA
Organism: Oceanospirillaceae bacterium; assembly: GCA_038137135.1. Lineage (GTDB taxonomy): Bacteria > Pseudomonadota > Gammaproteobacteria > Pseudomonadales > Balneatricaceae > Marinobacterium_E. Next base: position 7,158 of record JAYQBD010000086.1, on the reverse strand, counting down.
CAGCATTGAGCGCCGCCTCGGTTTGATAGGCTTTGGTGAAGAGCATCACAAAGCGCGCATCACTGGCACTGTCGAGTTGCGCAGCTGAGAGCTGAACAGTTTGATTGCCGGCATCCAACTCCATCAACAAACCACGCTTCGCGATCGCCTCAGATGTAGCCGCCGAGCGATTAACCAACTCCACCGAATAGCCCTGTGCAGCCAGGTGGCCGCCCACCAGACAGCCCACAGCACCAGCACCCAGAATCATTACGTCATTCATCACAGCTCCCTATCGGCTGTTGGTTGAGTCAAATATTTTGTCGGCGTTCCCTTCCACAAAGCCCTGGAACAGAGCTCCATCGGATTGAGGATAGCGCAGCGCAAACTCGTAGAAACAGGTTGCAATCAGGTGCTCATCGCCGTCAGCAAACTCAACCTGCTGCTTATCTGCAAGTGTCGAGGCTTGCTCAAGGAACACCTCAGATGAGCCTTTTATCTCACCGCCGACGGTATTCAGTGCAAAACCTGCCTCTTTAACCGCCTGCACAACCTGCTGCAGCGTTCTGTAGTTCTCTAAATGATTTACACTGATCGTAAAGTGGTTGGCCCGTAACCCGATTGCCAACAACCAAGCGGCATATTCGCTCTCGGCTAACAGAGCCTGATATTCAGCCCAAGTTGGCATAGCCCAAGCCCGCCCTGAGTAAAAAACAGTGCTATCTAAAACTGCATCAGAGATCTGCTCAGTATAAGCCGCCAGAATGGCTTGCGCGCCCTCGCTTAACTCATTGACCAACAACTCAGACAGGAAAATCTTCGGCACACCCGGTTGCGGATGCATATAGGAGCGCGCACGCAGCTTTTTCTGCTCAAAACGGTACTGCCCTTGAACCTGGTAGCCCAACGCCAACAGCAGCGGTTCGAGCCGATTAAGTTCAACAGGCGTTTGTGCGAAAGTTCGAAAAGCGACGTGGTCATTAACCACTCTACTCTCTCTGGCAAAGAGGTCGTGAATGATCTGCGCCTGCGGCGCGAGATACAGATAATCCTGCCAGAGCGCATCGAAAAACTGATCTGTATTCATAGTACCTTTATACGCTATTCAACACTTAAGCTGGAGATAAAATCGATCGCCGCCCGGATACGCGGTATGCGCTCCGTACTCTGATGGTAAACGAGATAGAACTCACGTTCACGGTCAGCTTCGGGCAGCAGATGGACAAGGTCGTCGGCGGGGGACAACAAGAAGCGGTGCAACATTCCAATACCCAAACCTGCTTTGACCGCCTCCACCTGACCAATCGGTGAATAGATTGCCGCCTGAGATTGCCACGCGGTATAGACGGCTTTGGGAATATTCAGTTTCTCGGAAAAGAGTAGATCCTCAACATAACCTACCAACCTATGCTGCCCAAGCTCCTCAAGTGACTTGGGCGTTCCCTGTTTCTCAAGATAACTCGGTGCAGCAAAGAGTCCCAGACGGTAGCTGCCGAGTAGAACAGAGTCGAGCTTAGCCTCGGTTGGCTTACCCACCATCACAGCTATATCCGCCTCACGCCTAGATAAGGAGAATCCACGTGACTGCGGAACAATTTCCACGCGAAGCTGTGGGTTCGGATCCAGCAGACGCCCAAGATTCGGTGTCAGCACACGCAACGCAAAACCCTCGGGAGTAGCGATACGCACGGTACCGCTAACGGAGTTGGTATCTGAGCCGAAAATCTCACCCGCGGCCTCTATCTCGGCCTCGGCCCGCTCAAGATACTCCATCAGGCGTACTCCCTCATCAGTGAGTTTCAACCCTTTAGAGTGACGCGTGAACAGCGGTGTGCCAGTGCGCTGCTGCAGATAGGAGAGATGGCGCGACAGTGTAATAGTGGAGATATTCAGACTCTCTGCGGCCCTGCCCAAGGTGCCGCTACGCGCCACCGCCAGAAAATAGCGCGCATCTTCCCAATTAAATGTTCTAGGTTGCATAAGATCTCCACATCCTGTGTAGGAGCGAGCGCAGCACGCGACCCTAAAATCGCCACCTCTTGGAGGGGGCTCCTACTGCACCCCTACAAGATATATCATTTTTGATACATCATACACAAAACATTTTCTATTGTTGCAACATATTTGATGCTGTCTAATAGCCGCATACAAACAAAGGAGACACAGCATGTCTATCGTGGGTAACTTCATCGGCGGCCAGCACGTCGCTTCAAACTCAGGTCGTACAGCACCTGTATACAACCCCGCTACTGGTGCGCAGACAAAAGAAGTTGCGCTCTCAACTGCAGACGAAACGCGTACTGCCATTGCGACAGCACAGGAAGCATTCAAGAGTTGGAGCAAAGTCACTCCCCTACAGCGCGCACGCGTGATGTTCAAGTTTAAAGAGCTGGTAGAAGCGAACGCCGATGAACTTGCTGAGATGATCACATCAGAGCACGGTAAAGTATTCTCTGACGCAAAAGGCGAACTGACTCGCGGTCTGGAAGTTGTTGAGTTTGCTTGTGGTATCCCTCACCTGCAGAAGGGCGAGCACAGCCTGAACGTTGGCCGTGGCGTAGATAGCTACAGCCAGATGATGCCTATGGGTGTGTGTGCGGGCATCAGCCCGTTCAACTTCCCAGCAATGGTTCCAATGTGGATGTTCCCGGTCGCTATCGCCTGTGGTAACACCTTCGTAATGAAGCCCTCTGAGAAAGATCCTTCCACGACTATGCGCCTCGCTGAGCTGCTGAAAGAAGCAGGCCTGCCAGACGGTGTATTCAACATCGTAAACGGCGACAAAGAAGCGGTAGACGTTCTACTGACTGATGAAGCGGTACAGGCGGTAAGTTTTGTAGGTTCTACTCCAATCGCTGAGTACATCTACTCAACGGCGAGCGCGCACGGCAAGCGTGTACAAGCCCTAGGTGGTGCCAAGAACCACATGATCGTAATGCCAGATGCTGAACCATCACAGGTTATCAGCTCGCTGATGGGTGCGGCATACGGTTCTGCTGGTGAGCGCTGCATGGCGATCTCTGTTGCGGTATGTGTAGGCGACGAAGTTGCTGATCACCTGATCAAAGATATGACTGCAGAGATCGAGAAGATGTCTGTCGGTAACGGCATGACCTCTCCAGAGCCACATATGGGCCCTCTGGTAAGCCGTGTACATGCAGATAAAGTTCTAGGTTACATCGATTCAGGTGTAGAAGAGGGTGCAACTCTGGTCGTTGATGGCCGCAACTTCAAAGTTGTTGATCACGACAACGGCTACTTCGTTGGTCCAACCCTGTTCGACAACGTTAAGCCTGGCATGCGCATCTACAACGAAGAGATCTTCGGCCCAGTACTGGCGGTTGTTCGCGTAAGCAGCTACGAAGAGGCTCTGAAACTGATCAACGACCACGAGTACGGTAACGGTACTGCGATCTTCACCCGTGACGGTGACACTGCTCGCAACTTCTGTGAAAACGTGCAGGTCGGCATGGTTGGCGTAAACGTGCCAATCCCAGTACCTATGGCATTCCACAGCTTCGGCGGCTGGAAGCGTTCACTCTTCGGCCCACTGCACATGCACGGTCCAGATGGCGTACGTTTCTACACACGCATGAAGACTATCACTGCACGCTGGCCAACCGGCCTAAGCGCAGGCCCAGAGTTCTCTATGCCTACAATGAAATAAGCGATAGCTGAACTAAAAAAGGCGACCTCATAAGAGAGTCGCCTTTTTTATTGGTCCATGCAGGAGGGGTGTTCGCGAATGCGTATTTCCCGACTTTGCTTGAACTACAAATGGAGTCAGACCACCCAGGGTCAAGCTAGTCTCCCGCGAAATAGGGCTTCGCCCTATTTCGCTCCTAAATAAACGAGCAACTCACCTGCCCTAGAATCCCAAAATCTCCGACTACCGTATCACCCGGCTTGATCGGCATGGGTACGGTAGTGGTTCCGGTTGTAACGATCTGACCGGCTTGCAGCGTAATTCCGAGCGAGCTCAACTCATTCACTAGCCACACTAGCGCAGCTCGTGGATCGCCCAACACGTTAGACCCCTTACCCGGAGCATCCGGCAGACCGGTTACCCGCCCGACCGTCTCATGCGCAGCCAGATCTAGTTCACGCCAAACCTCTGGCGCTTTAGGGCCCAGAATGAAGTTGTAGGCGCAGGCATTGTCGGCGATTAGTTGCGGGCCGCCAGCCGTGACAAAATCTTCGAAACGCGAGTCAGGTGTCTCTATCGCTAGGTGAAGATCTGATACCGCCTCGAGCACTTCTACCATCTCGTAAGGGAGCTCACGCGGCTCAAGATCGCGCCCAATTTTGAACGCAAATTCAGCCTCAGCCACGGCCATGCGATTGGCACCAAAGGGTATTGCGTCACCATCCTGATATACGGTCTCTGCAAACACTCGGCCAGCTATTGGACCATCAATACCAATATGCGCCTGCCCTGCAGCACTGGTTGCCGCGATCTTCCAACCAAACACCGGCCGGCTGGAGAAGCCTTCGAGCTGCTGTTGAATTTGATAACCCTCATCGCGTGATGTCGGACGCAGTGCGTCAGGCATAGCATCTATCACCTCACCCGCTTTCCAGCTTCTATCCAGAAGTTCTGCGGCGGCACGTGCACTCTCAAGCTTCATCCCAGGGATCTCCTCAAATCGATGACGCTCAGCTTAGCAGATGGTGTACAGTGGAAAACAGAGATAAGCCCAACAGACTAGAGTGTGAAAATGAAACGCGATACCATCCTGTTTGATATCAATGAAACCGTACTCGATCTCAGCTCGCTGAAGCCCCTGTTTGCCAAGCATTTTGGCAGTGAAGCGATTACCGCAACCTGGTTCTCTATGCTGCTGCACAGCTCCAATGTTTGTGCGTTAACGGGCGTGAAGAGCGATTTCGGCTCATTGGCCGGGATCATGCTGGAGACACTGGCAGCGCGCATGAAGCTAGCGCTGAGCGCCGACGCCAAACAGGAGATTCTGGGCGCTTTCGCTACCCTACCCGCTCACCCGGATATGCGAGCGGCGTTGGAGAAACTGAAAGCCGCTGGCTACCGCGCGGTCGCGTTCACCAACTCATCGATCAACTTGGTAACATCCCAGATCAGCAATTCAGGTTTGATGGAGCTTTTTGATCAGCGCATCTCGGTAGAGTCGACCGGTAGTTTCAAACCCGATCCGAAGGTATATCACTTTGCTGCCGAACAGCTCGGACAACCGATAGAGCAGCTGCGACTCATCGCCACCCATGACTGGGATACACATGGGGCACTGAGCGCGGGCATGCAGGCTGCTTATATAGACCGTTCAGGCGCACCCTACCACGCGCAGTACTTAAAGCCAGATGCCTTTGCCACAACGATGACGGAGCTAGTCGAGCAGATTATTGCGCTGGACGCTGGCTAAGCTGAGAGAGCCGCAGCGCCAGCATCACGCCAACCAAGGAGAGCAGACCAGTCATCCACCAGGTGTAACTCCAACCACCCATCTGCACGGCCACCCAAGCAAACAGCGGTGGTGTGCTGAGCTGCCCAAAGGCAGACACCTGCTGCACCCAACCGATAGTTGTAGGCACCAGATCCGGCCTTGGTGCGCGCTGCACGGCAACGGCAAAGAGCACTGCCGGTATAATACCGCCGATCCCTGAGAAGCTCAGTACCGCCGCAAATTGTAGCCAGACTAAACCTGAAAATAGCGGCGAGTAGGCCAGCCAGGTCATACAGCCCATTAACACAAAGACGAGCATAATAAGCCGCTCGCCCCCAAACCCTCTGTGAAGCAAGCGTCCACCCAACACATTTCCAACTGCATTCATCATAGCAACCAGGGCAGTGAGCAGTCCGATCCATAGGCCGCTAATACCCGCTTCGGCATAAATAGTCGGTAGAAATCCGATGACTGCCAGCCACTGGCCTGAATAAGCCCCGAACATGATCGCCAGTAACCAAGGGCTCTGCTTACGAAGGACATGCCCAAGATTTTCAAACAGATGCCCCAAAAAACCCGCTTGCGTACTCCCCTTGGGTTTCTGATCCACCGCCGGACTGATCTGTCCGCGCACCCAAATTAACGAAACTAGCGTAAGCACCGCACTGGCCCACCACCAGATATGCCAGTCAAAGTACTCCAGCAGCAAAGGGCCAAGGAACATCGCGCCACCGGCACCCAGCCCCATAAAGGTGCCCCACCAACCGATCGCGAGGTTTAGCCGTGCTGGCGGCACCAACGCACGCATCAAACCCGGCCCAGACAACACCACGAGCACGAACCCCAGCCCTTCTACTACCCGCAGTAGAAGCATCATCGTTGAGCCGGTCGAAAAACCACCCAGAAAACTACCGACCGTTAGCAGCGATAGCCCCGTCAGCACAGCCCGGCGCAGCCCAATACGCCCAACCGCAAAGCCCCAAAATACACCAGAGCTCATACCGACAAACTGAACTAACGACAGCAACAAACCCGCTTCAACCAACGAGATACCCATCTCGGACTGAAGTACAGGGATAGCGGGTGCTAACTTACCAATATGAAAAGCGGCTACGATGCCGGCGAAGAGAACGACCCATTCAGGTGCAATTGAAGTGCGCTTGGTCACAAGCTAATTTCCAAACCGAATTTCTCTCATTCTGCCGCATGTCATGAGATCTGCAAACCATTAACGGAGAGAGTCTACCCGCAGGTATTTTCCCGAGTCGCTGCTGGCCATCCATGGGCGCTCCGTGTTTTACATCCCTGTAAAACAAGGCTCGGGAAAACACCTACGGGCAGACCTTGATCCTTAGCTAGTGCATACAACTGAGATCAAAAGAGACCGAAAATTATCGGGCGCTGATCTCGCGGAAGGGGGAATCAGGACTCTTGATTTACAAGGATGTAAATCACGAAGCGACCCATGGATGGTTCAAGCGGGTCCTGATCCCCCTTGCGGGAGATCAGCAAAGCGCATGAGCTTACTTCAAATCTTCGTAAGGAAGACCCACGTACTGCTCGGCAATGACCTTACGACCCGCCTCACTCTGCAGGAAGTAGTTCACTTCAGACGTCATGAAGCGATCGCGCATCTGTGGATCCATAGCGCTATCACCGGCCTCGTCACCGAACTCGTGTAGCAGACTCGTGAGCCACCAACTGTAACGCTCGGCATTCCATACGCGACGTAGAGCGATCTCTGAGTACTGCTCGGTGCAGC
>JAYQBD010000085.1:0-8721 GCA_038137135.1 Oceanospirillaceae bacterium | reverse complement strand
GCACTGAACAGTGCCCAGTGCAGAAAGCCCTGCTCATTTGCACGAATGTTCGCCAGCACGGGGATACGCTCTCCGTCACGTCCTAATAGCACTAACTGAAGCTCAGAATGCTCTCCGTCATCGAGAAGCGAGGGGTAGACATAACTATCCATAAAAATTAGCGAAGCTTTGGAGAGAAACTTCTCCAGTAACTGACCCGCCATCTCCTCGCTGGTGTATCCCAGCATAGAGGCGACGTACTCATTCGCGAAGGTCAGCTCGCGTTTGGAGATATCGCTTACCATCAAACCACAGGGGAACCGATCTGCCATATATTAAGTTACTTAAATTTTAGTATCTCGCGTGCGACATCGGCTGGATGTGTCATGTGCAGACAGTGTCCCGTCGCCTCAATCAGCGCAAGTTTGGAGTTGGGTAAGTTAGCGTGAACATAGTCACCAATTTTCTGGCTAGCGAGCGCATCATGCGCACTTTGCAATGTAAGACAGGGCACGGTGCAAGCGCTCAGATCGGCGCGATGATCGGAGAAGAAAGTCGCCATGGCAAAGGGTTTTAGATAGGTCGGATCTGTCGAGCAAAAACTATCAGATAATTCGCCCACCATCGTATCACCGTTGGTTTCCCCCATGACCACAGGTGCCAGGTAATTCGCCCAGCCCACATGATTCTTATCCATCAAGTTGATTAACTCCTCCAAATCTTCTCTTTCAAATCCACCTTCATAATTCGGGGGTATGTTGAGAAAACAGGGAGAGGGACACACTAACACCAGCCCAGAAAATAGGTCTGGTCGTTGGATTGCAGCCAGTATACCGATGGTGGCACTGACGGAGTGCCCCACAAAACAGACATCTTTGAGCTCAAGTGCATCGCAAATCTCAATAATATCGAGCGCGTAACCGTGCAAGGTTTCATAGCGGTTGGGGTCATACTGCGTGACATCTGAGCCGCCTGAACCGGTGTAATCGAATAGCACCAAACGAGTATTCTCTTCGATCTGAGGCGTTAAAAAACGCCACATGGTTTGGTCACATCCAAACCCATGCGCTAAGAGGTACGTTTTCTCACCCTCGCCGTACACATTAATGTTGTTCCGCAGGACTACCGGATGCTCTAAGGTATTGCTCATCAAACAAACCTCCGATGAACTTGTTTGAAATTAGGATAGTCGAAATCTGCGACGACGAATCGTGAAATGAACTTCCACCAGTTTGTTTTCATTGAGATCTACCGGCTGGTGCTATCGTAAGTTATGACTCAATCACTAAGTTTTTAACTGACAACAGAGAACACAGGCTATGCGCTTACCTCTAATCTTTACCTCCGTCGCAATACTCGTTGGTTGCAGCGGTACGCCACCGACAAATCTTGGCGTCGTTGATAGTCGGTTGGCTCCCTGCCCCGATTCACCCAATTGCGTCTCAAGTTTCGCAACAGCTCCCGATCAAGCTATCCGACCGCTCGCCGCAAACCTTGTACAGATACAAGACGCTATAGCTCAGCTTGATGAGGCAACGATCGTAGAAAGCACACCTGAATATCTGCATGTGGAGTTCACCTCAGCAGTGTTCCAATTTGTTGATGATGTCGAATTTCTTTGGGATGCAGAACAAGGTGTGACGCAGCTGCGCTCAGCGTCGCGTCTGGGCTACAGCGACCTGGGGGCGAACCGCGCGCGCATCGAGGATCTGCGTGAGATACTCAAATGAGCAGCGCTCAAACCGAGTTGAAAGAAGCACTGTTAGCGGCAAGAGCCGAACTAAAAAAACTATTCACCGAAGGGCTCGACAACAGCAGTACTGACTGGCCTGTAGATACAACTAAATACCGGTTCTACCGTCTGGGAGAAGACCATATACCACAGCCAAATTACGGATTTGGTGTCTACCTTAAGCGGACAGCGCAATACGGACTCTGGTACAGAGATAGCCTAGAGCCGCAACGTCCGCTGAAAATTTTCCGCTCAAACAAAACATTTACCCTCAGAGAGCCGCTTTAGGCTCCGCAGACTCAAACATAGGCACCTCTGTCACAAAAAGGCTTAAAGGCCACTTGAAAGCTTTTGATATAGGCCGAGATTTGCGTTGAAAAACCGCAATTCGGAACACCTAAGCCAATCGACATCTAAGAATTAATCGTACACTGAATCAAAGTGTGGGGGCGCAAGCTATGCAACTGGTCAAAGATATTCAAGACTCTAAAGTCGTCTACTATTGGGGCAAACCCGGTAAGTTAACGAGTCCGGCTTTCGGCCAGATAGAGCAGGCACGCAACTGGTTGGTCAGCAAAATTTGGAGTCGCTACACTGGGCCTGAACGTCGAAAAGTAGTCGGTGATCGCAGACGCGATTCAGACACGAGTCTGGAATTCAGTCAGAACTACAACTTGAAGCGGCAGCGTCCGAAAGGACGTCGGATGACCGACCTAATCGAAACACGTGTATCAGTAGACCTTTGCCTAACTAGGTTGCAGGCGGCCCTAAAAAGCGCCTGACACTTACCCGAGGCGCCGGTGAAAGCGCAGACACAAAAACGCCAAGCATTTTACAGACACTTGCTCGGCGTTTGTTTAATAAAAGCGAAGGTTAGGCCTTGTCGCCCTCTAAAGCAGACAACATCACCTCGGCCTTACTCACCTCAAAGGCACCGCCCTCTTCAACGTTAAGCACCGACACAACACCGTCGTCAATTAGCATCGAATAGCGCTGAGAGCGCACGCCGCCGAAGCCCGCAGTATCCATATCAAGACCCAACGCCTTGGTGAAACTCGCATCTCCATCACCCAGCATCATCAGCTCAGAAGCATTCTGCGCCTCGCCCCAAGACTTCATGACGAAAGCGTCGTTGACCGAAAGACAGATGATGGCGTCAACACCCGCAGCTTTGAACTTATCAGCGAAGACCACGTAACCGGGCAAGTGTGCCTCTGAGCAAGTGGGTGTGAATGCACCCGGAACCGCGAACAATACCACTTTTTTGCCTGCAAAAAGTTCATCGGTATTGTGGTTAACCATGCCATCAGCGGTAAGTTGGCTGAGGGTGGATGAAGGAATACGCTGGCCTACTTCTATCATTTCTATGTACCTAAATTATTGAATGTGTGGGGAAGTTTACGAACGGCTTTGGCGCCCTAGATCAGGGCGTCTGGTATGGATGACAAAAAGTCACGATCCGATGAAAAATTGATCAATATTTTGTACCGTTCTGGTGTGCGATCCTACACCTATCTAGGAATTAATGGGAGATAGGTTATGATTGACGATACATTCCTGTTCACTGCCATCTCTGCCCTTCTGCTTATCGCGCATAGCCTGATTATCGAAGAGTAGAGTGCACACTAAAGAGCCGCACTTTGCTGACATTCGCGCTTGCTGTTTTTCTTCTGATAGTCACCCCTGGTCCGGGGGTTCTTTCGTTGGCGGGTGTCGGTGCGGCCTTCGGCTGGAACCGCGGCTTGCGCTACATGATGGGACTATGGCTCGGTACTAACCTGGTGTCACTTGCAGTAATCACTGGCGTAGCAGCGGTTATACTCGCTGACCCAATTATTCGCACTATTTTGTTGGTCGCATCGGCCGCCTATTTGGGTTATCTAGCACTGCGTATAGCCTTTGCCGGTGCAAAAATCGCCTTCATGCATATGGAAGCGCCGGGCTTCACAACCGGCGTTATGTTGCAGCTGATCAACCCAAAAGCCTACGCTGTAAACACCACCCTATTCAGTAGCTTCGCCTTCTACCCTGATAGTTACGCGGTAGAGACCGGGATAAAACTCGTTATCACCAATATTATCTGGTTGATTCTGCATGCGCTCTGGCTGGCTGCGGGCGTTAAAGTTAACAGTCTCGACCTGCACCCGCGCACGCAGCGCATCATCAACCTAGGGATGGCGGCTTGCCTGATAGGTGTCGTTGGCTTGTCGCTCTGGTCGCTTTTTCGTTAAGCGGCTCTGCTAGAACTTAAAGCTTTGGGTACTGCGGTTGAGGCTCTCAGCAAGCTCGCGCAGCTCTTGAGTCACACCGGCCGAGTCAGCTGAGTTCCGTGCAACCTGCTGCGCCTGCTCAACTAATCGATCGAGATTTGATGAGAGGTGATCAAGCACGGCACTCTGCTCGGTAGAGGCCGCTGCAATCGACTCGTTCATTGAGCTCACATTCTGGATAGCCTGAGACGCATCCTGCATCATCTGAGATGAGCTCTCGACGTTACCGACACAGAGATCAACATTCGATTTGGAGTTACGAATCTCCGCCACGGCAGAGTTGGAAGCACTCTGTAGCTTGCCAATCATCATCTCGATCTGCTCGGTCGATTTTTGTGTGCGCTGCGCCAGTTCACGCACCTCATCAGCAACCACCGCGAAGCCCCGTCCATGCTCTCCTGCTCGTGCCGCCTCGATCGCCGCATTCAATGCCAGAAGGTTGGTCTGCTCGGTGATATTCTGAATAACCGTAAGCACCTCGTTAATCTCTTGAGTATGCCCATCAAGCTCTTCGATGGTTGCTGCTGCAGCGCTGATCTGCTGCGCTAATTGATCGATGCTCGCCTTGGTTTCACCGCTGAGTTTTGCAGCACTACGCGCATTGTCATCAACATCTCGTGCACTGTCCGAAGCAAGATTGGCCGACTGAGAGACCTCTGCAACCGCCTGATTGATCTCGCGTATCGATGAGCTAATCACATCATTCTCTTGCTGCTGTTCAGAGGCAGCATGACGCATCATATCGGTTACGCTGGAGAGCTTCGCGCTCTGTTCAGTAAGCGTGTTTGAGCCAGTGCTGATGTTTGCCAGCAAGTCCGAGAGTTTGTCCAAGAAGGCGTTATAGGAGTTGATTAGTGGCGCCTCGCCTGAAGCACGCACACGAAGGTCGACCGTTTTCGATTCAGTCATCTGAGTGATGGCGCTAAGAAGAGCATTCGACTCATTGGTCTGTTTGCGCATCTGCACTGCCAGCCAAACGAGAACCGCCGTCTCTACCACAACATATGCGGCGTGGAGCAAAATTATTCCAATCCCCATCGACATATCCTGCATTACATAGACAGGCCAGCCGGACATCTGCATAAAGTGGAAACCAAGGTGGTGCACAGCGATCACACCCGCAGCCACCACTATCGGTCGCCAGTCTTGGTAAGCCAGTAGAAACGCGAGGAGTACAAAGATCCCAAAATGAATTTCGATCAGCCCCTTGGCTTGCTGGATATGCAGCGCGCACATCAGCATAAAAACGGTCGCACCGATTAGTCGGGTCAGCAAACTGCCGGGCGCTATCTTGTAGGCGGCACCGAGAACCGCAACGAGCAGCCCTCCTACTATCAGTGCTAGCAGCCAAGAGTCGGTAAAGTAGGCAAGAATAAGGGCGTAAGCGAAGAGCCCGAGCGTGACCCGAAAGACTAGTCGGTCAGCCGTGACGTACAAAAAATTACTCAGGGATTCAGACATACTAGCGCACCTCAAAATATTTCAGCGGTCAGCAGATCCGTCTACTCTAGGTTGTATCGCTCCTTAGTGTTGTAGCATAGTCTGTGATCTTGAGATCTGCCGAGAAAATGAATTCTAAGCATGCAGCGTACATACAAGCTTTACCTTATCAGTCTGCTGACACTGAACTCTCTCTGCCTGAGTGCCGAGCCCATCCCTCTGTTTGATACCCATCTACACTACAACACCGATGCTGTGGGGCAGTTCGATCCGCAAGCGGTTATACAGAAACTTGATAGCGCGGGAATTGAGAAAGTACTGGTATCGAGTACCGACGACAGCGGAACACAAGAATTACTAAAGCTTGCACCCAGTAGAGTAGTTCCTGCGCTGCGCCCCTATCGGCAACCCGGCACTATCAAAACCTGGATGTACGATGAGAGCGTGATTGAACACCTTGATTCCAAGCTTGCGCAACACACCTACATCGTATTTGGCGAGTTCCACGCATTCGAGGAGCATATCGATCTGCCGGTTGTACAGCGCTCCGTTGAATTGGCAAAAGCACATAATCTGATTCTACACATTCATGGGGATGCACGAGCAGTCGACAAACTCTTTAAGCAATGGCCGCAAGCTCGAGTTCTATGGGCACATGCCGGTTTCGATGACCCGGAGAATGTGACAGCGTTACTAAGGCGCCACGCAAATCTCTGGGTCGATCTTTCCCATCGATCAGATATCTCTACCTGGGCCGGACTGGCAGCTAATTGGGAGGAGGCCTTTATGACGCACCCCGATCGTTTTATGGTGGGCAGCGATACCTACTCTCTAGAGCGCTGGAGTAAGCTTAGAAATATCGTCCTTGATACGCGAGATTGGCTCTCAGTGCTGCCGCAAGAACTAGCGCGTAAAATCGCTTATCAGAACGCGCAGGCGCTCTTTGATCAAAAAACGACCGACTAAACCACCTTCAACTACAACTCTCAAATAAACACTGAGGCCTAAACGTGATTACCTGGTTTTATCTATTCATCGCGATCGTCGCGGAAGTAATTGCTACTTCGACCCTACCGGCTACACAGAGTTTCACTAAATTCTGGCCATCGGTTATCGTAGTTTCAGGGTATGGAACTGCAATCTATTTTCTAACGCTAACACTCAAAGCGATGCCTGTAGGCATAGCCTATGCAGTTTGGTCGGGTGTTGGAGTAGCGCTAGTGGCGTTGATTGGCTGGCTAGTACTGGGACAGAAGCTAGACACGCCGGCGATGATCGGTTTGGCCTTTATAGTGACCGGCGTACTGACAATTCACCTCTTCTCGGGTAATGCTCCAGCCTAGCCTACCAACGAAGCGTGGTCAGGCGATTCACAACCTAGAGGGCGGTAGCTCTTTGATATAAAGATCCTGTTTGCTGAAGGGGATTTCGATCCCCTCTTGGTTAAAGCAGTTATAAACTGCCGTGTTTAGAGCATCGATCACGCGACCGCGAATTTCAGGATCATCGATCCAGACAAGCAGTTCCAAATCCAATCCCGAAGCGCCAAACGTACGGAAACGTACTCGCGGCTCGGGGTCTACACAGATTTGCTGTTCATCCGCAGCGACCTCAAGTAACAGCTTTTTCACCCGCTCCAGATCAGAACCGTAAGCAACGCTAACCGCAATACGGGTGCGTGACTTTACGTGACGTCCAGAAGATTCATTTATGATTTTACCGTTGGCAATGATCGCGTTGGGTATATTAATTTCTAGGTCGTCTCGGGTGAGGAGCCGGGTGGAGCGCAAGCCAATGTGGGTTACTTTGCCTCGCTCGCCTGAATCAATAACGATGTAGTCACCAATTTTGTAGGGGGAGTCTGCCAATATAAAGACGCCTGAGAGAAGGTTCGCTATCGTATCCTTCGCCGCAAAACCGACTGCGATACCGACTATACCCGCCGATGCGAGCCAGGCGGTCATATCGATTTTCCAGACTAGGAATATCAGATAGACCATTAACAACACATTGAGTACGGCCGCGACGTTCTCGAGCAAGGGTAAAGTCTGCGGACGAATGATCCCCTCCTCAGGGCTCTGCAGACTTATGTTTTTGAGTACGTACTGAGTCGCTCGGTAAACAAACTGGCCCCATGCCAAGACCGCGATTGTAAGGAAGATGGAGGCTAGAGACTCTACCAACCCCAGTGGAAGCAGACGACTGGTGAGCTGCGTTCCCCCAATCAACACTATGGATACCATTACCGGGTATCGGGCCATCGTAACAACATGACGTGTCCGAACTCGGCGTCCCTGCGATTGCCAATGTGCTGGCAGGCGTTTGAGAATTGATCCCGCAATAAAGAGAGCGAGCAGTGTCGAAGAGATGATAGCTAGGCTGTCAGCCCAGAGTCGATTATCACTAATAAAGTTACTAAGCGCCTGAAGTTCAACCATTTAGCCAAATCCTATGTCGACGGGTCGAATTTCGATACTAGATCAGCGTCTTGTTTTTGTGAACAGAATTTGAGGCGGATGGGCTCAGTTAAACTTGCCGTCAGCCTCAGTCCACCAGCCGCACTCATCACGTCGATCGGCACGGAATTTATCCATCAACGTGCGAAAACGGATGTTGTCAGGATCAACAATATACTGCGCAAGTAGCGCGTTACGCGCGGCTGGATCAGCGTTCATATCGCGCAGCAACACGCGATTTTCGCCATATTTTTGATCGAGATTGGATTTGAGCTGGATAACTTCCAAGCGGTATGCGTTACAGGCTTCGCGACTATCCGCCAACACCACCCCTGAACTCAATGTGCTCGTTGCAAATATTAGAGCTGCTAGCGATCCCTTCATTCGATCTTCCAAATTCGATATTTCATTACCTAAAACTTAGATCAAACGGCCAGATAATCCAGCGTCTACCGCATATCACCGTGAAAAAATCATGCAAGAAATGACAAAAATGGGCTAAAAACTTTTAGTTATACGGTCAATAGTTCGATCTACGCGTTAGTCAGCGCCACTGAAAAGGATTGTGGCGAATGCATCTCTTACTTATTGCTGAGGGCATCAACACGTGACCCCTGCAGCTCACTGTTTCGCTGTAACTGTATTGTTGGACAGATCTCTGCTGCCTCTCATTATTCGTCGCAAAATAAAAATAATAATTGCAATTTGCAACGCTTTTACGCAAGCCCAAGCTCGGGTTGGTCACTCTTCTCTCGTTTGAACCAGCACACGGTATCTCCAAAAAAACTGGGGTTCTTGCTTGCGGATCCGTCGCGGTTAAGTCCAGATATCTCCTCCTAACTAT
>JAYQBD010000084.1:0-8891 GCA_038137135.1 Oceanospirillaceae bacterium | reverse complement strand
TGGTACCTGAGGGGCTCAGTGCGCCAGAGCATCTGCGCAGGCTCGTGGAAGAGGGTGTACTGCAACGCTTTCCAGATGGAGTGCCACAGAAAGTACGCGATCTGATTGAGCATGAGTTAGCAGTCATAGCCCAGCTTAACTACGAGCCCTACTTTCTCACCATCGATGATATCGTCCGCTTCGCACGTTCGCAGGGAATTCTCTGCCAGGGGCGCGGTTCTGCAGCGAACTCGGTGGTCTGTTACTGCCTGCATATCACCGAGGTTAACCCACTCAAGGTGAATCTACTGTTCGAGCGCTTTATATCGCCTGAGCGTAACGAGCCGCCCGATATTGACGTTGATTTTGAGCACCAGCGCCGTGAAGAGGTCATCCAATATATCTACAGCCGCTATGGGCGAGACCGGGCGGGACTGGCTGCTGCAATTACTACTTACCGCACCCGCAGTGCGTTGCGTGATGCCGGCAAAGCGCTCGGTTTTGACGAGCAGTATATCGCTTGGTTGCTGTCGCAACTGGATAGGCGTGACCGAGTGCACAACTGGTTTGAACAGTTGGAGACTCTGCTTGGTGAGAAGCGTTCAGAGCGCATGCAGTGGTTACTGGTGCTGGTGCAACAGCTCCTCGGTTTCCCGCGTCACTTAACGCAGCATGTGGGGGGCTTTGTTATATCAGCCGGTCCTCTGCATCAACTGGTGCCGATCGAGAATGCAGCGATGGCAGAGCGCACGCTGATTCAGTGGGATAAGAATGACCTCGAAGCCTTAGGACTGTTGAAGGTCGATGTACTGGCGCTCGGTATGCTCAGTGCTATTCAGGGCGCACTGCGCATGATGAGTGAGCGCGACGCTAAACGCTGGCGTCTGCAGGATATTCCGCTTGAGGATCCGCAGGTCTACGAAATGCTCTCCCAAGGCGACTCCATGGGCGTGTTTCAGGTGGAGTCTCGCGCGCAGATGAATATGCTGCCGCGCCTGCAGCCGCGAACCTACTATGACCTCGTTATTGAGATCGCCATAGTACGCCCTGGGCCGATTCAAGGGGATATGGTGCACCCCTATCTGCGCCGGCGGCAGGGGCTAGAGGAGGTTATCTACCCCAGTGATGCTGTACGTGAAGTGCTGGAGCCGACCCTAGGCGTGCCTATTTTTCAGGAGCAGGTGATAAAGCTAGCGATGGTTGCCGCAGGCTTTACCGGTGGTGAGGCGGATCAGTTGCGCCGTTCAATGGCCGCCTGGCGTCGGCGCGGTAAGCTGACTGAGTGGCAGGAGCGTCTGACGCGGGGGATGTTGGAGCGCGGTTATGATCTGAGCTTTGCTGAACGTATCTGCCGTCAGATAGAGGGCTTTGGTGAGTACGGTTTCCCCGAGTCACATGCAGCCAGCTTTGCGCTACTGGTCTACTACTCCGCCTGGCTCAAACATTACGAACCCGCCATCTTCTGTGCAGCCTTGCTGAATGCCCAACCCATGGGATTTTACTCACCCTCACAACTTGTTAAAGATCTGCGCGAGCATAAGCATGAAGTGCTGCCGGTCTGCGTTAACCGCAGTGATTGGTTCAGTTCAATCGAGCAGGTCAATGGTAAAACGGTGCTGCGTTTGGGGCTACACCGCGTACGTAATCTCTCTGAACTGGCGGGGCAGCAATTGGTGGAGCGTCGTCCCCCTAGTGAGGGCTACCAAAACTTAGCGCAGCTGCGCCGCATAGTCTCGTTGAACAAAGGCGAGTGGGATGCACTGGCAGCGGCAGACGCACTGCATAGTCTGACCGGTGATCGCCGCTCCACCCGTTGGGCATTGCTAGAGAGCCGGCCTGACCTGGCATTAGGTGAGAGTGAGTTTGAGGTGCAAGAGGGAGTTGTGCTTCCGCAGGCGAGTGCGCAACAAGAGCTTGAAGAGGATTATCAACATCTGGGTTTGAGCTTGCGTGGCCACCCGATAGCACTGTTGCGCAGTGAGGGTAAACTTTGGCGCAGTCGTACCGCTGAAGAGTTGATGCATCTGACGCCGGGGAAGCCGGTGCGTGTCTGTGGTCTAGTTGTCTGTCGCCAGCGACCTGGCACCGCGTCGGGCGTCACCTTTGTGACCCTCGAAGATGAGACCGGCAATATCAACCTAATCGTCTGGCAAGCCACCGCCCGCGCCCAACGCCAAGCGCTCATACGCGCCCGACTGCTACAGGTCGATGGCATCCTACAGCGCGAAGGCAGCGTGATACACGTTGTCGCCGGCAAACTCACCGACCGTACCGATCTGTGGCAGGCGCTTGATGCTCGGTCAAGGGACTTTCACTAACGCGGTGAACTACTGGCTACTTTTAAGCCATGTTTCGTTTGAGTTTGGTTTTCAACTCATTAGGCTTGAGGTAGCGCATCACACCCGACGTGAGAATGCCGGAGATGATAATTATGGCTGTACCGATCAGCGTCCAGCTATCTGGGAGGTCGGCGAAGAACATCCAGCCCCAGATAATGCTCCAGATGATCATGGTGTACTGCAGCGGGGCCAGGATCACTGCGAAGGTGATATCCAGCGCGCGGATGATGAAGAACTCTCCAAAACCGGCGGTCAAAGCCACTAGAAAGAAGAGACCATACTGATAGAGCG
Organism: Oceanospirillaceae bacterium; assembly: GCA_038137135.1. Classification (GTDB taxonomy): domain Bacteria; phylum Pseudomonadota; class Gammaproteobacteria; order Pseudomonadales; family Balneatricaceae; genus Marinobacterium_E. The sequence continues at coordinate 6,282 of JAYQBD010000084.1, read as the reverse complement.
TCTCGGGTGTTTTCCAGTAGAAGGGCAGAATAAAGCTCAGCACGAGAACAGAGACGGTACCTGCGTAGGCCACTGTGGTACTGGTTCGATCGACCCCAGCAACCATGCGTGATATCACCTGGCGCAGTGCAAAAGCGGTTGCTGCCAGCAGCACAAATACTGTACCAAACTGAAATACTCCCAGCCCCGGACGCACAATAATCAGCGTTCCAATAAAAGCGCCGAGAATGCCAAAGAACTGCTTGCGGCTAATGTGCTCGTTCAGCATCAAAGCGCCAAAAATCACAACAAGAAAGGGGGCAACAAAGGAGACCGCGACGGCGTCCGCCAGAGATATCTGCGCCACTGCCATAGTAAATAGTACCGGTGAGGTAGAGGCGATTACTCCGCGCGCAATCTGTAAACCCGGTCTTTTGGTGTGAAACACGATAAACCCGCGCTGGATCAGCAGAAATATCACACCACTCAACAGCCCAAGTTGGCGCGTCCAACCGATTTGTACGGCATGAAAATCCGCAGTCAGCAACTTAGCCACTAGGTCCGACAGAGAGTAGAGCAGGAAAGCAACACTCATCAATAAGACACCGCGCCACATATTGGCGCGATCGAGAGCCGCTGTGGCCGGTTCTGTTTGAATGGGATCGGTTTTCAAAGATGGGTCCAACGCAGGGGTAAAACGCTGATGATGCGCCAAACTGTCTATCTACACCAGAAGTATCTGAGTGCGTTCGCGCAACAAAAAAATCTGGCCTCGGTCATTTGGGCAAACTAAAGCAGTTGTGACTACACTTATTTGTGCGACCCCTAATCGCGTAATCAGTGACAACGATGGCGAGTTGGCCAGATGGAACGATGTAAAGTAACGAGAGCAACATGGATAAGTTAGAGCAAAACCGTCGATCGAGATTTGGAGCCCTTTTTGTGGTGCTAGCCACCCTGACTGCACTGCTAGCTTATTTCGGTTACTCGACCCTGAAGCAGGAACTTTTCGCCGAGCAACTTCTCGTCAACGAGAGTAAGACCGACGCGCTTGCTGTGCGAATCGATCGTTGGCTCTCGACGCGTAAAACCGAGATCAGTGCACTTGCGAATACTCCTGTCATACGAGCCATGGATTGGTCACAATCCGGACCATTTCTAAAAGAGAAACACGAGCGCTACCCCTGGTTCTACATCTTCGCGCAGATTAATCCCGATGGGACCTACTACAACTCGAAGGTCGACTACGCAGAGGGTAAAAACCTCAGTGACCGGGCGCACTTCAAGGCGTCGATCGCCGGCAATGTCTATGCGTCGGATCCGGTCGTCTCACGCACGCTGGGAACCGATATCGTCGCAGTCACCTCGCCGGTTTACAGCAACGATCGATCTGACGCCAAGATCATCGGCGTTTTCGGCGGAATGATCGATACATCGACGATCGTCGATGAGCTTGGACGATTTGAAAATGGCCCGGATAGTTATGCCTTTGCGGTGAACTCATCTGGCATCGCGATCTCGCATCCCGATGAAGCCAGACGCGGCAACATCAACACTAAGGCTACCTCGCTGCTCGAAGATGCAGATATCGGCTTGCGTACGGCGGTTGAGGAGATGCTGGGTGGAGCAACAGGTTGGCGTAAACTGAACATCGACGGTCGCGAAGCCTATGTAAACTTCACACCGATCACTGAAGCAGACTGGTACGTGGCTACAGTGTCGGATGCAGATTTCATCGATGGTCAGTTTGTTATCGTCGATTATGCGAGTGGATTCGTTGCGCTGGTTCTCTCCGTCGGATTCGTTATGATTTGGCGTTCTCGCCGCTTAGAGGTCGAGACACTTAATCAGCAGCGCGAGGTGTTTGCCGAGAAGAGTCGCGCTAAATCGGCGTTTCTCGCCAGCATGAGTCATGAATTGAGGACTCCCCTAAACGCAGTGATTGGCTATTCACAGATGTTGATCGCCAATCCCAAAGTGGATGAGGAGTCGCGCAAGACGCTGAGTGTGGTCCTAAACTCTGGACGCCATCTGCTTATGCTGATCAATCGAGTACTGGACCTGTCAAAGATCGAGGCAGGAAAGCTTGAGCTCGATCTGCGTACGGTCAATCCGCAAAGTCTCATTAGTGAGTTGATTCAGATTTTTGAGATCGAACGCACCAAGTATTCGGTTCAACTCCATGCCAAGGTTGACAGTAAGCTGCCCAAAGCCGCCCTGCTTGACCCTGATAAGTTAACTCAGGTCGTTACTAACATTGTGGTTAATGCATTTAAGTATGGCCAAGGCAGCGATGTCTCTCTCAAGTTTGCGCACGACCCTGGCGCTCAAAGTCTACTGATCACGGTCGAGGATCAAGGTGCAGGGATGAGTGAAGAGCAGCTGTCTCGGCTGTTTACCCCTTTTGAACAGGTGAACAACAAGTCCGAGGGGGCGGGCTTGGGGATGTCGATTGTCAAAGAGCTGGTGCAACTGATGGGTGGTCAGATCTATGTGGACTCTAAGGTTGGTAAAGGTACGCGAATCACGATTAACCTACCTTATGCGCCGGTAGAGGATGAGGCGCTGGAGATGACAGCCCGCACTCGTCTTCCAGAAAGTATCGCCAAGGGTTTAAAACCGAGCGTTCTTGTAGTCGACGATCACCCCCAAAACCGTGAACTGCTTCGGTCGTTACTAGCACCCATGGGGTTCGTCATAACCGAAGCTGTAGACGGCGTAGATGCACAAGCCAAGTTCGAGCAGTCTGCATTTGATCTGGTGATAACTGATCTGGTGATGCCCAACATGGATGGTGTTGAGCTGGTGAGTTGGATACGGCAAACACACCCCGATAAGCACCTGCCGATTATCGTCGCGTCGGCGAGTGCCTTCCACGATGATCAGGTGCGTAGCCTCTCTGTCGGGGCTGATAGCTTTATGTCTAAGCCGATCGATCCGTTCGAACTGCTGGGACGAATCGCTCAACTTTGCGAACTCGAGTACACCGACAGTGCAACAGCCGACGCGCCCCAGAAAGCAGCTGAGCTATCCATTGATTGGAGCGATTCAAGAAACCAGGCTCTGCGCGCTGCCGTTATCGACGCGGCTAATCTCGGGCAGATGCAGAAAATCGAACAGCTACTTGAGTCGATTGAAAGCGAGGATAGCTATGCTCAATGGCGTGAGTTGCTGCAAAGCGCTATCGATGAGCATGATGATGAGCGAATTATAGAAGTGCTGGAGAATGTGAATGCTTGATTCTGCGGCTACGCGCGGTGTAATTAACCTAGCTCGCACTCCCCGTATTCTGTTGGTCGATGATGTACCGGACAACCTGAAATTGCTCGGATCTCTGTTCGACTCCAACGAGCTGGAGCTCTCCTTTGCTAAGAATGGTATTCGGGCACAGAAGCTTGCAGAGATGAGTGACTTCGAGCTGGCCGTGCTGGATATAAACCTGCCTGATATTGATGGCTTCTCACTAGCCGAACGCATACGTGAACATCAACCCCATTGCGAGATCATCTTCTGTTCTGCTCATTCCGAGCGGGAGAACCGAGAACGCGGCTCGCTGCTTGGGGCGATCGATTTTATCGAGAAACCCTATGACCTAGATATCACTCGGTCCAGAGTAAAGCTCCACATGGAGCGTATTCTGCTGCGTCATCGCATCGCCCAAGAGCGCGATCGCAACGAAGCGATCCTCGCTAACATCCGCGATGCTGTCATTACCGTTAACGCAACAGAGATGGTGGTTGACTGGAATCAGGGGGCTAGTGATCTGTTCAGTATCTCTGAAGCTGAGATGACAGGAAAACCCATGAGTGTGCTGTTCCCCGATGATGCCCGTCACCGAAGCTTCACCGAAATGCTGGCCAGTATCACCCCTGACGAGCGCGGTGTAGTACGCGTGGTCAATGAGATGAGGACCTGGCAGGGAGAGCCCTTTATGGCAGAGCTCTCACTCTCTGGACCGTTTGAAGCGAGCGAACCGCTGATTACCGCCACAGTACGTAAAATTGCTGAGAGCATCACGTTGAAGCAGCGCGCGAGCCTTTATCGAGAGGTTCTGGATGGCCAAAGGATGGCTTATCTGATGCTTACTCATGAGGGTGTCATTCTTGAACAGAGTGACGCTTTCAGTTCGTTGAGTGAAGAGCTGGGGCTCTGGTGTGGCGAGGTTGGTTCAACGTTGGAGAGCTGTTTTGTTTCTGAGGCTTTTCAACGCGTGTTAGCGGGCGAGCGCGAGTTTAGTTGTCAGCGCCCTTGCGATGCATCTGAGTTGGTGCTGCGGGTTTATGAAGATCAGAGTCACCGCGCCGCTTACCTGATCACCTTTAGTCAGAAGCGGGAGTCGTAATGGTAGACCAGCTGTTAGACTGTTTTAGCTTCACCCTGACTTTCGATCAGGGGGAGTGCATAGAAGTATCGCCGCCGCTGCTGAAAATTTTGAACCAAAACTCTATCGCAGCTGCGTATGAGCTGTTGCCGGTGGATGTCACTTCATCGCCTGGCACGCAGATCAAGTCTGCTGGCTCATCCGGTCTCATTTTTCATGTGATCTTCAACCATGAAACACCAGAGAGGCGACTGGTTGCTCTAACTCTAGACGCTCAGAGTATCCCGTTGGCACGTGAGTCAGGGTTCATTAAAGATGACCTGAGTTTGATGGATCCGGTGCGCAGCTATTGGGAGGAGATCGAACGAATTGAGTCAGAGTTGGAGCTGCGTGGTACGGAGCTGATGCACTCTGAGCGCATGGCATCGCTTGGAACACTGGCCGCGGGCGTGGCGCACGAGATCAATAACCCTCTGGCGTTTATCAAAAGTAATTTAATGTCGTTAGAGGGGTTCCTGCAGCCGATGGTAGGTACGGTCAGATCTCTGCTGGTGCTCGAAGAGAAGGTTCCAGAACTGATAGCTGACCTGACAACCAAGGGGCTTGAATATGAGGCTGAGGAGCTCGGTTTTATAGTAGAAGACCTCGATGAAATCCTGCAGGACTTACGCGATGGTAGTGAACGAATCGTTACGATCGTCAGCGGCTTGCGCCAGTTCTCTCATCCGAGCGAGAGCGCGCTTGTGGGAACCGATCTCAATGACGCTGTGCGCGTCGCGATAGAGTTGTCCCGTAACGAGTTTAAGTATCACGCCACGCTGGATACAGACCTCAATCCACTGCCCGCAGTCGAAGCAAACTCCCCCAAAATCACTCAGGTGCTGGTGAATCTGATCGTCAATGCCGCTCAAGCGATCGAGGAGTCCGGCATGATTCGTGTTGGTAGTCGTGTTAAAGACGATAATGTAGAGGTCTGGGTTGAGGACAATGGCGGCGGGATTCATCCGGAGCATTTATCGAAGATCTTTAACCCCTTCTACACCACTAAAGAGGTTGGCAAAGGCACGGGTCTTGGGTTGGCCATCAGTCACCGAATTATGGCTGAGCATGGCGGTTCTATTGACGTTGAATCTAAGCTAGGTGAAGGGACTCGCTTCACGCTTAAATTTCCTGTTCATACTTAAATGACCAGTGTTCATGCAACCTAAAAGCTATGATTGCGCAGTAAACTGAAGGGTAAATCCCTGATACATTTTTCGTCCTGCCAGACGGGGACGTCATGAGTTTTCTGCTAGTCTTAATAGCGACCGAAAGACTTAGGAGGCCGAAAAATGTTTCGACGCAGATTTTTGCAATTACTGCTTATTACTCAGGCGGCCATGGCAAGTTCGCTATATACCGTGAAAACCTTTGCTGGAAGTTCGGGTGGATCCTCAGGTGGCGGCTCCTCATCGAGTAGTTCGGGTGGAAGTACTTCATCCTCCAGCTCATCCAGCTCGGCTGGGGGCTCAAGTAGTAGCTCTAGCAGCAGCTCTGGTAATTCCGGTGGTTCCTCTGGAGGCTCATCCGCTACAGATAGCTCTAGCTCTCGCTCTCTGCCTTCCGCACCCTCAACTCCGTCTGCTCCTGATGCCTCAACCCCGTCTCGTCCCTCAGGGCCTGACGACACACTGAGTGGCAGTAGTGCTGACGACTCAGCTCTGCGTCAGAGTACAAGCGATAACATCATAAGTCAGCTCAGTAGTGATGGTTTGCGACCTGTGTCTGATGATGACCTACTAGAGCTACTAAATCAGTTCAAAGACAGCTAGGAAATGAAGATGAGAATAACATTCTTGATATTGGCAGCAGTCTTTGTTGTGGGTTGCAGTGCACTCGGGCTCGCGCGTGACAACAGAACATTTCTTTTCGATGCATTAGATACCCAGCCCGACGGCTACGTCCTCGTCCGTGATGATGCGTCTTACACCATCCGTGAAACG
>JAYQBD010000083.1:1485-8996 GCA_038137135.1 Oceanospirillaceae bacterium | reverse complement strand
TCCCGCATCACGAGAATGAGATTGCCCAGTCTGAGGCAGCCAACGGGCAGACCTATGTGAACTACTGGATGCATGCTGGCCCCGTACGAGTGAATGCAGAGAAGATGTCTAAGTCCTTAGGTAACTTCTTCACCATTCGCGACGTGTTGAAAGAGCATAACCCAGAGGTCGTGCGTTACTTCTTGGCAAGCGTGCATTACCGTTCCCATATAGACTACAGCGTCGACAGTCTGCGGGAAGCTAAAGCCGCTCTCGATCGTTTCTACCAGGCACTTGAAGGGGCTCCAGCCGGTGATGACCAGTTGGACGAGCAGAGCGATTATGCGGCGCGTTTCTTCGAGGCGATGGATGATGACTTCAATACACCCCGTGCCATGGCGGTGCTGTTTGATCTGGTCGGTGAACTGAACCGGGCCAAGGCCGAGGGTTTGGATACGACGGGTTACTATGCGTCACAACTGCGTGCGCTGGCTGGGCTTATCGGTCTTTTGCAGCAGGAGCCAAACGCCTATCTGCAGCATGCAGCAGATGGGGAGATCAGCGCTGAAGCAATTGAGGCTTTGATTATTGAGCGCAAAGAGGCGCGCGCCGCGAAAGACTTCGCGCGCTCTGATGAGATCCGTGATCAGCTTGCAGCCCAGGGTGTTGTACTCAAAGATGGTCCCGAAGGGACGCAGTGGTACAGAGACCAGTAAAACCCCGTAGGAGGGATCTCGCAAAGCGAGGTCGCGACTGATGTTCTGCCATTATCGCGTCCAAATTTGCGTTGCAATTTGCGAATAGTTTTGCAAATTGCAAATCCGTCAGACGCAATAGGGTTGCTGCTCAATTAGCTCCAAAACAAATAATCTCGAAACAATTTGGAAATATCTCAACTAAGCTATTGACCAGAGGGCGGGGCGTGGATAGGATACGCACCACTTCGCGAGGGGTGCAGACAGCATACCTTGAGAGACCGGGCAGAGCGCCCGTAGCTCAATTGGATAGAGCACTCGCCTTCTAAGCGAGCGGTTGCAGGTTCGAACCCTGCCGGGCGCGCCATAATTCGACGAAGTTGCTACGGTGGCTGTAGCTCAGTTGGTAGAGCCCCGGATTGTGATTCCGGTGGTCGTGGGTTCGAGCCCCATCAGCCACCCCATCTCTCCACAGGGATGTAAAACTAAACACGCGGACGTGGTGGAATTGGTAGACACGCCAGATTTAGGTTCTGGTGCCGCAAGGTGTGAGAGTTCGAGTCTCTCCGTCCGCACCATTATGGTGGCTGTAGCTCAGTTGGTAGAGCCCCGGATTGTGATTCCGGTGGTCGTGGGTTCGAGCCCCATCAGCCACCCCATCTTCTGCTTCCTTCTCTTTCCAAACACGTTGATCGCTCATTCGCCAAAATTGCGCCTTTCTATGCGTCGCATTACTTGACTATTGCGCCTCCATCACGGAAAATTTCGCGCTTGTATTTTTGACCTCTGTAGTCGCTTCTCGTTTTGGCTCACAGCCAATTTCAGCGGGATGTTCAAGGATAGAGCAGAGGTTCCCAATAAAACTGATGTACAAAATTGATGAGGATTTCCATGCAGGTTTCTGTTGAAGCGACTTCAGGCCTCGAGCGCCAACTGACTGTTACAGTTCCAGCTGAGCGTGTCGATAACGATGTAAATAAGCAGGTCGCACAGCAGGCGCGCACCCGTCGAATGGATGGCTTCCGTCCTGGTAAGGTTCCGCCAAAAGTGATTAAGCGTATGTACGGCGAAGCGATTCGCTACGATGTGCTGAACCGTGTAGTACAGGAGAGCTTCTTTGAAGCGGTACAGGAGCAGTCTCTGCAGCCAGCGGGCACTCCAACTATCGAGTTCAAGAACGATAAAGAGGGTGAAGACTTCTCTTTCACTGCGACTTTTGAAATTTACCCAGAGATTGAACTTAAAGATCTGAGCGGTGTAGAGATTGAGAAGCAGTCTGCCACTATTAAGAAAGCCGACATCAAAACCATGATAGAGACTCTGCAGAAGCAGCAGTCTGCATGGAAAGAGACTCGCGGCATGGCTAAAGATGGCTTCAAAGTTAACATCGACTTCGAAGGTTTCGTCGACGGTGAAGCGTTTGAAGGCGGCAAGGCTGAAGGTCAGGACCTTGTACTGGGTTCTGGTCAGATGATTCCTGGCTTTGAAGCGGGCATCGACGGTCACAAGAAAGGCGAAGAGTTCGACATCGAAGTAACCTTCCCTGAAGACTACAGCGCTGAAAACCTTAAAGGCAAAGCAGCTACGTTCAAGATCAAACTCAACAACGTTGAGAAGCCAGAACTGCCAGAATTGAACGGAGAGTTCTTCGCTAAGTTCGGTGTAGAAGTTGCTGATCAGGCTGCTTTCGAAGAGGAAGTTAGCAAAAACATGGCGCGTGAAATGAATCAGGCGCTGAAGAACAAGCTGAAGAACAAGGTATTTGACGCACTGATCGCTGCGAACGAAATCGACGTACCTGCAGCATTGGTAGAAGATGAAGTTAAGAACCTGGCACAGCAGGCTGTACAGCAGTTTGGTGGCAACGCTCAGATCGATCCTTCTACTCTTCCTAAGGAACTGTTCGAAGATCAGGCCAAGCGCCGCGTTCTGATCGGTCTGCTGGTGCAGGAAGTGATCAAAGCGAATGAACTCCAGCCAGACGAAGCTCGCGTAGATGCGATGCTGGCTGAAGTGGCTGATAGCTACCAGGATCCTCAGGAAGTGATTGAGTACTACAAGTCGAACCAGGACATGATGAACCAGGTTCGTAGCCTAGTATTGGAAGAGCAGGTCGTTGACCAGCTTTTATCTTCTGCTAAGGTGAACGAAGTAAAAGTCAGCTACGAAGACGCAATCAAACCAGAACAGGCTGAGGCTGCTGCGGAGTAATCCCACCCTTAACCTGTGATGTACTGAGAACGGCAGTTGGCTTTGGCTAACTGTCGTTTTTTATTTCTCGTGCCGAGATAAGGAAAGAGTTGAATGACCGATATCTTTACAGGACGTTCTGATCAAACTGTAAATTCAGCGCTGGTTCCCATGGTTGTGGAGCAGAGTTCACGCGGTGAGCGCGCTTACGATATTTATTCACGTCTGTTAAAAGAGCGAGTGATCTTTTTGGTGGGCCCCGTCGAGACCCATATGGCCAACCTGATTGTTGCTCAGTTGCTATTCTTAGAAGCAGAGAATCCGGATAAAGACATTCACCTGTATATCAACTCACCTGGCGGTTCTGTCACTGCAGGTATGGCGATCTACGATACGATGCAGTTCATAAAGCCAGACGTTAGCACGATGGTGCTGGGTCAGGCAGCAAGCATGGGGTCGTTCCTCGCTATGGCGGGTGCGCAGGGTAAGCGCTTTGTGCTTCCTGAATCACGTACTATGGTGCACCGTGTGAGTTCGGGTACGCCGGGTACCAGCGGTTCTGTGCATGTACAAGAGCTGGAATTTGAAGATGCTCGTCGTCATATGGAAGAGGCGAAGCGACTAAATGAGCGTCTGACCGAGATCTATGCTGAGCGTAATACGGCTGGCAAGACCTACGACGAGCTCTATGAGATCATGAAACATGACACTTTCCTGTCAGCGACTCAGGCTGTAGAGTTTGGACTAGCGGATAAAGTGTTAACGAGCCGCGACGCGGGTTGATTTTAAAAACCGCTACCAGCACATCGGTGGCGGAGTAAGAGGATGTTAAATGTCTGACGAAAATAAGAGCCAGGGCGACTCTAAGCTCTACTGCTCTTTCTGCGGTAAGAGTCAGGACGAGGTTCGCAAACTCATTGCGGGCCCATCCGTGTTTATCTGTGATGAGTGTGTTGATCTGTGTAATGACATCATCACGGAAGAGATTCAAGAAGCTGAAGAGGTTTCTGATGAAGACCGTCTGCCCACACCGGCAGAGATCAAAGAGAACCTCGACGAGTATGTTATCGGCCAGCTGCGTGCCAAGAAGGTACTGGCGGTAGCGGTTTATAACCACTACAAACGTCTGCGTTATAAAAGCAAAGATAAAGATGCAGTAGAGTTGGGTAAATCCAATATTCTGCTGATCGGTCCGACAGGCTCAGGTAAAACTCTACTGGCACAGACGCTAGCGCGCATGCTTAATGTGCCCTTCACTATGGCTGACGCTACTACGCTGACAGAAGCGGGCTATGTCGGTGAAGACGTCGAGAACATCATTCAGAAGCTATTGCAGAAGTGTGATTACGATGTTGAGAAGGCACAGTTGGGCATTGTTTACATCGACGAGATCGACAAGATCTCCCGCAAGTCTGACAACCCCTCGATCACACGCGATGTGTCGGGCGAGGGCGTGCAGCAGGCGTTACTGAAGCTGATTGAGGGTACGGTTGCCTCCGTACCGCCTCAGGGTGGACGTAAGCATCCACAGCAGGAGTTCCTGCAGGTCGATACCTCCAACATCCTCTTTATTGTTGGCGGTGCCTTTGCTGGCCTCGAGAAGGTAATTGCAGAGCGCAGCGAGAAGAGCTCGATCGGCTTTAGTGCGACTGTACGCAGCAAAGACGATGACAAGGGGTCTGAGCGTCTGCAAGAGGTGGAAGCTGAGGATCTGGTTAAGTTTGGTCTGATTCCAGAGTTCATCGGGCGTCTGCCTATGATCGCGACCCTATCCGAGCTTGATCAAAACGCGCTGATTCAGATTCTGACTGAGCCGAAAAACAGCCTAGTAAAGCAGTATAAAGCACTGTTTGAGATGGAAGGGGCTGATGTCGAGTTCCGTGAAGATGCGTTGATCGCTGTGGCTGAAAAGGCGCTCGCGCGCAAAACCGGTGCCCGTGGTCTGCGTTCAATTCTTGAGGCTACGCTTCTGGAGATCATGTACGAACTGCCGTCACTCGAGTCGGTCAGCAAAGTCGTCATCGATCGCGGTGTGATTGAAGGCTCTTCCGAGCCAATTCTGATCTACGAAAAACAGGAGATGGCGAAAGCCTCGCCTGACGCCTGATCGCTGGAGGAGGGATGTAGCGCAAAGCGCTATTTCCCGACCCCTAGGTCGCGAACATACGCTTCGCGTAGATCGCTCCTACACGTGATCGCGGGTAAACACCCAAGTATCACCTTCTGACATCGCCTCATTAAAGGCGTAGCCGTCGTAGTCGAAGGCTTTGAGCTGCTCAGGCTGCTCCACGCGCTTATCGATAATGTAGCGCGCCATTAAGCCGCGGGCTTTCTTAGCCCAGAAGCTGATGATCTTGTACTGACCACTCTTCTGATCTTTGAATACTGGGGTAATCAGACGGCCATTGAGTTTCTTCGGCTGCACTGATTTGAAGTACTCATTGGAAGCCAGGTTTACGACAAAATCATCGCTGCCAAGCTCGGTATTGAGACGGTCGGTGATAGTAGAGCCCCAGTAGGCGTAGAGTGTTTTGCCTTTATCAGTCGTCAGGCTGGTACCCATCTCTAGACGATAGGGCTGCATCAGGTCTAGGGGTTTGAGTAACCCATAGAGGCCCGAGAGAATTCTGAGATGCGACTGAGCGTACTCGAGATCCGCCTCGCTCAGTGTTTCTGCGTCTAGCCCGGTGTAAACATCCCCTTTAAACGCCAGTAGCGCCTGACGAGCGTTCTCTTGGGTGTGTTTAGTCGTCCAGCCCTGATAGCGAGCGACGTTGAGCGCCGCCAGTTTATCGCTGAGCTTCATCAAATCAGCGATATCTTGCGGCGCTTTCTCACGCAGCACATTAATCAGTGGTTCAGCCTCAGAGGTGAACTCAGGTTGACTGTGGGCATCAGTGACCGGTGGTGTTTCGAAGTCTAGGGTTTTCGCGGGCGAAAGCAGTACTAACATCAGTCCAAAATCTCATTGCATTAATGCCTATAGGGTAATGCTTTACGACTTCAGACTGAAGTGGATCATCAATTTAGCGGTCCCTTTATTAACTGCGACGCCCTTTGCGAATCTGAATGACGCGTACAGTTGCAGCTAGCGCCGAACCGACAACCACGCTGGCGGCCATCATGGTTTGAGACTCGATATGACTCAAGGTAATCATCATTCCCGCGAATAGCATACCAATCGCTAAACAGATGAAGGCCATAATAAAAACATGGACCACAGCGGTGGTTTCAAAGCGCTCGAGTTGAGCCAGGAAGACGGCGGCAGGCAGTATAAATGCGCACAGAATAATGATGGACGATGCAGTATCGCTCATGATGTTGTTCTCCGATATTTTTTATTTTTATTGGGGCTAGTATACGGATTTTTTAGTCCACAGGACCAGCCTTGGTTTGTCGTACTTTGGTCCTGTTTGCTAGGCTTTTGGGTCTGGGAGGGCGGGACGCAAAAGTGTATGATGTGCGGCAAAATTTTTTGCACTTAATCCAGTGCGCCTGACAGAAATAACAGAGAGATGGAATGAGCAACAATCGCGTTCTTACCGGTATCACAACCACGGGTACCCCGCACATTGGTAACTACCTTGGCGCCATTAAGCCGGCGATTGAAGCCAGTCAGCAACCCAACTCCGAATCCTTCTTCTTCCTGGCCGACTATCATGCACTGATTAAGTGTCACGATCCGGAGCGTGTTGCGCGTTCGACCCAAGAGATCGCTGCGACCTGGTTGGCTTTAGGCCTCGATACCGATAAGGCAACGTTCTACCGCCAAACTGATGTGCCAGAAATTCCGGAATTGACCTGGATCCTCACCTGTATGTGCTCCAAGGGCTTGATGAACCGTGCGCATGCCTACAAAGCCTCAGTGGACGCTAATCGTGATGGTGGCAAAGAGGACTTAGATGACGGTATCACCATGGGGCTGTTTAGCTACCCCATCCTGATGGCCGCAGACATTCTGATGTTCAACGCGCACAAGGTCCCTGTAGGCAAGGATCAGATTCAGCACATTGAGATGGCGCGTGATATCGCGGGTAAGTTCAACCATACATACAAAGAGCTGTTCGTTCTGCCTGAGGCGCAGGTTGATGAAGAGACGCAGCTAATCCCGGGCCTTGATGGCCGCAAGATGTCGAAGAGCTACGATAACACCATACCGCTCTTCTGCTCATCGGATGAGTTGCGCACGCTGATCAACCGCATCAAAACCGACCTGCGCGAGCCGGGTGAGCCAAAGGACACGGACAACAGCACGATATTCCAACTCTTCAATCTATTTGCCACAGCCGATGAGAGCGCCGCGATGCGTCGTCAGTTCGAGAATGGTATCGCCTGGGGTGAGGCCAAGCGCGAACTTCACGAGTTTCTGGACGCTAAGTTGAGCGCCCCGCGTGCCCGTTACAATGAGCTAATGAATGATTTGGGTGCGGTGGAAGAGTTGCTGCTTAAAGGGGCTGAAAAAGCCCGCGCCGAGGCCGCGCCACTGCTTGATCAAGTTCGTATCGCTGCCGGTATTCGTCCCCTCACTTATGTGGCTCCTAAAACTGAAAAAGCTGAAGCGAAGAAGAAAGAGCTGACGCCTGAAGAGCTAGCACGGATCGAAGAGGGGCGTCGTCGCGCGATTCTGCGCCCGGTGCAGCACCTGAT
>JAYQBD010000083.1:0-1385 GCA_038137135.1 Oceanospirillaceae bacterium | reverse complement strand
GATCCGCAAAGCCGCACGCAGGGCGCGCTTTATCTAAAGGCCGCGGCAGAACAGGGCGATGCGAAGGCGCTTTGGCTGGTCGGTAAGTTTTACGAGGAGGGGCTGGCACCCTTCTTCGAAAAAGATCTGGTCAAAGCGCGAGATTGTTTCCTGCAGGCCGCGGATGCTGGCCACCCGTTAGCGCAATCGTATTTAGAGACTCACACGCAGTAGGAGCGATCTGCGCACAGCGTATGTTCGCGATTGGGTCGGGAAATACGCCTGCGGCGTAAATCCCTCTTACTTTGGCCGAGGACTTAAGAGTATCACTGTTCATTTGGTACGTTCACTTTCGCAAACCCCCGGTGCTTGCCATTTTCCATGATCAGCACCACGTCGTAAGGTTGAAATCTGTCGCCCATCTCCATACCGGGTGAACCTACAGGCATACCCGGCACACTCAGGCCAATAGCGCCCTCGATTGGATTGTTGAGAAACTGTTCAACGTAGCGTGCAGGTACATGGCCCTCTATCACATAGCCCTGCTGAGTAACCGCTGTGTGGCAGCTCGAGACGGTGCTGTCGACACCATAGTCGGCCTTGATCTCGTTGAGATTGGCGACATTGCGGGCCTGAAGCTTGTATCCCTTGCTGGCCATATGATTGATCCAAGCGTTGCAACAGCCGCAGTTTGGGTCTTTGTTGACCGTGATTACCCCCTCAGCGAGTGCCACTGGAGCGGCAAAGGTAAGCATCGGTAGCAGTTTGCAGAGTTTCATTTAGCCTCCAACTATTCAGTCCTGACTTCAGTCTATACGCCGAATCTGTTTTTTGCCGATCTGCTGTCCGTCACTCTGGGGCGTACACTCGATGCTTTGTGCACGCCCAGATTAAGGTTGTAGGACGTAGCGCAGCGTCTCAATCACTTGTTCATTGGTTTGTGCCCAAGCTAGCGCACTGGCATCAACCTCTTTGAGTGGATGAATGATGTCATCGGCATGTAGGGTGATATATGGCTTGCCTAGCGCGGCGCAATAGCCGGCATCGAAGGCGGCGTTCCATTGTTTGTATTTATCGCCGAATCGGATGACAACCAGATCCGCTTGCTCGATTAGGTTCTTTGTGCGGATCAGATTCACCTTTGATGACTGGTGATCACGCCAGAAGTTATCGCTCTGCTCCCCCAGATGGTCACCGGCAGCATCGCTGGCGGGGTGGTCTGTAACGGGGGCGAGGTAGGTGATGTCTAGGCCGAGTGCATCTGTGCCTTTACGAATGGCCTCGCGCCAGTCGGTGTGGATCTCGCCAGACATGTAAACTTTGTAGCTCATGGGGTCTCCTTTGCTTTTGTGGGAGGGATATCCGCGAAGCGGATGTCGCGACATGCAGCTTTGCTGCATATCCCT
>JAYQBD010000082.1:0-9098 GCA_038137135.1 Oceanospirillaceae bacterium | reverse complement strand
GAAATATCACCATCAGATGCGCAGAGGCAGGGCCTTGAGAACTCAATGCTTGTGAGGGTGCAACATCGTACTCAGGGTGAAACCCTGGTACGGGTAAGAGTTGAACCCGGACAGCGCAATGGCGAGCTGTTTGCCCCCATGCATTGGACTGAGCAGTTCAGTTCAAATGGCCGAGTAAATCAGTTGATCGAGTCGGTTACTGATCCCTTCTCAGGACAGCCGGAGCTGAAACAGGGACGAGTTTCGCTGAAGCCTGTGGCGGCAGACACCGAATATGCCTACCTACTCACTGATCGACCGATCGAAAGATCCGAGCTAAATCAGCTGACTTACTGGAGCCACTCGCTTATCGATCAAGGGCACCTTTACGCCCTCGCAGCGCCAAATGGGAAGATTAACTGGCAGGCTCTTTTCTATCGAGCCACAGAACAAGAGCCGAAACTAATTGCAAAGGGGCGCAATGCTTCAACCCTGCGCGCAGCCACACTCCTAAATCAGCGACTGACGGGCTTTCTCTACCTGAGCAAAACCCATCAACCACCCGAGCTCAGCTGGGTTAGCTCAAAGATTGGAACGACACTAGCCACGGCAGATCGCCAGCGTCTGCTCTCCTTGAAAGCCCCCTCGGGTGTTGATACTGGAAGAGTCATCTGTAGCTGTTTTCAGGTGAGAGACTCGCAGCTAAAGGAGGCAGGAGCAAAGACGCTTAAAGACCTACAGAAGCAGCTTCGCTGTGGCACAAATTGCGGCTCCTGCATCCCAGAACTCAAGGCGTTTTTACCAACTAACTTAGCGCTAGAGGCTGGCCAATAATCGCAACAAAGTATCAGCTAATGTAAAATACATATGCCCGTATCATTAACGAGCATTTTGATTTTCAGCCCTGTTCATCAGGGCTTTTTTCTTTTCGAGGGACTGACATTCGCAACAGAGTTTGACCAAGCCCTCGCTCAAACTAGTCGCTTTTCGGCACAGAGCCGCCATCTTAGCTAAGCAACAATATGGCTGTTGTACACACTTTACAGTCTTAACTAAGTGGCGAGGTTCTTCCGTCAGCAGGAGGAAGGTATAAAGTCCATAATTCTAGTCAGGTCGGCCCATTGTCGGCGAATGATGATTGAGCCGCCCTCACATAATCAAATATTTAATTGCTGCTAGCTTCCGGTAATTCTCGATCTTCCAGTGCATATGACCCCGCAACATTTATAAAGCAAGAATCTCAGCCAAAGCTCCGTATGAAGCAGTAAATTCCTTCTCCGAACAATTCGATCACTCAAACTTTATGGTTGCATTCAAATCTACTTTGAAGTTAAATGACACCGATGTCATGACACCGGTGTCATAAAAATAAAACGAGTTAGCCGATGCCAACGATCTACGATGTAGCCAAACTAGCTGGCGTGTCGCCCAAGACAGTTTCCCGAGCCCTTAACGCTGATGCCCCTGTTTCAGTATCAACGCTCAAGAAAGTTCAAGACGCAATTAAGACTCTTGGATATGTTCCTTCACGAGCGGCACAGTCGATGCGTTCCAACAAGAGCGGCCTAGTTGGACTTATCACAGGCGCAATCTCTGTATCGACGTCGAACAGCCAGGGGCCTGCCGGTCTACCCGACCTTTATATAGTTCAAGGCATTCAAAAGGCTTTTCTCGACTCTGGCTACACGTTAATGATTGCCGACACCGGCAACGAGCAAACACGTATCCCCGGGCTAATCGATACTTTCATCAACCATAGGGTTGAGGGTTTGATCATCGCCGCTGAATTCATGCAGAGAATTCGAGTTCCCCAGACCGCAAAACTCCCGCCTACCATTCTCGTTAATTGCTTTGATGAGGCTGATACCCCTTCAGTCATACCAGACGATTATGAGGGTGAGTACAAATTGGTTGAAAGGCTTATTAACGTTGGTCACAGACGCATTGCCTATTTGACGCTGGATCAGTCACTACACGCTACTGCCGCGCGCACACTTGGATACTGCGATGCACTCGAGGCTGCAGGTATCGCTTTTGACCCCGACCTTTTAATTGCGGGTGAAGACATCAGTGTGATTGACGATGAGAACCAGACAGCGAAAGCTCTTGAGGCATTACTGGCCCTTCCGGATCCTCCAACGGTCATCTGTTGCGGTAACGATAAGCTCGCGATGCGCTGTTACGGAATGCTCCGCGTCCGCGGCGTGAAGATTCCGGGCGATATGTCGATCGCTGGATATGATGATTATCGCTCAATTTCAACCATGCTCTTTCCACCGCTTACAACCGTTGAGCTCCCCTACTTCCGCATGGGTGAGACTGCGGCTCAAACTCTGATCAAAAAGATCAGACACTCCGAATCCGATCTTCCCACACTTCAAAAGGTGAGCGGATCAACGATATGGCGCTCATCCGTGAACGCTAATAACAAAAACCAAAATGGAGAAACACCATGCTAAAAAGATCCCTGTTGGCTGTTGCCGTAGTGGGTGTCAGCTTGAATCTGCAAGCTGCTACTGAACTTTCAATGTGGTACCACGGCGCTGGTAACGAAGTTGAAAGCCAACTGATTAATCAGATCGTTGGAGATTTCAACGCAAGTCAGTCCGACTACTCAGTGAAGCTGGAGAGTTTTCCTCAGGCGTCTTACAACGACTCAGTTGTAGCCGCGGCTCTTGCCGGTAACCTTCCAGATATTCTCGATGTTGACGGACCTGTGATGCCTAATTGGGCTTGGTCTGGTTACATGCAGCCACTGAACATTGATGAGAGCAAAATTGCCAACTTCCTGCCGGGCGCTCTCGGCAAATGGGAAGATAAGCTCTACTCAGTGGGTCTATGGGACGCTGCTGTCGCACTTGTTACTCGCCAGTCAATTTTGGATGAGCTAGGCCTGCGAACTCCGACGCTAGACAACCCTTGGTCTAAAGATGAGTTCATGGCGGCGCTGGATGCAGCCAAAGCCAGCGGCAAGTACGAGTACCCACTGGATCTGGGCATGGCTTGGACCGGCGAATGGTACCCGTACGCATTCAGCCCATTCCTGCAGTCATTCGGTGGTGACATCGTAGATCGCAGCAACTACCAGACAGCTGAAGGCGCCCTCAACGGCGACGCTGCGCTCGCATTTGGTGAATGGTGGCAGAACCTCTTTACCGGTGGCTATGCACCGGGCACTAGCCAGGATCCGGCTGATCGCGACTCAGGTTTCGTAAACGGTAAGTACGCTTTCACTTGGAACGGTAACTGGGCTGCGATGAATATCCTCGAAAAGTATGACGATACGCTCTTCTTGCCAGCACCAAACCTCGGCACTGGTCCGAAGATTGGCGGCGCATCATGGCAGTTCGGTGTATCTGCAGCGTCTGAGAACCCAGAGGGTGCGGCTGCATTCATCGAGTTCGCTCTGCAGGACAAGTACCTGGCAGCCTTCTCTGATGGTATCGGTCTGATTCCGCCAACACCAGGCTCTGCGGCAATGACAAAGCACTATAAAGAAGGTGGTGCGATGGAAGTGTTCTATGAGCTGAGCAAACAGCAGGCGGTCGTTCGTCCTGTAACACCTGGCTATGTAGTTCAGGCAAAAGTGTTTGAAAAGGCACTGGCTGACATCGCCAACGGCGCAGACGTTGCCGATACGCTCGATGCCGCTACCGACGAGATCAACCTCGATATCGAACGTAACTCTGGTTACTAATCGCTGATCCTGTCTTGAACGGCACCCGCTGATGGAGGCTGCGAAGTGAACTTTCGCAGTCTCCTGATGCGGGACATAATTTGTTTCTCCGGATTTACCATGAGCATTCAATCAAAACTGACTTCAGCCAACAGAACTGGGTGGTTGATGGCACTGCCGACGCTATCGCTGATAACGCTGTTTATCATAGTGCCGCTGATCTTCGCGTTCGGCTTGTCTTTCACTAATCAACGTCTGATTTCGCCGAATCCAACTGAATTTGTTGGTTGGAAGAACTACTACCAACTTCTCGATCTGAGTTTCGTAAAGTTATCGCCCGAAGTTGATGAAGCGGGCGCTGCAAAGGTTAATAATGACGGTAGCTATGAGTACCCGCGCATTAGAACTCTGAGCCGAAGCAACCCCGAGTACGAGCACTTGCGTGGCATGCGCGAATGGACCTCCTGGCAGCTTGGCGAGGATCGCCTCTACCTGATGGCGCGCGATGTGGTGTTTATGAAGGCCGTGGTAAACACACTATTTTTCGTACTGGTCGTCGCCCCACTGCAAGGAGGCCTTGCACTCGCATTGGCATTGCTGATCAATCAGCGACTGCGCGGTATCAACCTCTACCGCGCTATCTACTTTATGCCAGTAGTGGTCTCAATTGTTGTAGTTTCGCTACTTTGGCGCTTGATTTACGACGCCAATGACGGTCTGCTCAATAACCTGCTTGGCACCCTCTCATTTGGCTTAATACCGCCATTAGATTGGTTGGGTAGCCCCGATACAGCGATGGAGTCGATCATCGCCATGTCGATCTGGCAGGCAGTCGGTTTCCATATGGTCATTTGGCTATCGGGTCTGCAAACAATCTCGCCAACACTCTATGAGGCGGCAGCAATTGAGGGCTCGAATAAGTGGCAGACGTTCCGCTATGTGACCTGGCCAGGACTGCGTAACACTGCTGTGCTCGTATTGATTGTTATTACCATGCAGGCCTTCGCGCTGTTTGCCCAGATCGATGTAATGACCCAGGGCGGGCCACTGGACAGTACCCAGACGATCGTTTTCCAGGCCGTTGAACGCGGTTACGGTAAACAGGATATTTCTGGCGGCTCTACAATTTCAGTGCTGTTGTTCATCATTGTTCTGAGCATCTCTCTGATCCAACGTTACCTCACACGGGAGAAGCACTAATGGCTGTTGCTAATCCAGATGATCGCGGACTGCGCCTCTTTGTGCGCTACCTCGTACTGACACTTATCGCCCTGATATTCATTTTCCCGTTGGTCTTTATGGTGATGTCATCGCTCAAGCCGGATCTGCAACTACTGACAGATACAAACAGCTTGCGTGCCTTTTTACCGGTCGGCGACATAAGCTTCGAGAACTATTTCGCGGCATTCGAACGCGCGCCCGTTGGGCTCTTCGTTTTCAATTCCGTATTCGTCACCGGACTGACCGTAATCCTCTCATTGGCAGTCTGTTCACTGGCAGCTTTTTCATTCGTCTTCCTAAACTGGAAAGGGCGTGATCTGATGCTAACGGTCATTCTGGCCACACTGATTGTGCCGTTCGAGACGATCGCCATTCCGCTATTGCTAATTGCGTCGAAGCTCCCGTGGCTCGACTTTGATGGTCTAACCTTAGGCTGGTTAAATACCTACCGAGTGCAGATCATTCCGTTCATCGCCGATGGCCTAACTGTCTTTCTATTTGTTCAATACTTCAAAGATCTGCCACGCGAGCTCGTCGAGGCAGCACGCGTCGAAGGCGCAACCTGGTTCCAGATTTTCCGCCGCGTGGTGATGCCGCTCTCAGGCCCTGTAATCGCAACAGCAGCAATCTTGAAATTTTTGGCGATGTACAACCAGTACCTCTGGCCACTGATGGTGGTTCAGGAAGAGACCTATCGGCCAGTCATGGTTGGCTTACAGTACTTCTTCCAACTAAACCGCGCTTGGGGTGAGATCATGGCTTATTTGTCTTTAATCACCCTTCCGGTACTCGCCTTCTACCTCTACCTGCAGAAGGCATTTATCGCATCAATCGCGTCCACTGGCGTCAAAGGTTAACGAGATTTAAGAGAATTAAGATGGCAAATCTTTCACTACGTAAAGTTAAGAAATCCTACGGCGATACACCGGTTATCAAAGGCGTGGACATCGAGATCAATGATGGCGAGTTCGTTGTGTTTGTCGGCCCTTCCGGTTGCGGCAAATCAACGCTGCTGCGAATGATCGCAGGACTCGAGGATATCACCGACGGTGAGCTAGAGATTGGCGGCCATGTGGTTAACGAGCTTGAGCCCAAGGATCGTAAAATTGCGATGGTATTCCAGAGCTACGCCATTTTCCCGCACATGACCGTGCGCGAAAATATGGCATTTGGACTCACGATTGCTAAAGCCTCACAGGAGGAGAAAGACTCGAAGGTCAATGAGGCAGCTCGAATTCTGAAGATGGAGCATCTACTCGACCGACGTCCAAGTCAGCTATCCGGAGGCCAACGTCAGAGGGTCGCTATCGGACGTGCCATTGTACGCCAGCCCAGCGTCTTCCTATTTGACGAACCCCTCTCCAACCTAGATGCGGCACTACGTATGGATATGCGAATGGAGATCAGCAAACTTCATAAACAGCTGGACGCTACCATGATCTATGTAACTCACGATCAGGTGGAAGCGATGACACTGGCTGACAAGATCGTTGTCCTTAAAGATGGCGAGGTTCAGCAGATTGGCGCACCGATGGATCTATATCACAACCCGGTCAATAAATTTGTCGCCGGTTTCCTCGGCTCACCCTCAATGAACTTTATCGAAGTGCGCGTCAATGCTGTCCGCGAGGGCGAAGTAGAGGTTCAAAGCAACTCTCTAGATCCTATTTGGATACCATCAACTATAGACGCGCCTACGATAGGCGAGCAGCTGTCATTAGGCCTCCGCCCCCAGTATCTCACCCTCTGTACTGATACACATGAAGGTAAACTGCACGGCAAAGTAGTGATTACCGAGCGCTTGGGTACAGAGACGGTCGTGGATTTAAGTCTCAAGGATGAGAGTCGAATCATTGCATCAGTAGCTGAGGATGCAATCTTCGCAGAGGACCAGGAAGTCAGCCTTACATTTGACCCAACTCAGGCCCATCTGTTTCGAGATGTACGGAAATCAAATTCATGAATACTTTAACTGACACTCGCCCCAAGGCGCATTTCACGCCGCCCGCAGGGTGGCTGAACGATCCGAACGGGCTTGTCTTTTTTGAGGGTGAATATCACCTCTTCTACCAGTATCACCCTGACGGCCTTGTTTGGGGCCCGATGCACTGGGGACATGCTGTGAGTAGGGACCTAGTTAACTGGGAGCACCTTGACATCGCACTCTGGCCCGATGACTTAGGCACTTGCTTCTCAGGCTGCGCGGTGGTCGATATTAACAATACCTCAGGGCTTTTTCCCGATAAACCAGGCCTCGTGGCTATTTATACATGTCATCGTGATGCTCCAGGTTTTGATCGGGGCTACATTGAGGAGCAGTGTATTGCATACAGTCACGACAACGGTAGAAGCTGGATTAAATACGCTAAAAACCCGGTCATAAGCACAATTGGAAAATCAGATTTTCGCGATCCAAAAGTGTTTTGGCACGAAGCGTCACAGCACTGGGTTATGTCTCTGGCTGTTAGCCAGGAAGTGCACTTTTATCGTTCATCTAACCTGTTGGATTGGGAGTTTTGTAGTCGCTTTGGTGAAGGTCATGGAGCTCATACTGCACACCCTTGGGAGTGCCCAGATTTATTCCAGCTTCAAGTTGAAGGAACGACAGAAAAACGTTGGGTACTTGTTATAGGACTCGGAGCCAGTGAAGAAGCGTTCGGTTCGTTTACACAGTATTTTGTGGGCGAGTTCGATGGTAAAAATTTTATCAACGAGAACCCGCCTGAAACCATTCTCTTGATGGATGAGGGGCGCGACTTTTACGCTGCGCAGAGCTGGTCTGACGCGCCAGAGAAACAACGGCTTGCTATTGCGTGGATGAGTAATTGGAAATACGCCAACCAATTTCCAGCTAGCTCATACCGAGGCAGTATGTCGTCTGCTCGCACGCTTACGCTTTCTCAGCAGCGAGACGGCGTACGCATGAAACAACAGTTTTCAGCGCTAACTGCGCCGACAAATCAACTTAGCTCATCAGTATTAATTAATGACACATGGTGTGCTGAAACTGACACAGGCGCGCGTACTGGCTATGCTCACTTGAACTTAGCTACCGGTACCTCTGTAGAACTGTCGTTCTTTGATCCCGCGAGTGCTGACCTGAGAGTGACCCTCGATGAGTCTCGCTACAGATTTGATATCTTGCGAGCTTCAGCGCAAGGGGAAGCCACTTTTAAGGGATTGTTCGACCACGACTATTCGTGTGAATTACCCGCAACTGGCTCACTGAGACTTGAATGGACTACCGATCAAAATTCACTCGAGGTCTTGCTAGGGGGTGGTTTAATGTCCATTACACAGCTTGTTACCTACTCGGAAGCGGGCGCTCCTCTGCATATCCGTAGAATAGAGGGCGAGTGCTTACTAGAGGAACATGCAGAAGCTTTGATTGCTTGAGTCAAAGCTGCGAGTTCCCCCGATCTCGCTGCTTTAAAAAACTTGCACCTTAATCTTCCCAGTAATTGTCTCTTCAATGGATAAGATTAGGATCTCGAGTGTGCAGTTTTGGAGACTAGCCCTAACTGATATAGGCATATTGGATTGTTATCCGCGATGATCCCTGTGGTCTGTCCTAAGTGGCGTTAGCCGGTTTAATAGGGATCGAAACTGGCCGCTTAGTCACAGATTAAAAGGCAATTATCGTCTGGATTAAGACCAAAACTGCTCATATACTCAGATCCTGAAAACGGCCGAGAGGGGTCGTCTTTGACCACTCATCTTTATTCAAATGGGCGACAAAAACGTCGCCCCTTCATTCTGACTACTAGAGATACAGCGATGAGCCCAGCTTCTCGTACTTTTCAGACATCTCTTTAAAGCCCTCAGCCCTTGTTTCTGCAAGCGCTTTAACCTCCTGGCTTATTTTCATTGAACAGAACTTAGGCCCACACATCGAGCAAAAGTGTGCAACCTTTGCCGCAGGTGCTGGCATTGTCTCATCATGAAACTCCCTAGCCCTGTATGGGTCGAGTGATAGGTTAAATTGATCTTCCCAGCGGAATTCAAATCGAGCTTTTGACAGCGCATTATCTCTGATCTGCGCTCCGGGGAATCCTTTGGCTAGATCAGCAGCATGAGCTGCGATTTTGTATGTTACTAGGCCTTCTTTCACGTCTTCCTTGTTAGGCAGACCCAGGTGTTCTTTAGGGGTCACGTAACAGAGCATGGCACATCCATACCAACCAATTTGAGCTGCACCAATCCCTGAAGTGAAGTGGTCGTA
>JAYQBD010000081.1:0-9191 GCA_038137135.1 Oceanospirillaceae bacterium | reverse complement strand
AGATCACCACCTTGTCGGTGTTCTGCATATCTGAGGACATAACCGCCGCCATAAAAGGCGCGGGGTAGTAGGTTTTCAGCCAAGCCGTCTGATAGGAGACCAATGCATAGGCGGCAGAGTGCGACTTATTGAAGCCGTAACCGGCAAACTTCTCCACCAGGTCAAAAATATTACCGGCGAGCTTCTCATCGATGCCCTGAGCATTGGAGCCCTCGATAAAGAGGTGGCGCTGCTTCGCCATCTCTTCAGGTTTCTTCTTCCCCATCGCACGGCGCAGCATATCCGCACCGCCCAGTGTATAACCGGCCATCACCTGAGCGATCTGCATAACCTGCTCTTGATAGAGGATGATGCCGTAGGTTGGCTCCAAAACAGGCTGCAGTGAATCGAGCTGATAATCGGGATGCGGCCAAGCCATCTCAGCGCGGCCATGCTTACGGTTAATAAAGTCATCCACCATGCCGGACTGGAGCGGACCCGGACGGAACAGCGCTACCAGTGCGACGATATCCTCAAAGCGTGACGGCAGCAGACGACGGATTAGATCCTTCATACCGCTGGACTCAAGCTGAAATACTGCAGTGGTTTCGGCGCGTTTCAACAGCTCGTAGACCTTCTGGTCCTCAAGATTAATCGCTTCGATAACAACCGGCTCTTCACCCTGTTCAGCTTTGACCTTGTTGATCGTCTCGAGAGCCCAATCGATGATGGTCAGTGTACGCAGACCCAAGAAGTCGAACTTAACCAAGCCCGCCTCTTCAACATCGTTCTTATCAAACTGGGTAACCAGGCCATGACCTTCGGAATCACAGTAGGTGGCGGAGAAATCTGTCAGCTTAGTTGGCGCAATAACCACACCACCAGCGTGTTTACCTACGCCTCGGGTTACACCCTCTAGCTTGTAGGCCATCTCCATGATCTCTTGCGCCTCTTCGCTGCTCTCAACGAATTCACGCAGCTGCTCCTCCTGCTCCCAGGCTTTCGAGAGCGTCATACCCACTTCGAATGGAATCAGCTTGGAGAGCCGGTCAGCCAAACCAAAGGCTTTGCCCTGCACACGCGCCACATCTCGCACCACCGCCTTGGCGGCCATAGTACCGAAAGTGATGATCTGCGATACCGCATCGCGCCCATAGGTCTGTGCCACGTAGTCGATAACCCGGTCGCGGTTATCCATACAAAAGTCGATATCGAAGTCGGGCATCGAGACACGCTCTGGGTTCAGAAAGCGTTCGAACAGCAGGTCGTACTCAAGCGGATCAAGATCGGTAATCTTCAGCACATAAGCGACCAGTGAACCGGCACCGGAACCACGCCCTGGACCGACCGGAATGCCGTTATCCTTACCCCATTGGATGAAGTCCATTACGATCAGGAAGTAACCGGGGAAACCCATCTGAATTATGATGTCGAGTTCGAACTCTAGACGCTCATCATAAGGTTTACGCTTCTCTTCAAAATCGGGCGCCGATCGGTCTAACAGAAAATCGAGACGCTCCTCTAGACCCTGCTTTGAGACATGACGGAAGTAGTCATCCATCAACACGCCATCAGGTATCGGGAAGCGCGGCAGATAGTAGGTACCTAACTCAATCTCAATATTACAGCGCTGCGCTATCGCAACGGTGTTTGCGAGTGCAGAGGGCAGGTCGCTAAACAGCTCAGCCATCTCCTCAGCGGAGCGGAAATACTGCTGTTCGGAGTAGTCGCGTGGTCGAGAAGGGTCTTCAAGCGTACGGCTCTGGTTAATACAGACACGCGCTTCGTGCGCCTCGAAGTCATCCGCTTTGATAAACATCACTTCGTTGGTCGCGACAATCGGACAGTTCGCTTTACGAGCGAGCTCTACGGTTTTGTGTAACAGAGTCTCTTCATCCGGACGGCCAGTACGCTGAACCTCGAGGTAGAAGCTATTGGGAAAGAGTGCCATCCACTGCTGTAGACAGGTTTCAGTCTCTGGATGCTGGCCGAGCAGCATGCGCCCCAGCTCACCGCGACGACCACCGGAGAGCGCAATCAGACCCTCAGCCTTCTCAGCGATCCAACTCTTGTAGATCAGTGCACGTTCAAGATCGATATTCTGACCTTCGGCATAGGCGCGCGAGACCAGCTCCATCAGATTACGATAGCCCTGCCCCGTGCGGACAAGCAGGGTCAATTGGAAAGGTGGTAGATCCGTGTTCTCATCATCGACCACAAAAAAATCGACACCGCAGATTGGCTTAACACCGGCTCCCAACGCCGCTTTATAGAACTTAACTAGCGCGTAGAAGTTGGTCTGATCAGTCAAACCGACAGCCGGCATGCCATTATTCGCAGCCGCTTTCACAAGCTCTTTAACACGAACTAGGCCGTCAACCAGGGAGAACTCTGAGTGCACTCTTAAATGAACAAACTGTGCCTCGGACATTAATCCTGATCCTCAAGTAGACGTTTAACGGGGCCAAATGAACGACGATATTGTGGCAGAACTCCATGCTGCTGCAATAGCTTCATGTGCTCAGCGGTGGGATAGCCCTTATGCTTAGCAAAGCCGTACTCCGGGTGCGCTCTATCCAACTCAACCATCTGCTGATCGCGATAGACCTTGGCGATTATTGAGGCAGCACCAATCTCTGGCACTTTGGCATCCCCTTTAACGATCGCCTCAACACTAACTCCAAGTTTCGGGCAGCGATTACCATCCACCTTAACATGATCAGGCTGGGGATTTAGCCCCTCCACCGAACGCTGCATCGCTAGCATACTGGCATGCAAGATATTGATCTCATCAATCTCTTGCGGTGACGCGCTTGCAATACACCAAGCAAGCGCCTTCTCTTTAATCTCTTCAGCTAACTGCTCGCGACGTTTCTCGGAGAGTTTCTTAGAGTCAGTCAGCCCCGCGATCGGGTTCTCAGGATCTAGAATCACTGCAGCTGCAACCACATCACCGACCAATGGGCCACGACCCACCTCATCAACACCCGCAATCAGGCCTGTGGGCGCGAAGTCGAGAGCTTGGGGCCTCATAGCTTGGCTCTCTTTTTCAGCAGCGCTATAACCGCCTCCGCTGCACGATCGTCAGCATTCAACCTCAGCCTTTCAGCCTGTTGTCCAAAATGTTCCTGCAAATAGTGACGATAAGCTCGATCGTCCAGAGTACGCATTATCAGCGGTCCTAGAACCTCTGCTTTCACACGATCCTGAAAAACTTCAGGGACCAGAGCGTCGTTAGCCATAAGATTGGGTAGCGCCACATAGGGTGTGCGCAAAAGACGCGAGATAATTGCGTAGGTCAGCCCCGCCATCCGATAGGCTACAACCATTGGCGTGCGACAGAGCATAGCCTCTAATGTGGCTGTGCCCGAGGCGATAAGTACGGCGTCGCTCGCCACTAGTGCTTTATGCGACTGACCCTGAATCAACGAAACTTTCAAAGTTTCACCGCGCTGCGCCAATAGCTCGGAGAGCTGTTGAAAACGCGCTTCGTTAGCGGCAGGTAAAACAAACTGAAGTTCGGAGCGGCGCTGTTTCAACCATATTGCTGTATCGAGAAAGTCAGGCGCAAGCTTGCCCACCTCAGAACCACGACTCCCCGGCATCAAACAGACAACCGGACGTTTGGGGTCCAACCCCAGTTGCGTGCGCGCGGATAGCTGATCGATATCTGGCGGTAGCTGAGTAGCCAATGGGTGGCCGATAAACTGAGCATCTACAGGGGTAGAATCGTAGAATTTTGCCTCGAAAGGGAGAAAGCAGAGCATGGTATCGACCGCGTTCACAATCTTCTGCAGACGCTTTTCACGCCAGGCCCAGACGGAGGGACTCACATAGTGAACGGTGGGAATACCCGCCTCTTTTAAGCGACGCTCCAGACCTATATTAAAGTCTGGTGCATCCACACCTATAAAGAGGTCTGGAGGATCGCTGAGCCAACCTGTTACCAGCCCTTTGCGACGTTTCAGCAGTTCTGGCAAACGCTTGAGGACCTCAACCAGCCCCATGACCGAGAGACGCTCCATCGGGAAGATCGAGAGCAAACCTTCGGCCTGCATACGACGCCCACCTACACCCTCAAACTGGATATCGGGGTAGTCCCTTTTGAGCTTCGCCATCAAGCCGGAAGCGAGAATATCCCCCGACTCCTCTCCAGCCACAATGGCGATACGCAATGCACTCATAAAGGGAGAATTAGCGGATAATACCGCGACTCGAAACCTGCAGGGAGTCGATCATTGGCTGCACCTCAGCTTCCGACTCGACCAATTCAGACAGCCGAGCTAAGGCGTCGGCAAGTGTAAGGTTCTGGCGGTAGATCGCTTTGTAAGCCTGTTTAAGGGTACGGATCGTTTCCGCTGAGAAACCACGACGCTTTAGGCCTTCGGCGTTAATGCCGTGCGGCTTGGCTGGATTACCTGTAGCTAGGGTATAAGCGGGAATATCTTGCAATACCACAGTACCCGCACCACACATCACGTGAGCGCCGATCTTGCAGAACTGGTGCACTGCGGTGAAACCGCCGAGGATGGTATGATCACCAACATGCACATGGCCAGCGCAAGCAGCGTTATTGGCCAGAATGACATGGTCACCGATATGACAGTCGTGAGCAACGTGCACATAAGCCATCAGCAGGTTGTGGCTCCCCACCCGGGTTATACCCTCATCCTGAACGGTGCCGCGATGTATGGTGACACCCTCGCGAATGACGTTGTTGTCGCCAATCTCCAGCCGAGTTGGCTCGCCGGCGTACTTCTTGTCCTGGCACTCTTCGCCCACAGTCGCAAATTGGAAAATGCGATTATTGGCACCAATTTTTGTCGGCCCTTTAATAACCACATGGGACTCGATGCGCGTACCCGCACCAATCTCCACATCTGGGCCGATCAACGTCCAAGGGCCGACGACAACGTCGTCAGCCAGTTTTGCAGATGGATCAACAATTGCCTGGGGGTGAATCAAACTCACACCTTCCTATCAGCACAGAGGATAGTCGCAGAGCTGACTGCGCTGCCTTCAACCGTTGCTTTAACTTCGAACTTCCAGATCCCGCGCTTTTCAGACAGCACCTTCGCCTCTAATTGTAGACGATCACCCGGCACTACAGGGCGCTTGAAGCGCAGATTATCAGCGCCAACGAAATAGTAAATAGAACCGTCCTGAGGTGTTTTATCCATAGTTTTAAAACCAAGGATACCAGCAGCCTGCGCCATCGCTTCCACAATCAGTACACCGGGCATTACAGGGTGATCAGGGAAGTGGCCATTAAAAAACGGCTCATTCACCGTTACGTTTTTGTACGCCACAATCGATTCGCCTGGAGTAAGCTCTACCACGCGATCCACCAACAGAAAGGGGTATCGGTGCGGTAGGTAATTGCGAATCTCGTTTACATCCATCATCTTTCTTTAGCCTTTTTCGGCGAGCTTCTTCACGAGCTCTTGGAGTTCTAATATCCGTTTATGCATCTCGTCCAGTTGACGAAACCTGACTGCATTGCGTTTCCATTGGCGGTGCGGTTCGATCGCGGTGCCTGAGGAGTAGGCACCCGGCTCATTGATGGAGCGACTAACCAGCGACATCGCAGTCACATGAGTACCATCAGCAATCTCAAGATGGCCGGTAATACCACTCATACCTGCGATAGTACACCGCTTGCCGATGCGAGTGCTACCGGCAATAGCGCAACCGCCGGCGATCGCCGTATGCTCACCAATCACAACGTTGTGAGCAATTTGAATCTGGTTGTCGAGTTTGACCCCGTTCTCGATCCGAGTATCCTCAAGTGCACCACGGTCAATCGTGGTGCATGCACCTATCTCAACATCATCACCGATCACTACAGAGCCGAGCTGGGCGATCTTCTGCCAACCCTGTGAAGAGGGAGCAAAACCAAAACCGTCCGCCCCAATTACAGCACCCGAATGGATAATGCAGCGTTCTCCAATTTTGACGTTGTAACCAATAGATACATTTGCTGCGATCTGCGTTCCGTTACCGACCGACGCATTGCTACCAACTACCGCATTAGCGCCAATAACCGCATGCTCTCCGACCCAAGCACCCGCTTCGATAACCGCTCCGGCAGCAATACTTGCACTGCTCGACACAATCGCTGTAGGCGCGATGCAGGCTTGTTTGGAGATACCCTCTTGCGTTGAAGCAGAGATGAACAGCTGACTAATTTTCGCGTAGGCCAGATAAGGATCATTAACAGCAATGGCCCGCTGTGGCGCTAGACTGGTCATTTCAGGTCTAAGCAGCACAACTGCGGCTTGGGAGGACTCAAGTTCGCTCTGATACCGGTTATTTGAGAGGAAACTGATTTGGCTGCTGGTAGCCTTTTTAAGCGTCGCTATACCGGTAATGGTGCAGTCCCCGCCCACTAACTCGCCCTGAACTAGTTCAGCAAGATAGGTGGCCGTGTAGGATAGAGCAGTCATAGTATTAAAGGGCGTTTAAACGCTTTACGACCTCTGGCGTAATATCAACCCCAGCTTCCATGTAGATGGTAGACTGGCGATTGAGAATCACTGAGATATCGCGCTCTTCGATAAGCTGGCGAATGATAGCATCGAGCTTTGGGCGCATCTGCGCGATAAATTCCTGCTCACGCTGAGCACGCTTCTGCTGCAACGCTTGTGCCTGTTGCTGAAACTGCTGATACACCTTTTGAAACTGAAGCTGGGCGCGTTGGGCGTCTTCACCGGACGCGGACTGCGCCTTGGCCTGCAACTCTCTGGCCTGCTCTTCCAACTCTCTGACAGAGCTCTCTGCTGAAGCGGTTTCGCTCACAAGCTTTTCACGAAAAGCGATTGCCGCATCGGATGCCAACAACGCCTCTTGGGCACCAAGAGCAACCACGCTACCGGCAGCAGTGACAGTGCTAAGTGATAAAGCACAGAGAAATAGGGCGAAACGATGCAGCCTAGCACTCATTAGAATGTGCGACCCAAGGCGAACTGGATGGCATCAGTGACATCGCCCGATTGTTCGTTCAGCGCCTGCGCGTAGGATACCGAGAGCGGACCGATAGCGGTCAACCAGCTCAAGCCGACACCCGCGGACATACGCAGATCGCCAAGCTCGATATTTTCGCTACAGTTTACCAGCCCAGTACCACATTCACGTGCATAGACGTTACCGGCATCAATGAAAGCAGTGGTGCGCAGATCTGCATTATCCTCTAAGAAAGGAACCGGAAAGATTAGTTCAACCGCGCCAGTTAGAAGAATATCCCCACCGATAATGTCATCAGTTACTCCATCGCGCGGACCCAGGCTGTTATTGCCGTAACCGCGAACGGTCGACAGGCCTCCTGCAAAGAAGTTTTTAAAGAAGGGATATGGGTTACTATCAAGAGTATCGGCATAACCGGCACGAGTTTTGAAGCCGAGCACCCAAGTCTCATCTACGTTAAGCGGTTGATAGTAACGCCCATCGTAAGTCGCTTTGTAGTAGCTAAGATCACCCCCCGGGACAGCGATGGCCAAATCCACACGCTGTGAACGCCCCTTGGTTGGGAAAAATCGACTATTAAGATCGTTGTAGCGCCAGCCCAAATTAAGCTGGTAGGTCAAATACTCTTCTTGAGAGCCGCTAACGAAACTGCTGATAGTCGATGGAATGGCCACACCTGAATTCAGAGCTACTTCAGTAGTATCGAGACCTAATGAAGCCGAAACACGTTGGAACTGATCAATCGGGTACCCAAAAGCGATCGAACCGCCCAACTCATTAGTGTTGTAGTTTGAGACATCGTCCTCTTGGAAATCGCGCTCACGGTAGTAGACATCAAATCCACGGCTTACGCCGTCAAGTGTGTAGTAAGGGTCGGTAAAGTTGAGACTTAGCTCCTGCAACACACTAGAGTTACTCACTGCGATACCGAAGCTGTTACCGGTACCGAGGAAGTTGTCCTGCTGGAGACCCAAATCAAACAGCGCGCCAGCTGAGTCGGAGAAGCCGATACCTGCGGAGAACTGGCCAAGAGCCTGCTCTTGGACATCAATCAGAACATCTACTTGGTCATCTGTACCGGCGACTGGCTGGGTTTTGATGTTGATAGACGAGAAGTAGCCCATGCGGTCCAGCTTCTCTTTCGCTCGGTCGATTAGGTCAGCCTTAGCGAGCGCACCCTCCATTTGGGGAATTTCACGTCGAATAACCTCGTCAGCAGTGGTGGAGTTGCCGCGGATCTCGATTCTACGAACATAAGTCACCTTGCCGGGCTCGACAAAGATTGTGATCGCAACTTCGTTATCACTAACAAACTCAGGCGTAGCATTCAGCTTGCCGCCTAGGTAACCTGCATCGCCCAAAGCTTTCTGCATATTATCTATAATGCGAGTCAAAGCTTTACGTGAATACAAATCGCCTGGCTGAGCTGTAATCGCCTCGCGCAGTGCAGTATCTGCCACACCGGTCTCACCCGCCAGTTTGATCTCAGATAGGGTGTAGGGCGCGCCTTCAGTGAGGTTAATGTTGATGTAAACCTGCTTCTGGTCTGGGCTTATCGAGACATCAGTCGAGTTAATTTCAAACTTGATGTAGCCGCGATCTAGGTAGAACGATCGCAGACGTTCAATGTCTGCGCTCACACGCTCACGTGCGTATTTATCGTTATCAGTCCAAAATGACCACATGTTAGTCAAACCGGTATCGAACAGATCGAGCAGCTCATCATCGGTGAAGTTTTTGTTACCGATAATGTTGACCTGTTTTACGATCGCCGTCTTACCCTCTTTGATGTCGATATTCAGGGCGACACGGTTACCTTCAACCTCCTCTACCTCTGTATCGATCGTAGCGGTATAACGACCTGCGGCGTTGTAAACTTTGAGCAATTCAAGGCGAATTTGGTCTAGAGAGGCACGACGAAAGATATCACCCTCCTCCACACCACCATTTTTCAGAGCATCACGCAGTTGCTCCTCTTTGATCAAGTCATTACCTTCGATTCGGATAAGCGAAACAGACGGGCGCTCAACAAGACGCAAGACAAGTACATCACCCTCATCACGCAGCAGCTGTACGTCATCAAAGTAACCCGTTTCAAACAGGTCGCGGGTGGCATCGTTTAGGCGCTGATCATCGACCTGATTACCACGACTGATTGGAAAATTGCGGAACACGATACCGGGCTCAACTTGCTGCAGGCCCTCGATACGGATGTCTGAAACGGTGAAATTCGCTGCTTGAACCACCCC
>JAYQBD010000080.1:7509-9205 GCA_038137135.1 Oceanospirillaceae bacterium | reverse complement strand
ACTCCGGAATCTGCTGCTCGAATAGTAGCTGAGGCAATAACTGAGCCAGCTGCTGAGCTAGCAGCTACCGTTGCTGAACCCACGCCTACGACCCAAGCCGCGACTGACAGAGCGCCTGAGCTGAGCGAGAGTGAACAGTCTGAGGCGATCAGCGAAACAACCGCTGAATTAAACATGGCCTTGGCCAGTGAGTCCCCTCCTGCGGCGAGTACAGAGCAGGAGGGTGAAGAAGAGCCTTCGAGAAGTTCGACGGTCGAAATCCGCCTCGGTGAGCTCTCCCTAGGTCAGTTCGAGACTGTAGAGCCGCTTGAAGTTGAGCCCGGATTAGCAGAATCGATTGATTTACCGCCTGAACTAGAAGAGCCCGAGCCGCCGATAGAGTCTGAAGCTCCGGCTGAATTGGTAGAGCCGCCAGCGACGCCAGAGAGCCCAGAGCCAGGTCCCCGGGATCCAGCGGTGCTTGCTAGCGATATAGCGAAGACTCCTAGTATGGAGAACTTAGTTGGACAGCCAAGTAACTTAGTGAGCGAAGCGGTTGCTGCAGAGGTGACTTCTACGGTGCCTTTGCGAGCTCCAGATGCGCCGCGCATCTCGCTGGCCGAGGTTTACAACCTTTCATTAAAACGCTCAGCTGATCGACCTGTGCAGTCTCCAGTTGGGCAAACGAGTGAGATGGTAGAGCCAGATTCAGGTAGAGCTGTTGATACGGTATCTGCGCCAGCGGAAGCCGCGCAGAAACAACCTGAGGCTAAGCCCGGTACCAAGCCAAAACTTGACTCAGAGCTCAAGCCGACACCCAAACCTGTGCCGAAATTGCAACCAAAACCTGCACCAAAACCTGCACCAAAGCCTGTGCCAAAGCAAACTCCGACGGAAAAACCGGTAGCCGCAAGGTCTGTCCCCGAACTGCCACATGATCCGGCCAAGGTGGTGATTGTAGATCGCAGCGTTATGGCGGATTCCCAGCCTGAAAAACTCGATGAGCCCAAAAAAGATCTACCGCAGGGCGATCCATTACCTGAGTCCCTTTTCGGGATCAAACCGCTACCTGGCTTTGAGTAGTGCTGATTCTCCTTCAGGGATAGGAGATCCAGCTATTAGGGGAGTCGTATGGGTATTTGGTGCCGGCTTCATAGGTGAATACGTAGTCTCGCACGTCGTTAAGATTAGGGATGCGGATTACTTTTCCAGTAATAGGGAAGTCTGGATTGTTGCGAAAGAAAGCCTTGCGGTTGAGGTCGTATATCAACTTACGAATGATCTCTTGGTTTAAGGGCGTGTTACCGTAGCTACGCTTAGCTAGCGTGCGCAGGGTGTCACTCTCTAATAGGGTGTATTCGCTTCCGGGTGAAAGTTCAGCCGGTTCGCGTTTCATCATTCGTTGAGTCTGATCAAAATCGCTCGTTAAAACGCCCAGTGGGTCGTTTGGCCCCATCAACGGAGCTGCGACTAAGGGGCTGGTGGCTAACACGAGTGTCATTGAGGCTGCCGCTCCTAGTTGTTTGATCTTCATCGCTGTACTCCGTTTAAAAAGGTATTACGATTTTAGGGCCCGGGTTGCTCGTTTTAGCCGATCCGGGCATCAACTCAAGCCGCGCGTGGTTGCGACCCAAACTCGCCACTTCGTAGAGGCCAAAATGCGCCTGGCTCATATCATCTAGGCCAAAACTTAAATGGCCACTCTGATCAAGCAACA
>JAYQBD010000080.1:3528-7409 GCA_038137135.1 Oceanospirillaceae bacterium | reverse complement strand
GGGACTTTCGGTCGAGCGCTATCAAGTTTGATGGGCAGCACTCCGGCAGCATTGATCGAGTGAATCAGATCAAGTGTCCTCACGGTTCGAGCTAATGCCTGTTGCCGATTTGCCTGCAGGGTCAAAGCAATCACTAACTCATCCTGCTCGCTACGCGATGGCATATAACTAGCGCTGTAAGTGGATCGAGTTTGGGGCGGTCCGAGTGCAACTGTTTCGCTTACCAAATATCCCTTCAGATGCAGACGCTGCTGCAGGTCGTTGCTAGCTGCTAAGAGCATGCTGTTGGCATCGATATCGAGAAATATGCTGGAAGGTTCAATCTGCAACCTAACTAGCTGCTGCACTCCACTGGCTGAACGCTCACAGTCTTGGGCGTAGTTCGAGTCGGTTACCTGCGCTTTTAGTCTTACCTGATAGACACCACCGAGTAGGGTCTCGCTAGTTATTTCAAGTCCTGCAAGTCTGAAATCACTGGCGAGGTGTGTGCTCTCGTGTAGCTGCAAGTTGTTTGCGACAAACGATGTGCTGCTGACCCGCGTAGGTTGGCTTATCGCAATCTGACGCAAACCATCGGCAATCGCACGCTGGCGCGCTTTGCGCACCTCAAGGTCGGATTCCACATCATCAACGGTAGCAGCGCCTGTCGCTGTGATCGGTGCGCTCAGTAGTGTCGGCCCAGCATTTAGGGTCACCGCCAGCGTTAGTGTCTGGATTAGGAGTTTGGGCGACAGGTGAGCGTGGAAAGTTGCCATAGCGTGTCTCGGTAGCCGATTAGTTTATGAACAGATAACGCTGACGGATTTCATCTACTGCACTCTGCTCAATCTCTAGCCGCGTCTCATAGCTGTCGCTACCGATCGGTGTGATGCTGACGAGTCGAGCGCCATAGACCAGACCCTCTACCTGGGCACGGATGGCATCGTGACTAGTGACCGCCTCTTGCAGTGTTGTGGTAGCGTTAATATTTTGACCATACACCTGTTCAGTGAGGTTGCGGTAGGCATCGATCTTCGAGGCGCGGATTGCCATCAGGCGGCGTTGCGAAGGGTTGTCTGAGAGTTGAGCGCTGATGTTGGCGTAACCGCTACTGGTTAGTACACGCGTTTCATAAAGCGGGAGCGCCTCCTGGGCAACTTCAACTTGCATACTATTTGCCACTGTTTGTTGAGGTTGCAGATGATTACAACCGCCCAGCGCCCCTAGGCAGAGACTCAGAATTAGTAGATGTTTCATCAAGACAATCTCCAAAAATGTGTTGGCCAAGCTCAACTCGCCAGGTTTACAACGCTTCCGCTTCTATACATTGGTTATCGGCAGGCATCTGAAGAACTTTAGTGCTTTATTCTTTGGGACCAACGCAGATCTGGCATGGTGCTTGCAATTCTTCAATTGCGTCCGATTTTTAGTGACTTTTGTGAAAATTGAGGCAAAAGAGACGGATTGCAGAGTGGCCTATTATTCATAATAAAATCAGATGTTTATAGGCTTTTTCATCAGTTTTAGCCGCTTTGCAAGCGGATTGGAACCAGAATAATGGTCGATGCGCTGACATCACAGCTGTCAAATATTTGGCGTCACATGGCGGCCTTTGGGGGCGCCTCTTTGGCGATCCCAGCGGTGCTCTTCTGCATCATCATTATGATGGTAATTCCGTTACCCGCCATTCTGCTAGACATCTTTTTCACAGCGAATATCGCGCTCTCGTTGATCATTGTAATGATCTGTATCAGCGCACTGAAACCACTCGACTTCTCTTCATTTCCTACAGTGCTGCTCTTTGCCACGCTGTTGCGTTTGGCGCTTAACGTTGCATCAACCCGTGTAGTGTTGGTTGAAGGGCACACCGGGAGTAATGCTGCGGGCAGCGTGATTGAAGCCTTTGGCCAGTTCATCATCGCTGGTAACTACCTGATTGGTATCATCGTCTTTTCAATTTTGATGATCATTAACTTCGTAGTGGTTACCAAGGGTGCCGGGCGTGTCTCGGAAGTGACAGCACGATTTACCTTGGATGCGATGCCCGGAAAACAGATGGCGATCGATGCAGATCTTAATGCAGGTATCCTTACCAAAGAGGAGGCTAAAGCTCGCCGTGCTGAGGTGGCTGCAGAGTCAGAATTTTACGGTTCGATGGATGGTGCCAGCAAATTCGTCAAAGGTGATGTGATCGCCGGTATCATTATTCTAGTGATTAATATCGTGGGTGGATTGATTATTGGGATGGCATTCCACGGCATGAGCCTCAGCGATGCAGCCCAGACCTACGCACTACTGACAATTGGTGATGGCCTAGTGGCCCAGATCCCGTCACTCCTCTTGGCAACCGCCACGGCGATAATCGTGACTCGTGTCTCAGCAGACACCACCATGCATAGCCAAATAAAAACGCAGATGGGAAGCTTCCAGCCGCTTGCATTGACCGCTGGTATTCTGCTGATCATCGGTGTTATTCCGGGCATGCCGAATCTGATCTTCCTGTCGATGGCAGCGCTAGCGGCCGGCTTATGTTACCTCGCCTATCGGCGTGACCAGTTGGAGGAGGCGCAAGAGGAGGCCGACGAGGCGCAAGAGCAAAGTGCAGAAATGGTCGAGCTGTCGTGGGATGATGTGCCTAAAGTTGATGTGATTGGCCTGGAGGTGGGTTATGGCTTGATTCCGCTGATTGATAAGGCCCAGGGTGGCGATCTAATGCAGCGGATCAAAGGGGTGCGCAAAAAGCTGTCACACCAGCTTGGTTTCCTGATTCAAACTGTTCATATCCGCGACAATTTGGACCTTTCCCCGAATCAGTATCGAATCAACATCAACGGCGTGACGCGCGGTCAGGCCGAGTTGATGCCGGGGCGCGAGCTGGCGATCAACCCGGGCGTTACCCATGGGGCGCTGAACGGGATTGAGACTCGTGATCCAGCGTTTGGTTTGGAAGCAATTTGGATTACCCCAGATCAGCGCGAGTACGCACAGACGCTCGGTTACACAGTCGTGGACGCCTCCACTGCACTGGCTACGCATTTAAATAAAATCCTTCAAGAGAATGCAAGCGACCTCATCGGTCATGATGAGGCGCAGCAGTTGCTGGATCAGTTGGCCGCCAGCGCGCCTAAGTTAGTCGAAAGTCTGGTGCCGAAGAAAATTTCGCTCGGTGTTTTTGCCGCGGTACTGCAGAACCTCCTAGAGGAGGGGGTGCCCATCCGTAACATTAAAGGCATTGTCGAGGTGCTGTCGAACTGCGCTGATAGTACCCAAAATGCCGAGGATCTTACCGCTGCCGTGCGCCCCAGTTTAGGTCGCATGATTGTGCAGTCGCTGGCAGATATTGGTGAGGATCTTTCGGTGATGACACTCGCACCGGACCTAGAACAACTACTGCACACTGTTCTGCAGCAGGGCGGTATGGGTGGCGACAACATTGAACCTAGCTTAGCTGAGCAACTGTTAACAAACCTCTATGCCAGCAGTGAGCAGTTGGTAGAAGAGGGAATTCAGCCAGTGCTAATTGTGTCGCCGACCGTGCGCCCCTGGTTGGCTAAATTTGTGAAGCACCGTGTACCTGGGCTTGTGGTGTTGGGATTCAATGAAATACCGGATGAGCAGGGCATACGTGTTGTTCGAACCATAGACCGCAAAGTAAGCGATCAACTGGAAAATTAGTGAGTAGTTTGAGGCCGAGTTATGAATATTAAACGTGTAGTCGAGAAAGATACCCGTACCGCCTTTGAGAAGATCAAAGCCTTGTACGGTGAAGACACGGCAATCCTCTCTAATAAGAAGGTCGGTTCACAGGTTGAAGTTGTCGTCGCGATCGATCTCAACGATGGCAGTTACGCACTGGAGGATGATCCGCACGCGAATGTCGGGGCGGTGGTGTCAAAGCCGCG
>JAYQBD010000080.1:0-3428 GCA_038137135.1 Oceanospirillaceae bacterium | reverse complement strand
CATATTGAGAATCAAATGGCACAGGAGCGCAATGCACTGGGGCTGTCTGCTAAAGATATGTTGCGTACACTGGAGCAGCAGAGCGTCCAGCAACAGCAATTGGCGCGGCTGCAGACACACCTCAGTGGTGTTGAGGACGCCCAGGTGATTGATGCCACTCTGGATTGGTTTAACGAGCGCTTGTGTACATCTGATCTCAATCCGATTGAAGAGGGTGGTATCTATGCCCTTGTTGGACTTTCGGGTGTCGGAAAAACGACGACTATCGCAAAACTTGCGTCACAGGCAGCGCTAATACATGGCCGTGGTAATATTGCTTTGATTACCTTGGACCACAATCGAATCGGCTCACGTGAGCAGATGAATTTGTTCGGCATGATGCTGGGTGTGGATGTCATAAACACCTCAAGTACGGCAGAGTTAAAACGCGGATTAGCAGCACTAGGAAGCAAACGTTTGGTTCTGATAGACACTGCGGGCGTTAGCCTCAGGTCCAACGGACTATCGGTACTTGTGGATTCGTTGATGTCGAGCCATCCCCGGCTGAAGGTACTGCTAACGCTTGCTGCTAACAATCAGACGGCGATCAACCAGCAGAACTGTGACGCGCTGCGCGGTAAAGCGGCAGGAACTATTGTGACCAAACTAGATGAGACACTAGACTGCGGCGGGGTTGTATCGGCCCTTGTCGATTCGGGTATCGGATTGGTGGGTGCTTGTGAGGGACCTGAAATTCCTGGGTGTTATACGCCGATGACCAGCACTGAGTTAGTTGCTCACTGGTTTGATCTTGACACCCAGACCCCGGGGTCTTCAGAAGTCCCAACCGCCGATACTGACCTTGGCTTTAGTGCGCTGACTGACTTTAAAGTAGGAGCGGCCCAATGAACCAGAGCCCAAGTGTCCAAGTGATTGCGCTGACCTCAGGTAAGGGTGGTGTTGGTAAGACAAACGCTGCTGTTAACACGGCTATCGCCCTGCAGCGGGCGGGGAACAGAGTACTCCTACTCGATGCTGATTTAGGCCTTGCTAACGTCGATGTTATGCTGGGTCTCTACGCCAGACACAACCTATCGCATGTGCTGTCAGGTGAGAAGCGGATAGGTGAGATTCTGATTGAGGGACCCGCTGGAATACAGATAGTGCCTGCCTCCTCCGGGGTTAAGAGTATGGCCGAACTGAGTGAACAGCAGATTGGTCATCTTATTCAGGCATTCAGCGAACTTAACGATGCCTATGACTATTTGATCGTGGATACAGCCGCAGGAATTTCAGCGGGTGTGCTCTCATTTCTGCAGGCTGCTCACCATGTGTTGGTTGTGGTGGTCGATGAGCCAAGCTCCGTGACAGACGCCTACGCAATGATCAAAATTTTGCGCCGTGACTATGATGTTAACAATATCTGGTTGGTTGCCAATCTTGTGGACAACGCCCTGCACGGCCAGAAACTGTTCGATAAGTTGAACTCTGTAGTTGAGCGTTTTTTAGGTCAGGGTGTTAACTACTTGGGCGCTATCCCCCGGGATCGCCTGTTAAGTGAGGCGAACCGTCAGCAGCGTGCAGTCTTTGAAGCAACACCGAGTGCGAAGTCATCTCAGTCTTACCTCAATGTGGCGAACAAAATTGCCAAATGGACGAAGCCAACAGTCGCCAGAGGTCAGTTGGAATTTTTTGTTGAGCGTCTAATTGAGAGGGC
The DNA here is from genome assembly GCA_038137135.1 of Oceanospirillaceae bacterium. Classification (GTDB taxonomy): domain Bacteria; phylum Pseudomonadota; class Gammaproteobacteria; order Pseudomonadales; family Balneatricaceae; genus Marinobacterium_E. The sequence continues at coordinate 1,732 of JAYQBD010000080.1, read as the reverse complement.
ATCAGCCTAATGCGTGATCTTAGCCTCTACAGAGAGAATGCGCGAGTCAAAGCAAGCTCCACGCTAGAGGAGCATGCGCAACTTGTTAAGCAGGTTGCAATGCATCTGATTGCTCGTTTACCGGCGAGTATTGAGCTGGATGACCTGATTCAGGTGGGCATGATCGGTCTGCTTGAAGCTGATCAGACTTTCGATCCGACTAGAGGGGCGCAGTTCGAAACCTTCGCACGCTTCCGTATTCGTGGAGCGATGATTGATGAAGTTCGTCGCACTAGTAACCTTCCGCGCAGTGTTATGAGCAATATTCGCGAGACTACAAAGGCTCGCGGGGAGTTGGAGCAGCGCCTCGGTCGTGCTGCCTATGACTCAGAGATGGCGGACTATATGGGAGTTTCGCTTGAGGATTATCACGCTAACTCTAGTAAAAACCATCAATACCAGACGGTCTCACTTACGGATAGCGAATCAGGGAGCGAGTCTGAACTGCGCTTCGAAGGCTTGAGTATCAGTAAACAGTTGGCTGATGGTCAATTTCGCACCGCTCTCGCGACGGCAATCGGTGAGCTTAGTGAACGTGAACAGTTGATTTTCTCGCTCTACTACAACGACGAGATGAACCTCAAAGAGATTGCGCTAATTCTTGGCGTGACAGAATCTCGAGTCTGCCAAATTCAACGTCAGGCGATCAAAAAACTTCAGACGCTCTTAGCCGAGCACATCGATTAAGACTGGCTGGCGGCCTTATTGCATGCCTCGAGGCCTTCCAGCAGCTCGCGGCTTAAACTGGAATTAGACTCCTTTAGCCGCGATGCTTCGTTGCGCACTTTATCATTCAGCTGTCGAATTAGACGACTGAGTTGTTTTGGCTCTCCCTCGGCTGAGTTCATCTGCTGAATTGCCCGCCCTATCTCATAGTAGTCGTTATAGATCGGCTGATCCGCATGCACCTCCAACTTACACTGTGCGTGCAGTTCACAGTAGATAGAAGCGATGGCACGTGTCTGTCCATTGAGTTCATTCAGTGAACCTTGCAAATGATGAAGCTGAGCGCGCTCGGTATCTAGGTCGAGGTGCATTGCGATCGATTGGGTGTAATCGGCGTAGCACTGACTGAGCACAGTCAGCTTTTCTATACTCGGTTGTGTTGAGTTCAGAGTGCTGCAGGCGCTCTGCGTACTGATTACGGAGTTTGAGTTTTTCGTCGGCGCCATACTTACCGAACAACCTGAGATTAGTAGTGTGGCTAACAGTGTACTCGGAAGTGTAGCGTAGGCGCGCATGCTGACTCCTAAATAACGAAACCTCTGAACAACAGCATACCAAGGCTGACGCTCGAGCTAAAGCACATCAGGAGTCAGATAAACAGCACCGGGAGGTACATCCCGAGACCAAAGCTGGTATGAGCAACCAGACCAAGGAAACGGCCTTTCCAAGGCGTTGGTGTCTTCGATAGAGCCCAGCCCAACCCCATTCCCGGATGCAGCAGAAACCATCCAGCGGCTATCGTAACGAGTGCAAAGATCCACAGCGGCAGGAAGGATGGGCTTGCAATCCAAGCTTCACCGGCGATCAGTATCCAGAAAACGCCGTAGATGATGCCTACGGCGTAGTGAAACGCCCATCCAATTGCGACCTCGTTTTTCACGGCGGGTGATTTGCTAATGTCCTCATGAAAGATCTTTGGCAGATGCGCAAACCAGCGGCCTGGATTGCCCCAGTTAGGCAGTGGCAT
>JAYQBD010000079.1:0-9847 GCA_038137135.1 Oceanospirillaceae bacterium | reverse complement strand
CATTAATTGCGACAACTGGGACGAATCGCGAAATAGCGCTCTGCGCTACATCCCTCTTACTGGATTTGAATGTTCTGTAACTCGAAAGTGATCAGACCACCTTTAAAGATCTCCAGATCCAAGGGCTCTTCTCGGGTCAGTTTTACTAGGCCCACGCTCGGGGCATACCACTCTTTCTGGGTGAGGAAGACATCCTGATAGCCGAGCCGAGGGTCTGCATAGAGGGGGAAAATAGCGGTTCCAGTCACCTCTATACACTTATCGAAGGTCCCTGCCGGCACTGTCACAGAAGCATCTATAGAACTAATCTCATACTCCATCTCAATATCTTTGTCGCCGGGATCATCGACTGCGAATGAGGCAACGCTGTGCAGCGCGTATGCACGGGTATTAGCACTCCAGACACGGCCCAAATCGATATCGCCTGGGTTGGGGAAGACTCTCACCTCGGCAGGTTCATAGCGAGGGTCAAACTCTATCAGCGTGCGTTTGGCGACCCTGTAGATACCTGAGTCGTCGGACAGCAGATAGTAATCGGTACCGTCGCTTGTACGTCGCAAGTAGACTGGCTCGTTCTCATAATCTCCATCCAGGTCAGCAGGGCCCATGTTGGTGATTGAGAATTCGCGTTCAATTTGGTGATCAGTCAAATCCTCAGTTACCTGGTAGGTCCAAGTGACCCCCTCCTGCAAAGGAAAGTAGTCATCGGGCGGAATCTCAGATCCACAGCCAGCCAATAGCCCCGCAGCCGTTATCAGGCCCAGTCGGAATTTAGCAACCGGATTCATATTTACTTCTCCGGTAGAGCTGGGTCAGGCAGATCGGAGAACTCAAGTTGATACTTGAGTGAGCCGAAAGCTCGTTTCTCTTCTGCGTCAGTTGGGTCTTCTTGGCGCTCTGTGCGTTGTCCAAGTTGAATATTGCCGTGTCGGATCTCCTTGATCGCTAGTTGGATGTTGATGTGCGTACTCTGATCGTAGGGGAGCTTGTATGCGCGCGGTTGAGATGCCATCTCGTTATTTTCAAGATCTGTCAGCCAGACAAAGATTGCCCCGGCAAATCCGTCCTCATCGCGCGGCTCCTCTACCACGGCATAGTGAAACAGCCATTTTTCAGGGATATCCGCATGTGTCGGCCAACCCTGTGCCTGGCGCCACCCTTCGTAGCTGATCCAATAGAAGCCGAAAGCGACCAGCAGCAATACCAGTTTGGCGCCCCAGTGCAAACGACCGGTGATGATCGCCAACAGCAGTAACGCAGTCAGCGCTACGTATGCCAGTACAAGTATGAGTAGAGCCTCAGTCATCTGTTTTGCGCCTCGATTATGCTTTTCTGTAGTTGATTGATGTTGGTTACTTCACCCTCGGGCGTGATGTTAAATCGCAATGCGGTTACTTCACTGCCCTCGGCCGGAAGCTCCATCGTGGTGTAGTTCAACACTTTCATAACTGGGTTCACTTCAGCGAGGTAAACCGTCACCGGAACCGGTTGATCGTTCTCACTCTTAAAGTAGTGCAGGTTTACAAGGTACTCTCCGGGCGGTCGACCACGGATTGTCAGCACCTCTTGGTTGATTGGGTTTACGATTTCGCGGCCATCAATCACCTGCGTATCATTATCTTTGCCCCGGTCATCTCTATCTAAATGCATCAGTCCGTGCTGGGTGCGCATATACCACACCTGGGTCTCTTTCGGGCCTTGAGCCCAGACATCGATATCGTTAGGGTCACCATCGGGCCAGCTTACAGTGATCAGAAACTCCGCTTTTGGATCGATAATCCCAGATTTGGCCGGGGGGTTAAGTAACAGCAGAGCCACCAAAAACAGGAAGGTAAAGGTTAATAACGCATTGAAGAGCAGATCCGTAAAGGGATCTACTCCATAGTCACGGCGATTATTAAACAGTGCCATCCAAAATCGCCTGTTCAGACAGTGTAAGTGTCTCCTGCACGAAGCGGTCCGCCATGCGGTCCAGTAGCAGATACTGTGCGCTTAGCAGCAGGCTGCCAACCAAGCCGACGATGGTTGTGTTCATCGCTATTCCCATCCCCTCGGTCATCTGCTGCATTAACGCTTTGATATCTGATAGATCGAGGGTCTCTAATCCGTGAATAGAGCCAAGCATAATGACAAAACCTATGACAGTTCCAAGCAGCCCTAGCTTTAACATCGCGCCGGTCACAAACCAACCTATCTGGTGCGAACCACGAATCCGCTCAGCTAGCACCTCGGCCTGCAGAACACCGGCGTTGACGAGGTAATCTTGTGCGATTGAAGTGCCGGTTGGGTAGGGGGACTTTGTACTTGCGGCATGGCGATTGAACAGCTGGTCAAACATCAGAAACTGGCGGGCGATAAAGAGGCTGCGATATCCGGCATGCAGCGTCATAACCAAAAGCATTGCTGTAATGACTAGGCTGATGCGGGTCTTATCCTGAGAAAAGAGCCCTTGAATAAGTTGTAGATCCCAGCAGATAAATACCCCGAAAAGCATCAGACTTAGCATCAGCAGCCAGTAAAAGAGCGTTTTGTACGCGATAGGTTGATACACAGCCGCTAACCTTTTTTGTGGACTCTCTCCTTGATACAGCATACGGCAACAAGGTTAAAGTCAGGTCAGTACAAAGGTAGCGGGTATTGCTACTCAAGTAGAGTGGTTTGAGGTGGCGAGGATGAGATCTAGCTGTGCCTCGATATCTAGCATCTGGGCATCTATCTCCAGAGTATTTACGTTGAGTTGATTAAGTTGCTGTTGAACGAGTTCAGGTAGATCGATCGCCCCCCCTTTGAATCTCACCAGAGTATCCGCCCTATATCGCTCGGCGAGCGCAGCAACTTCACTTGGGTAGTGCACGCACGTGCCGAGCATCTTAGTACGGTGGTTCCAAGGCTCGTCATCAATAAAAGCAGTAATTTCTGCTCCTCGATCCTGTAGAGCCCTACCGAGTGTGTGGCTGGGGTAGTCGATACCGATCAGGATAACCCGAGCCGATGCGGATTTTGCACCTGAGAGTCTTTCGAAAAGTTTTTTTAATGACTTGATCATGTTACTGCTTGTTGCAGGGAGTGCTCTGATCGAGAATAGACTAAACACTCTGCGGATTCACTATGAAAGAGCCCGGCTACTCATACCTTTTCCGAAATAACTTCGGTCTTTTATTGCTCTCGTTTCTGGCGGTTTTCTCGAGCAGCCTGGGGCAGAGCTTTTTTATCGGTTTGTTTCAGGTTGATATCTCCCAAGCACTCGGAATATCCGCAGGAGAGTTCGGTACCGCATACGCTGGAGTTACTCTGATCTCTGCCGGAGCACTGATGTACTTCGGTCAGAAAGTTGATTGGATGCCGCCCAAACAGTTTGCTCTAGCGATCCTGACAGGCCTGATGCTGGGAGTAGTACTCCTGACGACGACAGAGCTCTTCTGGCTTGGTATTTTGGGCCTCGCTCTGATGCGATTTAACGGCCAGGGAATGTTTGGTCACTTCGGCAGCACATTGGCGGGCCGCGAGTTTAAGGTTGCTCGAGGCCGAGCGTTAAGCCTAGTTAGCTTGGGGTTTCCGTCCGGTGAGATCGCGCTTCCTCTAGTGGTAACCTTTCTGCTGACTGTGCTCACCTGGCAGCAGACTTGGTGGGCTCTGGCCGCGCTCTGGTGTTCGATCTGGTTGCTACTCTATCTCTTTGCTCCTTGGCCTGCATCGCCGTTGAAACTCTCCAAGGCAGAACGAGCACAGGGCCCTAAACCGCTCAGAGATAGTCGCTTCATACTGCTGCTTCCACTCATTATGGCTTTGCCGATCATCTCCACCGGACTGATGATCTATCAGGCGTACCTCACAATAGACTTAAGCGCCGCGCCCTCAGCCTATGCTCTGGCCTTAACCTGTTTGGGCAGCGCACGTATTATCGGCGCTCTCTTTGTCGGTCCGAAAATTGATCGCTACGGTTCAGCAATCACTGCGCGTCTGTTTATTCTGCCTTTTGCGATTGGTTTGATAGTGGCACCAATGATTGGCGGATCGGCTGGTCTCATTACATTAATGACACTCAGTGGACTGGTAGTGGGATTTCAGGAGCCGGTGATCAACGCGTTGTTGATCAGCATCTGGGGGAGTGAGAACCTTGGGCGAGTTCGAGCAACCCTACAGTCAGCTATGGTGTTGGGTACGGCCATATCGCCTGCATTTTTGGGTTATCTAATTGACTACGGGGTGCACTTTCAGACCATTATTTGGGGGATGTTGGCTTATATAGTGCTGGCGTGGCTAGTCGCTCAACCGGTGCTTCGAAAGCTTGATACATCGCAGTATGAAAGTGAAAAGGCAATCCGGTCCTAATGGTTTCGCCGTAAAACCATATCAAAGGCACGCGAGAATATAACAATGATAAGAAGAGTAATTGTCAATCGTATTTCGATTTTGTATTTGGTAGCTGCGGCTCTTTTTTTTCCTCAAATCTCCCTAGGCTTCGAGTTAGCTATCAGCAATGAGCGCTCAAACGAGGTGTGGGTTCACACACCCGAGGGTAACGTGATCAGACCCTTAGTGTCGTGCTTACGACCAAGAGGCATGTTACCTCAGCCAGCAGACCAGACTCTTTGGATTGCTTGTTCAGACGAGGATTCGGTAATTCGAATTGACAGCAAGACAGGGGAGGTTAAAACGCGCGTTACTGGTCAGATCGGTGCAACGACATTGAACTGGATAGAACCCAACGGTCGGTTGGTTGTTAGTAATGAAGGAGCGAGTTCTGCGAGTGTTATAGAGAGTGGCACTGGCAAAGTTCTTGCTGAATTAGTGACCGGATTTGAGCCTGATGGAGTTGCTTCGGCCGACGGGAAGATCTTTGTTGCCTCTGAAAATGCCGGTGTCGTACACGTTTTTTCGGCTGAGGATTATTCGGAAGTCGATGCATTGGTGACTGATTTAAGACCTCGGCGGTTAGCTGTTTCAGGTGGGGAGCTGTGGGTCTCTTCGGAAATGGGCAGTAAAGTTGAAATATTTGGTATCAGTACATTGGAGCGACTAGGGGAGATAGTTTTTTCACCACGGGGTTTTCGCAGCGAGCAACTAACACCAGTGGATATACGGTTTTCTCGTGATGGCGCAACTGCCTATGTCGCGCTAGGTGCTGCAAACCACGTGGTAATAGTTGATGTTAAAACTCGAGAAGTCGAGAAGTATATTCTTGTTGGGCGACGCGCCTGGGGGTTAGAGCTATCACCGGACGAGGAGTATCTGTTCGTTCTTAATGGGCTGTCCGATGATATGACCATCATCGATTTAGATCGTCGTCGTCCGATAAGGTCTGTGCGCACTGGGCTGGTTCCTCATGCAGTGAAGGTGATAAATCCATGAAACGTCTCGTTATCGCGTTTTTAGCCGTGCTCAGCTTGGCCGTCAGTGCGACTGAGCTAGAGATCAAGATCCTGACGTTGTCCGGTGAGAAGGCACAACCAAAAACTTTTGCAGGTATCATTGTTGAGCCCCAGCGACCTATTGACCGTGCGGTAGAGCTCGCGCTGTCGGAGTCCAGACTAAAATTCTCGCAGTTCGGGATAGAACCGGTTGTACAGCGAGTCGAGCTAGATCCGAGATTGCCAATTACAACGCAATTGCAGGCAGTTCCGCCGGGCGGACTTTATCTTCTGGACCTCCCCAAAGAGGTGATGCTCGAAGTGGCGCTGGCACTCGAGAATACCAAAGGCATACGTGTCAATGTATCGATAACAGACACAGAGTTGAGAGAGGAGCTCTGTTCTCGTTCGCTGTTTCACGCCATCCCATCCGACAGAATGTATTTTGACGCGCTTTCTCAGTATCTCGTCTATAACGGCTGGCGTAAGGTCCTCTTGGTGCACGGTACCAGTGAAGAAGATGTGAAACGAAAAACAGAGTTAGCGACATCTATTAAGCGTTTCGGGGCGACCGTAGAGGAAGAGAGAGCATTCACTTTATCGCATCACCCTGATGATCGTGATCGCAACAAGCCTGAGTTTCTTACCGGTCAAGCATCTTATGATGTGGTTGCGGTAGTGGATTCTGTTAAGGACTATGGACGCAAAATAGAGTTCAATACTCGGCGACCCAGGCCGGTGGTTGGTGATGTTGGTCTGGTACCGCGTGCATGGCACTTTGCGCTAGAGCGGTACGGCGCTCCTCAGTTAAATGATCGCTATAGAGATTTAGCTCCGAAGTTGCCGGACTTTCGTGCGGCCATGACAGATAATGAATTTGCGGCTTGGGCAAGTGTTAAGTTGGTAAGTAATAGCCTGAACGAGATTCATATGACCGAAGATGGAATCGATTTGAATCGGCTGTTCTTAGATCCAGATGCTCGAGTTGATCTTTATAAAGGTACTAGGGGGTCATTTAGGGACTGGAATCATCAGATGCGTCATCCGATTCTGTTGACGACACAGAACTACGTAGCCGGCATCGCGCCGATGCCAAAGTTTCTGCATCCAAAATATTATGTCGATACCTTAGGAAAGGATAGGCCTGAATCGAGTTGCCGGTTATCGCAGTGAAGAAGGAGAGAGTGCCGCCTAGCGGCACTCAGAACGCAAGTTAACGGTTTGAGAAGTACATGGTAACTTCAAAACCAATGCGCAGATCACGGTAGGCTGGTTTGGTCCACATCTCAATGTCTCCCTATTTTTGTTTGAGTTGCGATCGGGATTTGTACAAAAAGTACACAGGTAATATAGAACGTGCCCGACTTCGATGGAAGTCTGTGCGATAAATATCGACTATTTCTATCTGTTAATGAGTTAGGCGCAGCAGACGCTGCAATTCGGATTTTTCGTCAATGGGACACGATGGAAATCAACCGACATTGCATCGTAAAGTAGCAGCGTACCTTCGAGCTGACTCCGACCTTTTACTATGAGCTTGATCGCTTCGGTGGCCTGTAGAGTGCCAATAGTCCCTGTCACAGGTGATAGCACACCCATGGTGGCGCAACGTTGCTCCGGCACTTCAGTATTCTCAGGTACGAGGCAGGCGTAACAGGGCGAATTTGGCTCGGCGTAGCGATAAACCGAAAGCTGTCCTGTTAGATGGATTGCGGCGCCGGATACCAGTGGAGTCTTAGTTTTGTGTGCTACTCGGTTGATAAGGTGCCGCGTTTTGAAGTTATCGCAGGCGTCGACTACGACATCGGCGACACTCATCAAGGGCTCAATCGTGCTCTCAGCTACTCGGTCGGTAACTGCATTGACGCGACACTCAGGATTGATACGATTGAGGTCTTCACGCGCTGACAGGGCTTTATTGATACCAACGCGCGCTTCATTGTGGATCGGTTGGCGTTGTAGATTCGACAGTTCGACTTCATCGAAATCGCAGATAGTGAGTGTGCCCACGCCCGACGCTGCTAGATAGGTTGCTACCGGAGAGCCCAGACCACCTGCACCGACGATCAATACGTGAGAGTTGAGTAGTTTCTCTTGCCCCTCGACATCAATCTCACTCATTAAGATGTGACGGCTGTAGCGCAGGAGCTGGTTGTCGTTCATCCTAACCGCCGCCGCGTTTCATCGACCAATCCATATGTTCGACCAAGGCTGCTTTGGCCTCTTCACTGCCGCTTAGAAAGGTCCAAGTTGCCTGCAGGCGTGATAGTCGCATTAATGCGATCACCAGATCGGGCATAGGTGCAATATCGATACGAATCTGCACCTCACCTTGAGTTACAAAAATGGAGTCACCCTCAATACGTATGCCGCCCGGAACAGCTTGTTCCAGGCCGGTTTCATACTCTTTACGAGTGGCTGTGACTTCACGTACTTGGACATCGAGAGAGCCGCCAAACATCCTCAGCCTCCGGCCACAGGTGGCCAGATAGCCACAGTTTCACCGTCTTTGAGGATTCGAGCCGCGCGATTTTCTGGGGCTACAAATACTCCGTCTACCAGAACCAAATGTACGAGGCGCTCGGGTAGATCAAAACGCGCTATAAGGTCGGCAAGAGATTCGTCTGGGGCCAGCTCGATGGTGGCTTTATTATCCACCGCTCCCGAAGGGAGGTACTGGCCCAGACTTGCGTAGAGCTTAAATGTTAAGTGATGCGACATTCAAAACACCTGGTTTCTGAGAACATGCTAGATATGCCTCAGTCACCTTAAGGGGATCATTCATCAGCTCCGCTTTCCAGCGTTCGCCAAGCTTCACCTTGCCTTGAATCAGGCCACGCAGAACACCTACATGCTGAGTCAGACCGACTGAGGTTGCTCCTACCAATACATCATCTTTGAACTGCAGACTGATGTATTTGTGAGCCTTGGCGTCAGCATACTCAACACCTTTACCACCCTCAAGGCCTTCCCAGGCGCCAAATGAACTTGAGATGAGTCCGAGTGTGTCCAAAACGTTGATGGCGAGGATACCCTGATGCTCTGTACTCTTGCCTGCCATATTCAATGCAGCCACACGCGCTGTGTCGGCAGCGTTGGGTTGGATTGCCGATACCATGGGGGCGCCAGTAAACATATCTGGTGCTTCGACGACGTCACCTGCAGCATAGATGTCTGCCACAGAGGTCTGCATCTTCAGGTCTGTCAGAATACCGTTGCCAGTCTTAACACCCGAGCCATCGAGGAAGGCGGAGTTTGGACGTACACCCGCTGACATAATGACGAGATCACACTCAATCTTCTCACCGGTCGACAGTGTAACGACCATGCCGTCGCCAGATGCGGCAACAGCAGCAGGTGCTTCGTTTGAGCCGCCACCAAAGAGACTTTTGATAGCGCCCAAGATGCCGCCGCTAGACTGTACAGGTGCTGCTGCAGGCGCAGCACCAGCGCCGTCGATACGCTCAACTTTGGCTGAGGTAACAACGCGAACGCCTTTGTTCTCTACCCAATCTTTGATCATCGCACCGGCTTTACCGGTCATCATACGCGGTACCATACGGTCACCCAGCTCTACGACAGTCAAGTCGACGCCACGCTTAGCAAGGGCTTCAAGAATGATACAGCCGATGAAACCTGCGCCCACCTGGACAACACGTTTACCCGAAGCGGCTAGGTTTGCGATTGCTCGCGCATCATCAAGGGTCCAGCAGGTGTGTACATTCGGCAGATCAATGCCTGGAATTGGTGGGCGAATCGGGTGCGAGCCGGTCGCGACCAACAGTTTGTCGTAGCTCTCGCTACTACCATCCTCAAACTTTACAGTTTTCGCTTCAGCATCCACTGAGATCGCTTTGCCGACTTTATTAGAGATGCTTTTGCTGCCGTAATGGTCGGCATCTTTGCGTAAGTAGGTGCCATCTTCCTGGATATTACCTTCCAGCAGATAGGGGATGGCCATACGCGAGTAAGGTGGCGCGTTCTCAGCTCCCACCATAGTGATTTCACAGGCTGGGTCAGCCTTGCGCAGTGTTTCAGCGGCGATTACGCCAGCAGGACCGTTGCCGAGGATAAGATGTTTCATGGTGAACCTCAGGAATTATTATTCTGTTTCAACAAAAAACCCCTTTCCCTAGCGGAAAAGGGGTTCTTTCAACTCAATGTAAAGAGCCCTTACAGACCGAGACGATCCAGCGTCTCTTTAGTTGGTACGCCTTCAGCATCCCAGCCGCGCTTCTCGTAGTACTCAGGAAGCATCTCTGGCACACCAGCAACTAGACCCTTAGCAGGACCTTCCTGCGCAGGTTCAGTAGTTAGGCGCTCTGGCAGTTTGTCATCATCTTTAGTCAGACCTGCCTGCAGGTTGAAGAGCTTCTCCATGTTCCAGATACGCTCGCCAACGGCGCTGAGCTTCTCGAGTGACCAGTCGCCTTCACAAGCAGCGTCGATCTGTGGCTGGATGTCTCCCAAGCCCCAAGCGAAGCTGGTGAAGATAC
>JAYQBD010000078.1:0-10074 GCA_038137135.1 Oceanospirillaceae bacterium | reverse complement strand
TTTCCTGCGGCCTTTTTAATCTACGCTCTGTTATCACCTCAGGGACGGCTGATTCTTGCCAATCCGCGTTTCTGGGTCGCCTGCGGATTAGCAATCACACTAGTGCTGCCGAATCTCTGGTGGAACTATCAGCACGATTTCATCAGCTTTCAGCACACGGCTGAGATATCAAAACAGAGTGAGAGCCAGATTGAGCTGAGCCGTTTGTGGGAGTTTTGGGGCACTCAATTTGTCGTCTTCGGCCCAATCGCTATGCTCCTGCTGCTAGTTCGATTGTTCAAACCGCGGGCAATTGAGGCTGGACACCAAGAGGCGCTGCTCTGGTCGCTGTTTATTCCAATCTTCGCAGTTATCTCAATTCAGGCGCTTACAGCACGGGCCAATATCAACTGGGGCGCACCAGCCTATGTCAGCGCCAGCCTGATTGTGGGGATCTACCTAGCTAAACTGCGCTGGAAACATTGGTTTAAGGCTGCGTTCGCAATCAACCTCGTGCTGATGCTCGCCTTCTATCACTACGGCTCTGTGCTCAAAGCGCTCGATATCGAGTCGAAAAACGGCAACGACCCCTATGTGCGAATCCAAGGCTGGAAAGAGTTGGCCGATGAGATCCAGCCGATCTTCGATCAATATCCCGATGCGCCGTTACTCAGTGAATCACGCAAAGTACTCGCCTACTTCGGCTACTACCTAGAGCCTAAGCAACTGAACGGCAGAGCACTGAACTTTGATGACCATATCAAGAATCAGTACGAACTGCTCTATCCCATTGAGACAAGTCCAGCGAGCCAGCACCTCTTTGTCAGCGAGCATATGCAGGCCCAGCAATTACAGCGCTACTTTGAATCGGTTGAGGAGCTTACCAAAGCCGATGCCGTCGTGCGTTCAAACCTGACCCGCTCCGTTCGCGTTTTCCTGGTTAGCAATTTTAAGGGTTACAACTGATGCTACTGCGCCGTTGGGATATGCGTCTTTTCCTACTGTCGCTGGTCCTGTTTACCTTTGGCTGGCAACTCGACCTGATCAGCTCGGGTTGGTTCTATGTCGATGGCGATTTTGGACTGGGTCGAACGCTCTTTTTCGTCGTTATTTATGAAGTGTTCGGTTTTCTGCCCTACCTGCTTGTGCCGGGACTCTTGGCAGCAGCACTCTGGATGCTCTGGCACTACCGCGATGGCCGCAACCCTTTTAAACGCAAGATCTTTCTATTCCTGTTTCTATCACTGTTGATAGGACCGGGCCTGCTGGTTAATACCGTTTTTAAGAACAATTCAATTGGTCGCGCGCGTCCCTCCCAAATTGTGGAATTTGGTGGCGAGAACCAATTTACTCCGGCGTTCGTCTATTCGGGCGCTTGCGAGAAGAACTGCTCATTTGTCAGTGGACACGCATCCATGGGGCTCTACTTCATCGCACTGGGGTGGCTGCTGCGCTCGCGCCGCTGGTTCTGGATCGGTCTGGGAATCGGCTCAGTCGTTGGCCTTACTCGTATCGTGCAAGGGGGGCACTTCCTCTCCGATACTGTTTTCGCGTTCTGGAGCGTCTACTGGGTCAATATCGCACTCGGCTACTGGCTTGGCATAGCTTCCCCCTTCGATAGAAGTGCTACGCAGCCCGCTAAGTGATCTAAACGCTCTGCTGCGGCGCTATACAGGGCCATGAACTCTGCGATCAATATACTCTGGTTTAAGCGTGATCTGCGCCTTGCCGATCACCGCCCGCTGCTCGAAGCGATTGCGGCCGATAAACCGCTACTTCTGCTTTACATCTTTGAGCCAGAGCTACTCAGCGACCCGCACTACTCGATGCGCCACTGGCGCTTCATCTGGCAGTCGCTAGAGGATCTAAACCTAGAGTTAGCCCGCTTAAATTCCCGTATTCATATCGTAGAGGGTGAAGCACTCGATACGTTCAAACAGATCCAGCAACAGCATCCGATCGACAGGATCTTCAGCCATGAAGAGATCGGCTTGCAACTCACTTTTGAGCGCGATCTGCGCATAAAGGCCTGGTGTAAGTCTGAGGGTATTCACTGGCACGAGAGCCCTTGCGGAGCAGTGATCCGCGCAGCGCGCGATAGACGCGACTGGCAACGCAACTGGGATAAGCAGATCAAGCGGCCGTTATTAGATGCACCCAGCGCTCCAATTAACTCAGCCAAAATCGACCTTAAGGCGTTCCGACCACCCACCGAATGGCTTGAGCATCACTCAGCGTTTCAGCACGGGGGAGAACGCGCTGCCAGACACTGCCTAGAGAGCTTTATAAACGAGCGCGGCAAACCCTACTACAAACATATATCTAGCCCGATGCTGAGCCGCAAAAGCTGTAGCCGCCTCTCACCTTACCTAGCCTGGGGCAACCTCAGCCTGGCGCAGGTCTACAATGCAGCTAAGAACCACCAAGGTACAGGGGAGTGGGAGCGCTCGATGCGCGCGTTTCGCTCGCGCCTGCATTGGCACTGCCACTTTATGCAGAAGTTTGAGAGCGAAACGAGCATGCAGATGCGCTCGATGAACGCCGGTTATACCGAGTTTCCTTGGCGCACCGATGAGAAGGTATCTGCAGATCTAGAGTGCTGGAAGTTTGGGCAAACAGGCGTCCCCTTAGTAGATGCCTGTATGCGCGCACTGAATGCCACCGGCTATATCAATTTTCGGATGCGGGCGATGCTGGTCAGCTTTCTCTGTCACTACCTCAAAATCGACTGGCGCCTAGGCGCTGAGCACCTCGCCTCACAGTTTTTAGACTTCGAACCCGGCATACACTACCCGCAGATGCAGATGCAGGCGGGTGTCACCGGTATACATACACTACGAATCTACAACCCAACCAAACAGGCGCAAGAGCAGAAGCAGGTTGACCAATTTATCCAGCGCTGGGTGCCCGAGCTTGGTTACCTACCCGCACAACTGCGAATGACGCCTTGGGAGCTGACACCAATGGAGCGCCTGATGCTGGAGTCCCCATTGGAGTACCCAGATCCTATAGTGGACCTGAAACAAGCAGCCAAAGAGGCACGGGATCTTTTCTGGGGTTGGCGCGAGCGCGAAGCGGTTAAGATTGATGGGGAGCGGATTCTGGCTCGGCACGTGATGCGCTAAGTGATCGACCCAGCGCTGCAAAGTAATCTGTAAACGCCCGATTAATTTGCTCGCGCTGCTCTCCCCGAGGGTATGGGTCAAACCCGCGCTCTTGTCGACGCGTACCGTAGGCTAAAAACTGGTTACTGATATGAGCATCTTCGATAAACGACTCAAACGCCCGCGCGCATAGCTCTTCCGGCTTGCTCCAATAGAGCCCACCCTCAGAGCGGTCATGCGCGATCGCACGCTCAACGAACTCGCTAGGGCCCTCACCGGCCTCATTCAACAGAATCAAACGGTAACAGTGCGCCAAGAGCTGACAGAGCCCATGCGAGCGCAGTTCAAAATCGGTCAGCCAAGCAATAGATGCAAAGCGACCACCGGTCTCGCGTGTGAAAATATGCTCAGCGATATAGTGATCGAAGGCGTGAAACCACTCATGCGCCAAACTCCCAGCGCCGGCATTCTTGGCCAGCGCCAGCACGCGCGCTGCTGGCATGTAGTGCGCCGAAACTCCGGGCTGCCCGCCAGTACCGTAATGCAAAGAGAGCTGCCCACGTAGGGATATTACAAATGGGGGAACCCGCAAGATCTCTTGGAGGTCGAGCAAGGCGATAAAGAAGTCGCGGGCGCGCAGCTGCTGCTCTTGCTGTTTAACCCAGCCACCTATCTTAACGCCACGAAAATCAAAGAAGTTGCGGACTTCATTGAACCCGGGTGCAGCGCCAAGATGACGCGGCGGACCCGAGCGGTTATAGCTTCGCATTACACTAGATATCGACGACCAACAGGTCTGACTTAGCGCGTGAGCAGCAGAGCGTAATCATATCGCCCTCTGCATGCTCGGCTGGGGTCATAAAGAGATCACGATGTTCCGCTTCACCCTCTAACAGTGGAACCATGCAGGTACCACACACCCCCTCCTCACAGGAGAGCGGTACAAAGTGACCTGCCTCATCGAGCACTTCGGCAATACTGCGATCTGGCGGAATCTCGTACTCTTCACCGGAGGACGCGACACGAACTTTAAATATATGCTGGGGATTCTCAGACTCAGCCAAGGTCGCACTGAAATACTCGCGATGCAGAGACTCTTCAGGCCAGCCCGCTACAGCTGCCGCTTCCAGCACCGGATCGATAAAGCGCTGAGGGCCACAAACATAGAGCTGTTCCCCATCGACGGGATCAGCAACCAGAGAAGCAATATCAATTGCGCCATCGCAGGAGTAACTCTGCTGTACTGAAGCGGCGAAAGGCGCCTCAGCCAACTCAGGACCAAAGGCCGTCAACGCGGGGGATTTGGTGCGGTAGTGCATCGTAAAATCTTTCGATTCTCTGTGCAGCTCTAGCGCCATTGCCCAGATCGGCGTGATGCCGATACCGGCCGCCAAAAGACGGTAACGGCTGCCATCAACCAGCTCGAAGTGGTTGCGCGGTGGCTCCACTTCAACCTCGTCACCGACCTTGAGCTCGCCTACAGCTTTGGAACCGCCCTTTGAGTCAGGATCGATATAAACCGCAAGCTCATAATACGCAGGCGTATCAGAGGGGTTACAGAGCGAATACTGTCTCGAGAGATCGGGACGCAAATGCAGGTCTAGATGAGCGCCCGCGCGAAAACCTGGTAGCGGCTCGCTCTCTGATACCAGTCGCAGCGCTACAGTTGATTCGGTCAACATTCGACGCTCTGCTACACGTACTTTCATCTCAGTATCCACTCCATAATTAACTTAGTTAGCCTCTCAGGCCGCTTCGCTCTCAGCCTTAATTAGCTTATCGATCATACGACGCGCAGCGACACCGCCCGCATCGATATCGAGCTTAAGTAACTGGCGATCCGGGTAGAGCTCCAGATTACGCTGCTGCGCTTCGAGCACTGCCAAATCCTCGGAGAAGATAGTGTTCTGCCCTTCACGAATACGATCAGTAAGCTCAGCATCATCCACTTTGAAGTTACGTGCCATACCCCAGAAGTACCACATAGAACCATCGGTTTGAGGCGTCAGGAAATCTACAACGACACTGCCCGCACGCACCTCTGCAGGTGCTTCAAAACCGCCTTGGCCGGCAAGCGCAACACCCACATCAATCATAATATGGCTCGGCGCATTGAAGCGGCAGATCTGCCAACGATCAACGTCCGCATCAGGGTCTAGGCCCTGAGACTCCATTGCCATACGCCAGAATGGCGGCGCCTTGATATCGTTCATGTAACGCTCGGTCACTACCTGGTCACCATTCATGCGGGTACGCACCGGTGCCTCATCAATCTCTTTCTGGCCGATACTGCCACTGTGCACGTAGTTCTCGTGGGTAAGATCCATGAGGTTGTCGATCATCAGACGGTAATCGCATTTGATATCAAATACACCGCCACCAAAGACCCAACCCTCTTTGGTGTGCCAATCAAATTCGGGGATAAGAGAAAGATCAGCCGTTTCAGCCTCGCCCGCCCAGTACCAGACAAAGCCGTCACGCTCTTCAACTACTGCACGTTTCACACAGGGAAAACGCTCTGTGCGCTGCTTGGGCATTGAGAGAGTTTTACCATCCTCACCCATACGCAGGCCGTGATAGCCACACACCAGCTCGCCATCGTCGATAGTTCCTAATGACATAGCAGCGCCGCGGTGCGGGCAAAAGTCTTCAACAGCGGCGACTTTGCCCTGTTTATTGCGCCAAAATACCAGCGGTGAGCTACAGATAGTGCGTCCCATCGGTTTATCAGCACTGATCTCATCTGACATCGCAGCCACGTACCAAGCATTCTTAATGTGCATTAGAGCGTCCTCTTATTTTTCCTATGCTGACCACTATAACGGTGCGGCCATCCAACAAGCACTGTATTTACTGCACAGATTTTTGTACTTTTAGATCAAATTCACGGATATTCTTGCGACTAATAGCAAAACATTTGTATTTTAAGCTTAAATCATGAACGAAAAGCCCGTCCCATCCTATGCACTCTACGGTAGCGAGGCTGCGGCCGATGACCCCGGCTTTCTACACATTGAGACGCTGGCAATCTCGAGCCGCCCTTTTGCCGGTCGAATAAAAGCGCATCGTCATCGCGACCTGTTTCAAATCTTGTTGTTACAACAGGGCGAGGCGCAGGTTGAGGTTGATGGCACTGATCTGTGCCTGTCGGAACCCACGGTAATCACCCTCCCTCCAGGATATGTTCACAGCTTCAGGTTCTTTGAGGGCACCGACGGTTTTATCCTGACTCTGGCCCTACCGTTGATGTCTCAAACAGACAGTGCCTCGCGCTTCTCGTTTATGACGCTCGACCCAATGATTATTCCGCTGCAGCGACAGAGTCGTGCTGCGCAACAAATTGAGGGATTGATTGAGATGATGGCCCAGGAGTTGAGTGAACCGGATAACTGGCGAACGGAGATCTGCGGCCACCTAGTGCGCGCGCTGTTGATTTGGCTTCAACGGGCCACCCAAGATCTGGATAAATCCAAAAACGATCAGACCTTCTCGCCGCTATTAAATGACTTTAGACATCTGGTCGAACTGAAATTTATTGAACACCTGAGTCTAAGCGCCTATGCCGAGCAGTTGAGCACTTCAGTGGCGACGCTCAATCGTCACTGTCGCAAGCACCTGAATCTAAGCGCGCAGGAACTGGTGCATCAGAGATTGAATCAAGAGGCGAAGCGCCGACTCAGTTTCACCCAGCGAACACTGGAGCAACTGGCTACAGAACTCGGCTTCGAGGACCCCGCCTATTTTTCGCGCTTCTTCAAGCGTATCAATGGACAGACACCCAGCCAGTTTCGGCGCGCAAACAACTTCGGCACCGAAACCCGCTAATTGGGTAAGAGTCTGCGTCAGTCGAGAGCTGCAGCAGCAGCCCCAAGCAAGCCAGGTTGCTTATGGGTAACTACGTAAGTTGGAATGCTCTGCATGTACTCTACAAAGCGCCCCTTAGCCTCAAAGCGCTGACGGAAACTACTCTGCGCAAAGAACTCCAACATACGAGGAATAATCCCGCCGGTGATAAACACCCCACCCTGTGCACCATAGGTAAGTGCGGTATTACCGGCAACACTCCCTAGAATTGCACAGAACTGATCGAGCGTCGCCAAGGCTAACTCATCCTGAGAATCGAACGCCAACGCACTGATTTGGGCGGGCTTGAGCAGCTCAACCCTCTCACCACGAATCTGTGCGAGTGCTTGGTAGATATTTTCTAACCCCATGCCGGACAGAAGACGCTCGGCAGAAACATGCTCATGCTTTTTCAACAGAAAACGAAGGATCTCAATCTCTTGCTCATTAGTCGGTGCAAAGTCGACATGACCACCCTCTGTCACTATCGGAGTCGCATGGCCTTGATAATGCGCCAGACCTGCCACGCCTAGACCCGTACCCGGACCGAGCACCGCGACTGGAAAGTTCGGTAGCGGCTCGCCTGTTCCGACCTTGATACGGTCTGCATCAGTCAGATTCGGTGCAGCCAACGCCATCGCAGCGTAGTCGTTAATAACGTCCAGTTGCTTGATACCCAGATCGCTCTGCAGAGCCGACTTGGAGAAGACCCAACCATTATTGGTCATGCTGATTCGATCATTGTGCGTCGGGCAAGCGATAGCGATACAGACACGCGGCGGCATTACAACGCCCGCCTGCTCAAGATAGCTTTTTATCGCCAGATCAATATTGGTGAAATCATCAACCGCTAAATTAATAATCTGCTGTGCCTCAAGCGACTCGCCAAAGGTGAGCGCAAAACGCGCGTTGGTACCGCCGATATCAGCAATCAGAGCACTAGGTTTTGTCATTGGGTTAGTTACTCGCCGGGTGGCGAACCTCTTTCAAACTGTCTTTGATCTTTTTCAGATGCTTGAGGAAATCAGGACCGCGGCGCAGCGTGACGCCAGTCGCTAGAATATCGATAACGGTCAGGTGCAACATACGCGAAGTCATCGGCATATAGACGTCCGTATCCTCTGGCGGGTCGACCTCTATAACAATCGAACACTTCTCAGCCAATGGGGAGTTCGCCGCGGTGATACCTAGTACGGTTGCACCCGATTCACGCGCCAGCTCGGCTACATCGACAATCTCACGAGTTCGACCCGTGTAAGAGATCACCACGATTACATCACCAGTGTTAGAGGCCGCTGAGACCATACGCTGCATCAGAAAGTCATCGTATGCAGTCACCGGGATGTTAAACCGGAAGAACTTGTGCTGCGCATCTGCAGCGACCGGGCCTGATCCACCTAAGCCAAAAAAGATGATCTGCTTCGCCTGAATCAGTTGGTCTACCGCGAGGTTGATGGTCTGCGGGTCTAACGACTTCTTCGCCGTGACCATCGCTGCGATCGCTGCATCGATAATCTTACCGGTGTAGCTATCGGCGTCGTCATCGGGTTCTACGTTACGGTTAACATAGGGGACGCCGCTAGCGAGCGCTTGCGCTAGGTGTAGTTTAAAGTCAGGAAAACCGGCCGTGTTGAAACGCTTACAGAAACGGTTGACCGTGGGCTCACTGACTTCAGCCGCTCGCGCGAGTACCGCTATAGAGGAGCGCGTCGCTGCTTGCGGGTCGGCTAGAATCACCTCTGCTACTTTGCGCTCGGAGCGATTCAGCGAATCCAGTGCGCTATTGATCTCTTGGACAATATTAGAAGCCACAATACACCTCGGTTATCTCTATCGGGCTAGCTGAATTCGGCGTCCGAAAGAGTTACGTAATTTAATACCGAACTTTACAACGAATCCGGTAAGAATTGAACAAACTAGATACTAAATTACAAATAGGTAAGAGAATTTCATCGTATTTAACATCATAAATAGAACGTAAATTTCATCAGAGACCGCTTACTAACTGGCTATGCGACTTCTAATTACCCCTATTTATATGGTTATGCCGTGAATTTTTCTCGTTATTAAGGCTATTGAACTAAGGTCGCCCCGCCGTCACAATAGATGTAAGTTTACAACATCAATTTATTAGAAAACTTTCACAGGTGGATAGGATGGCAATTCGAGTAGGGATTAACGGCTTCGGACGTATCGGTCGCATGGTATTTCGCGCAATCGCGCAGGACTTCAATCAGGATATTGAAGTTGTAGGTATTAACGACCTGCTTGAAGCAGATTACCTTGCATACATGCTGAAGTACGACTCTGTACACGGCAACTTCAAAGGCGACATCGCCGTTGAAGGTAATAACCTAGTCGTTAACGGCAAAACCATCCGCCTAACCGCTGAACGTGATCCAGCACAACTCGCGTGGGGCGATATCGACGTTGACCTCGTACTTGAGTGTACCGGCTTCTTCCTAACCGAAGAGGGCTGTCAGAAACACGTTGAAGCGGGCGCGAAGAAAGTCATCATGTCTGCACCTTCTAAAGATGGCACGCCGATGTTCGTTTACGGCGTTAACCACGAAGAGTACGCCGGCCAGCAGATCGTCTCTGCCGCTTCTTGTACGACTAACTGTCTGGCACCAGTTGCAAAAGTGCTGCACGACAACTGGGGTATTAAGCGTGGCTTGATGACCACCGTACACGCAGCAACTGCGACTCAGAAAACCGTTGATGGTCCATCTGCAAAAGATTGGCGCGGTGGCCGCGGCATCTTGGAAAACATCATCCCTTCATCGACGGGTGCTGCAAAGGCTGTTGGTGTAGTAATGCCTGAACTGAACGGCAAGCTGACCGGCATGGCTTTCCGCATCCCAACCTCTGATGTCTCAGTGGTCGATCTGACTGTCGAGCTAGAGAAAGACGCAGATTACGATGCAGTCTGTGCCGCTATGAAAGCAGCCTCTGAGCAGGGTGCGCTGGGCGAAACTCTCGGTTACACCGATGAAGCCGTTGTTGCGACTGACTTCCGCGGCTGTGATAAGTCATCAATCTTTGACGCAACAGCAGGCATCCAACTGGACGGCACCTTCCTCAAAGTTGTCTCTTGGTATGACAACGAGTACGGCTACACCTGCAACATGCTGCGCTTCGCTAAAGT
>JAYQBD010000077.1:0-10477 GCA_038137135.1 Oceanospirillaceae bacterium | reverse complement strand
TCTCCCAGGCTTCGGCATCACCGTACTCCAGGAACTTAGTTGTGCGGGCGTGAGCTCCGCGAGCGCGCTTGGCGTGTTTGATGGGGCACCAGAACTGCTCGGTGCGGGCGGTGATTTCACGCCCGTAAGCCATCACACCGTTGCCGTAGCCGCAGTAGACGCAGTTGAGCTTTTCGATAGCGTTGAGGTAAGCGAGCATGTGGCGGTCAATCACGATGTATTCGCCGCGTTTAACGAGGGGGATGCCGTAAATCCTGAAGCAAATCTGTTGATAGATGGTCATTCCTAAATCGAGTAGGGCGATCGGAATTACCATAGCGTAGATTATCGGAGCCGAAAGTATATAGCTTGGCTTAGCGCCCCGCAGATACTGCCACACGGTGCGCCGATAGCGTTTTTGAAGTAGAGCAACTGCCTCTTCAAAGCGTATTTTTCCGCTCTCTACTTTATAGTGGAAGCGCTCTTTCTGCTCGTCCACGAGCCGTTCAATCTCTGCTGAAACGTCCTCCTCGGCCTTGCGAACGCGTTCGATAAGCTCCTCAAGTCGCGATTCATTCGCCACGCTGTTCTCCCCAATCAGAATAGTTCTTATACTCTAAGCTTAGTCGAGGAATTCAATGCCGAGGGTGTAGCGATAATGAGTGAATTACCCGGATATAAGCTCCAGTTTGCAAGCGACAACACCGCCGGTGTCTGCCCGGAGGCGCTGTCGGCATTCAATGAAGCAAACGCGGGCTTTGCTAGCCCCTACGGTAATGACGTCTCTACCGCAAAGGTTTGCGACTTGCTGCGTGAGGTGTTCGAGCGCGATGAGTTGGAGGTGTTTTTTGCTTTCAACGGTACTGCGGCTAACTCGCTAGCGCTTGCCTCAATGTGCCAGCCCTATCAGTCGGTTATCTGCACCGATGCGGCGCATGTAGAGACGGATGAGTGCGGTGCACCGGAGTTCTTCTCCAACGGCTCAAAGTTATTAACCGCACCGCATCACCAGGGTAAGCTGACCGCAGCTGGGGTCGAGGCACTGGTTAAACGCCGTGATGATATTCACTATCCGCGTCCTAAGGTGGTGACGCTGACGCAGTCGACAGAGATCGGTACGCTCTACCACAAAGGGGAAATCGCCGGCATTTCGCATGTGTGTAGAGATCATGGACTCAACCTTCATATGGATGGTGCCCGGTTTGCGAATGCTGTGGCGAGCCTCGGTTGCGCGCCGGCAGATATCACCTGGCGCTCGGGTGTGGATGTGCTCTGTTTCGGTGGAACTAAAATGGGTCTGCCGGTGGGGGAGGCAATTCTCTTCTTTAACAGGGAGCAGGCTGAGGACTTCGCTTATCGTGGTAAGCAGGCGGGTCAGTTGGCATCTAAGATGCGCTACCTGAGCTCGCCTTGGTTGGCGATGTTGCAGCAAGATAACTGGCTCAAACACGCACGGCATGCAAACAGCATGGCAAGGATTTTGAGCGATCGTATTGCCGACCTACCCGGCGCTGAGATGCTCTATCCAACTGAGGCCAACGCCGTGTTGGTCAACTTGCCGGACGCTGCTGTGACCGAGCTCAATCAGATCGGTTGGAGTTTCTACACCTTTATTGGCGGTAGCGCGCGGTTTATGTGTTCGTGGGCAACCACTGAGGCCGCAATTGACGCGCTAGTGGCTGACATGTCGCGGGTACTGGAAAGTCTCTAGTCCCGCGCTCTTATCTAAACTTTCAGCGGCCCAAGAATCTATCAATGCCCTCGGTGGCACCTGGGTCCATCATGTTCTGCGCCATCACTTCGGCGGCGAAGTCGTAGGCTTCGGCCAGATCCATCTGACGCTGTGGGTGGAACATCGATTTGCCATAGCGAATCGCAGCGGCGTTCTTGCTCAGAATCTTCTCAACCTTCGCCTGCACCGCGGCTTCGAGTTCGTCATCCTCAACAACTTCGCTAATCAGACCGGACTCCACTGCCGTTTCAGCACTTATCATGTCTCCTGTTACCAGCATATCGAAAGCGCGTTTAGCGGAGACCGAACGCGATAGTGCTACAGCGGGGGTAGAGCAGAATAGGCCTAGGTTGATGCCGGGTACGGCGAACTTGGCGCGTTTACCGGCGATGGCGAGATCACAGCTTGCGACCAACTGACAGCCTGCCGCAACGGCAGCGCCGTGCACCTGGGCAATGACTGGAACTGGCAGTGAAACCAGACTCTGCATCATTTTGCCGCAGCGCTTGAATAGTGTCTGGTAGTAGGCGTGCTCTGGGTTTGAGCGCATCTGCTCGAGGTCGTGTCCGGCACAGAAGGCGCGACCCTCAGCGCTAATTACGACACAACGAACATCAGGATCGGCGTTTATCGACTCGATCTCCTGCTCCAGCCGACCGATCACATTTTCGGAGAGCGTATTAAGTTTGTCTGGGCGATTGAGGCGCAGATAGACCACATGGTCTTTATCCGTGCGAATTAGCTCGTCTTTCATGGTCAGCGCAAGTTCCGTAAGTTTTTGGGTTGTCCTGATCATAACTCAGTCGACGCGATCAACACCAAGTCCATGTGGTGATTAATTAGTCGAAATCCGATGCGAGATTTGCGATTATTTTGAACTGCACATACGCGATGGTCGTAATCCTGACGATAACAATAATCAATTCAGCAGAGTTTCGAGATGCATTTAACCGAACGCTTTTTTAATCAGAGTGAAACCGTCCCTCAGCAAACCTGTTTTGCCTCACGATCGCCAGAAGGCTGGCAGAAACTTACATGGCGTGAATCTGCACAGTTGGTGCGCTCTGCAATGGCTGGGCTGCGGGCCGCAGGCGTAAAACCGGGGGATCGCGTTGTTCTGCTTTGTGAGAACCGTCCTGAGTGGGCAATCTTCGATCTAGCGATTATGGGTGTTGGCGCTCTGGTTGTGCCGGCCTACACCACACACTCGCGCGCCGATTTGAGTCACATTTACGACCTGGTAACCCCCTCAGCGATTATCGCCTCAAGCAAAGCGCTCACTGAACGGGCGCTGGAGGGGGCAGAGGACTATCGCGGCATAGAGCATGTTTGGTCGCTGCAGGCAGATGTTTTTGATAGCGCGGAGGTAAAATCCTGGAGTGAGCTCCTCGAGGCAGAGCCGAGCGATTCAGCTGTAGAGCCGGGCACACCAGACGATACTTGCTGCCTAATTTTCACGTCGGGTACTAGCGGTCTGCCTAAAGCAGCTATGCTGACGCACCGCTCGATTGGTGCGAACTTAGATGCTGCGGTTCGCCTCCTAAGTGAACTCGGTGTTGGCTATGATGACCGCTTCCTCTCCTTCCTGCCGATGGCCCATGCGTATGAGCATATGGCTGGTTTGCATCTGCCAATCGCGCTCGGATCAGAGCTCTGGTTCTGTGAATCTACCGATAAGCTGCAGCAGTATCTGCAAGAAGCTCAGCCAAGTATGGCAACCGCGGTGCCGCGACTTTATGACCTGTTGCACGCGCGCATAACCGCGCAGGTTAAGAATGCGCCGCCTACCAAGCAGAAGCTCTTTAACGCGGCGGTAACGTTGGGTCGCAAGCGTCTGGCAGGGAAAAAACTCTCTGTTTTCGAAAGCCTCTTCGATAAGTTACTAGACCGACTGGTTCGCAAGAAGGTGAAGGAGCGTTTCGGCGGACGTATTCGTTACTTCATCTCCGGCGGTGCGGCGCTCAACCTTGAGGTTGGACACTTTTTCACTAGCCTGGGACTTGGCATCATCCAGGGTTACGGCCAGACCGAGGCGAGCCCACTGATCAGTGTGAACCATCCCAATCGCGTCAAACTGCATACCGTCGGTGAGCCGATGGATAATGTAGAAGCGCGCTTGGCCGAGGATGGCGAGCTGCTAGTACGGGGCGATTGTGTAATGAAGGGCTACTGGGAGGATGAAAAGTCGACCCAGGGCACGATCATCGATGGGTGGCTGCACACCGGAGACTTGGCTGTGATCGACGAGGATGGATACATCGAGATCGTCGGTCGTAAGAAAGATCTAATCGTCACTTCCGGCGGTGATAATGTCGCCCCCGCGAAGATTGAAGCAGCACTCTGTGCTCACCCAGAGATTGAACAAGCCGTAGTCTTTGGCGATGGTCGCCCTTGGTTGGGTGCGGTCATTATTCCGTCGCCTGATGAGGGTGCGGATGAGTCGCAAATAGAGGCGTGCGTGCGCCAAGTAAACCAACAGTTGAACAACTATGAGCGGGTGCGCAAGTTTGTCATTCAAACAGAGGTCTGCTCCATTGAGAATGGTTTGCTAACCCCAACGCAGAAGGTGAAGCGCGATAAAGTGCTGGCAATTAATCACGAGCAGATTAGCGCGCTCTACTGATTTAGCTAACGGTAAACCAGGTCTTCATTCCTGCCATTTGGTGTTCAATCATGTGGCAGTGGATGAGCCATTTACCCAGATTATCCGCTGGCATACGAATAGTGACGCGCTCTTGCGGCGCTATTAGCAAGGTGTCATGCCAAGTGCTGGTGGGGTAATTTGCGGAGTCTGACTGAAAGTGATGCCCGTGAAAGTGCATCGCGTGATCCCAAGCGGTGTTATTGATCATCTCAATCTCCACCAGGGTACCGCTGGCTACATCAAACATGGGGTCTTCTGCCATATTGGCAATGCCGTTGAGGGCCCAAGCTTGCTGACGCTGCATCAACTCGCGCCCTGAAAGGCGCTCGCCTTTGTAGGTGGCCTCGGATAACCAGCGCATGGCGCCGCCCTGCATCTCGAGTTTTAGCTTCAGACCGGGCTCCCCACTGAGCATCTCAATAGGATTTGCGGGTAGTGGTTTAGGTTCACCGCGAGTCGCTAATGTACTCGCCGGTTCGCTGACGAGGATCTGGGCGATCTCGTAGAACTGACCCTGATATTCAAAGCCAAAGGGCAGGATTGCACCCGCCTCGTTTGGAATATCGAGTAGCAGGTCATAGCGCTCTGCCGGTGCAATATTCAGTGAGCCCTGTAGGGTTGCGACCTCTGCCAGAGGTTGGCCATCTTTAGCAATTATCCAGCCGGGAAGCGGGGCGCGAATCGTCATAACGCGAGCGTTCGCTGCGTTGATCAGCCGCACTCGAACGCGCTCACCTGCTTGAGCTTTTAGCCGAGGGCCGAGCTGCTTGTTGACGCTCAGCACGTTGCCCATGCGGCCTGAGTGCGACCAGTCGTGCATATCCTCGAGCGAGTCTAGATCAATCTGCCCATCCTGCTTAACACGCCAGTCATCCAGCATCATGACTAACTCGCGATCGTAATCGGGTTGAGTGGGCTCCTCAATAATCAGCGGGAGGTAGAGGCCCCGGGCCAGCTGTTCATAGGTGCGATGGTGCGTGTGGGCCCAATAGGTGCCTGCATCCTGAGGGGTGAATTTGTAGATAAAAGTTTCACCCGGCTGAACCGGTTGTTGAGTCAGACCGGTCACCCCATCCATGGCGTTATCGATGCGCAGGCCATGCCAGTGCACACTGCTAGGTTCACTCAGTTCGTTTACGAACTCAATCTCGACGGGTTGCCCCTGCACTAGACGCAGCTCGTTCTCTGAGTAGCCCCACAGATTCGTCGAGGTGTTTTCATCGAGCATGTTGCGGGTCTCTTCCCGCGCGATTAACCGAATTTTTCGAACACCCTCCTGAGAGTGCTGCTGGGCGATGACCAGACGCGGCGCTAGTGTTGCAGCTGCGGTCAGTGCCAGAAAACGACGACGATTGAGATTCATACTAAGCTCCAAATTTGCCTTCAGTGTACCAGCGGTTGGCTGTCATATAGCTGAAGCCGCTCGCGGGCAGAGGAGGCGCAGCTTTAAAAATTTGTCATCAACTGTGCGTCTAGCAGCGCGTGTTTCTCAATTAACCGCGCAAAGTGGAGTTGTTGGGTTTGGCTGGCAGGGCCGAACCCCAAGAATTGACCCTCTTGATGCCTCAACTCTTCAAACCACATTTTTGAATCACGATAAAACACTCGCCGCCGCTTCAGGCCTCCGAGCTCGTTACTGACATGTTGCAGCACAAGCGTCGGGCACTCGCGA
This sequence comes from Oceanospirillaceae bacterium, assembly GCA_038137135.1. Taxonomy (GTDB): domain Bacteria; phylum Pseudomonadota; class Gammaproteobacteria; order Pseudomonadales; family Balneatricaceae; genus Marinobacterium_E. Next base: position 4,450 of record JAYQBD010000077.1, on the reverse strand, counting down.
ATCGGCGAGGTCTCTTTAAAGCAGGCATCGGCGAGTAAGACGTGGGTGTCTGTCGCAACGAAGAAATAGAAAGCGTACTGCACATTGGCCACCGTTGATTCCGAACATTCTGGATACGAAAAAGCTCGGGCGGGCGATCTAGTTTTTCTTTATAACCGTTAGACCAGGATAGATATCTTCAGCAAACAACTCGGGGATCAGCGTGAACGGGTTTTTAGCAACGGCTCTCTTAAGTCTCAGTTTGTTTCTCGGTTCGGTGCATGCCAGCGAGCCTACAGTGATACGTTTTGATCCCCAATCAAGTAGCCTGCTGATCAGCATACCTTCACAAGCAATGCCTCAGGGCGATCATGAAATACCGAATTTTTTAGCCGTAACAGCTCAGACGCAAGATCGATTGACTCTGACTGGGAAACTTCCAGAGATTTCGGGGCCCGATAGCCGTTTCGGGGTAGGTGAAGGCGGCGCGTTTTTTTTCAGCGCCATCGATTGGTTAGATCCTGCGGCGTGGGCAGGCGGTTATTTACGGCTCGAATCACCATCGGGCTATCCTAGTGTGGCTTCCGGCAAGCGGGTGAGTGAGTTAGATGCGAATGGCCAGTACATAGCGGAATACCGCATCAGCAGCGACGAGGACCTTAGCCAGCTACACGTGTTTTTTGGCCCTTATTTGATCAACACCGAAATACTAGAGCTGAATGACCAAAGCATCGAATTGAGAACGTACTTTAAGCCCGAGAATCAGCCGGACTCTTCGACTTACTTGAGAGCCGTTGCGACCTACCTAGAAGAGTATTCAAATCGTATTGGACCCTATCCGTTCGAGCGCTTTTCCGTTGTTTCTGCACCGCTTCCGGTCGGACTCGGATTGGACCGTATGACTTATGTGAGCGAACAGATATTGGGGCACTCCTACATGCTGGGGCGATCGCTGGCGCACGAGGTTCTGCATAGTTGGTGGGGCTCGGGGGTGAAGGTTGATTACCAGCAAGGAAACTGGGCTGAGGGGTTGACCACTTTTATGGCCGACTATGCGTTAGCGCAGCAACAGTCCGATGCAAAAGCCATGGAGATGCGTCGAGCCTGGCTGGAGGCACTCAATAGAGTCGATTCATATGAGCCCTTGGGTCGTTTCAGGTATGCCCCGAGACGCACCGATCAGTCTGTTGGGTATGGCAAGAGTGCGATGTTCTTTCACATGCTACACCAGCGCTTGGGTGATGAGGCTTTCTACACAGGGATACGCCAATTCTGGAACAGCTCGAGAGGCGCCTCAGCCGGATGGTCGGAGATACAACATGCCTTAGCGAAGTCGAGTGGCGTTGATCTCTCCGCGGATTTCGAGTTCTGGTTAGCGGCGCAGCGACTACCCAGCTATTCAGTCGAGATAGCGGATCAGATGCAAGCGTCGAATGGCTACAGGGTTGTACTGTCCATCCATGCGGAAAACGCCCCTCAGACGGGACGTTTACCTATAAAGTTCCTAAGCAGTGAGTCTACCGAAACGCGCTGGGTACAGTTTAATGGGGAGTGGTCCGAGGTTGATCTCATCTTCGCGAATAAGATCGATACAGTGGTAGTGGATCCGCACTTTGAGGTGTTGCGTCGCTTGGATACTAAGCAGTAAGAGCAATCAGAAAATGATTCCACTGGACTCACTGCACCAGCCCTGTAAAACTAGCCAAAATGCATTGTTAAGGAAAAAACGCTCTCATGAGTTACGAACTATCCGGAACCGTCAAAGTTATTCAACAGCCTCAGACCTTTGCTAGTGGTTTCTCGAAAAGAGAGCTGGTGGTGACTGTGCAGGACGGCAACTACCCGCAAGACATAAACCTTGAGTTCGTAAAGGACAAAGCGGATCTGCTTGATAGCCTTTCAGTGGGTGATTCTGTAAAGGTGTGGTTTGATATCCGTGGCCGTGAGCATAACGGGCGTTACTACAATAACCTTAGCGCCTGGAAAGTGGAGAACCTCAGCGGTAGTCAGCAGGGTGCTGCACCCGTTCAGGAACCGCCTCCGTTCGACGATGACCTTGACGATGTACCGTTTTAACCCTCTCTGAGTACGAATCTGAGTGGATCATCGTCTTCCCATAGACACCCGTGCAACCATGCTGATGACGCTCCTCTGCGTCATCTGGGCAACTCAGCAGGTCGCACTCAAAGCGACCGCGGCTGACTTCTCTCCAATGCTACAAACCGCGTTGCGTTGTGGCTTTGGTGCGCTGCTTGTCTCCCTGTTTGTTTTGGTGCGCCGTCAAGGCGGCTTTACCCACACCGAGCCGACCTTCTGGCCGGGAGCGCTTGCGGGCTTGCTGTTTGCCTCGGAGTTCATGCTTGCGGCGATCGCTATCGAACTTACTAACGTCGCTCATTTGATTGTTTTGCTCTACACCGCGCCCATTTTCGCGGCTATCGGATTGGCGATCTATCTACCGAACGAGCGCTTACATCGGCTTCAATGGCTGGGTATCTTACTGGCGTTCGGCGGAATCGTGATCGCTTTTTGGGAACCGACCGATCAGGGGCTGAGCGATGTTCTGATCGGTGATCTTCTGGCGCTTGCTGCTGGGGCAATCTGGGGTTCGACAACCGTGGTTGTGCGCACCACCAGCCTTACCCGGGCACCCGCGGCCCTAACGCTGATCTACCAACTGGTTGCTTGTTTCCTATTGCTGCTCGCAGTGGCGTGGTTTACCGACGATCTGCGCTTCACTCCAACACCGCTGGTATTGACCAGTTTTACCTTTCAGGTCGTAGTTGTGTCGTTTTTTAGCTATTTGGTCTGGTTCTGGATGTTGAAAACCTACCTGGCCTCACGCTTGGGCGTCTTCTCGTTTTTGACCCCTGTGTTGGGCGTGATGCTCAGCGTACTGCTACTCGATGAGAGCTTTGGGCCGCGTTTTCTCATTGGCACCCTGCTGGTCGTCGTCGGAATTACGTTGGTTAGCGCCCACAGTTTTATCTCGAAGCAGCTAGGATTGCGCAGTAAATAATCGTTGCAACTTTGCATCTGGCGTCGGAATATCTGAGCACAATCCGAATCCCAAGGAGCTCCGATGCTATCCTCCTCTGAAGTCTCTCAAGCCGCCGAACTACTGATTACTGCTCATCGCCAGCACAAACGTATCAATCAACTTCCCGCATCGCTAACACCGACCGATTTTGCGGATGCCTATGCTATTCAAGAGCGGGTTTGGAATGCTTTGGAGCAAGTCGCAGACCAGCGTATTTCTAACTGGAAATGCGGTTGTCAGACGCCAGAGTCAGATCGCTTTGTCGCACCGATCTATACAGATCGCGTATTTTCTAATGGTGAGAAAGTACCGGAAAATCTACTGCATGAAATTGCTGCAGAGTCGGAGATTGCCTATCGAATAGGCAGAGACCTACCTCAACGGGACGAGCCCTATACTGACGAAGAGATACGCGCAGCGATCGATGCGATCGTGGTCAATATCGAGATCTGCGATAGCCGTATAGAGGGTTGGCGTGATGCGCCGTTTTATTGGCAATGTGCAGATAACCAGAACTCGGGGGTCATGGTGGTTGGCGAGGCCTTCAGCGATTGGCAGAGCGTTGATATGGCGCAGCAAGAGGCCCAGCTTTGGGTCGACGGCGAGCTCAAACTTAGTGTGGTTGGCGGTAATACGGTGATCGATCCGTTCAAGGTTGTACCCTCTGCCGTCAATCAGGTCATCAACCGTACAGGCGGTGTTAAAGCTGGGGACCTATTTACTGCCGGCAGTTGTCTAGGAACCCTTGTGGTGTCGCCTGGCAGCGATGTGATCGCGCGTTTCCCCGGCATTGGTGAGGCCAGAGCACTGCTCGGAGTCTAATTATGGAGGCGTTGAAGCTGCAGCGGGGACATTTGACTGATGCTCAGGTCGAAAAGTACTGGGAGCAGGGCTACCTCTTTCCGATACAGGTCTTTGGTGAAGCTCACGCCGCTCAGATACGCGCGGAACTCGAACGGATTGAATCTGACTGGGCGCAGGCAGACCTGCCGCGCTCGGTGAAAACCTACAAACGGGTCAATGCCCACGCCGTCATGCCCTTCGCCTATGACTTGGCTCAACGCTCCGAGCTTTTGGACGTTGTTGAGGGGATTCTGGGTCCTAATATTCTAATCTACGGGGTCGAGTTCTTTATCAAAGAGCCTAATACCCGTCAGTTTGTCAGTATGCATCAGGACCTAACCTACTGGGGCTTGGGTGATACACAGAAGATGGTGACGGCTTGGCTGGCACTCTCTCCGTCCACGACTGAAAGCGGTTGTATGGAGTTTGTTAGTGGAAGCCACAAGTTGGCAATTCAGCCCCATAAAGACACCTTTGCAGAGGATAATCTTCTTTCGAGAGGCCAAGAGGTTCAGGCGGATGTGTCACCTAGTCAGCGCACACCCATTGAGCTGGCGCCGGGTCAGATATCTCTGCATCATGGGATGA
>JAYQBD010000076.1:2711-10480 GCA_038137135.1 Oceanospirillaceae bacterium | reverse complement strand
AGTCTCGATTGTCATCTACTTATTCGAGGGAGACTGATTGAAACCTCCCAAATACCGTCCTATTCCTGTCATAATTTGAAGATAACCTCTGCGCTTTAAACCAAGGTGAGATTCAATGTTTTTAAAGATTAAGAAAGATCGCGGTATTTCAATTAGCCACAACGGCATGGAGAAGGACTGGGTTCACGATGTTACCTCTGACTTCATAATCAACGTTGCGCATATCGGTGAGATCTCGTTCTACACCCAGCAGTCAGAGCGCGAACGTATCGACCTCCAAGGCAGACCGTTCAATCAAGCGCCCGGCACGCGCGTTATTCACCTACAGATGACTCACACCTACGCCACTTTCGACGAGAGCCTAGCTGCGGGCGTGGGACGCCGCCGTGTGAAGGTGTACTACAAACTCTACTTCGCGCCAGAAAATGTCGATGCCTACCAGGAGTTACGCGGCGCTATCGAGTCTCAGGTCGTAAATCTCTAACAAAAGGCTGGCCTTGGAAGAGAAGTGCCATCGTACGTTGCGAGGGCACAATCCATCAGGGCAACCTCTTCAGGCACGCTTTTCACATCCCTGTCGCTTCGTTCCGGCCCGCCGCGCGCTTGCTCCTGCGTCGCGCGGCATACCGTTCATCCATGAACATATCCATGGCCTTCAACGGTCTGGAGAGGGTGCTCTGACCGCTATCGCTAACGCCACCTAAAACTATACCTGCAAAACAATCAGCCCAATGAAGAGAGATCTAGATACTGAGCAGCTTCTGCCGCCGAGGGTGTGGAGAGGTGTGGGATTGTGCCCAGCCGAGGGACGCCTATGGCTTTAGTGAGCCACTCAAGGTTGGCGTCAAACTCAGACATCTGCGGTTCTGCTCGGTTGGCTACCCAACCGGCTAACTGCAGCCCATCTCGACGAATAGCTTCGGCGGTCAGAAGTGCATGATTCAGACAGCCCAGCTTCATCCCAACCACCAAAATAACGGGAAAACCGAGCTCTTGTGCGAGCCGCGATAGTGGCTCTCGATCATTTAGAGGTACGCGCCAGCCTCCGGCTCCCTCAACCAGCGCGCGGTCATATTTGCGCATCAGGGTGCCACGACAGTAGGCCGCCAGACGGTCTGAGTTGAGGTTTACGCCCGCTTGAGCAGCTGCGATGTGAGGTGCAATAGCTGGCTCCAATGCAACGGGGTTTACCTGCGAGTAACTCAGCTCGATGCTCGCTTGCGCCATCAGCGCCAACGCATCGTCATTCTTCAACTCGCCATCTATCAGCTCGCATCCAGCCGCTACGGGCTTTATACCCAGTGTTTCTAGCCCCTGCTTGCTCCATGCGTGCAGCAACGCCGCGCTCACCAGTGTTTTGCCTGAATCGGTGTCGGTGCCGGTAACGAAATAGCTCTGTTTCATCGACGGATAAACTCCAAATAGTGCACTTCATAACTAGCAGGAATCCCCTGCTCGGTGCGAAACTGTTGATAGTGCTGCATCATTGCCTTGAGCTCTGCCTGACCGCCCAAACCCTGCCGGCGCTCAGGGTTCACATTATGCGCGCCGAGGGTACGCAGTTCTCTTAGCAGATGCCCGACCTCAGCATAGTATTCCACTTCGGTGCTCTGCTCGTGCCGAACAAGCTCTAGCGGTAATTCGTAGCCAAGCCATTCAGAAGGCGGTATGAAACGGTTCACGTGCTGCTGCTCATTCACCGAAGCCCAGGACTCACGCAGCTCAAACAGTGTCGAAGGGCCAAGAGTAGATATCAGGATCCGACCGCCAGGTCGCATAACACGACAAAGTTCCGTGATTAGCGCTTCGGGTTGCTCGCTCCACTGCAGCGCCAAGGATGACCAAAGAAGATCCAGGGTGTTATCAGCGAGCGGCAGAGATTCAGCATCCCCTGCGACATGGGAGCCCTTACATCCCTGAGATTGGGCAAAACTCAGCATCCCCTCTGCTAGATCAACATTAACCAATTGCTCCGCACGTTCGCTGAGCCAGTTGTTGGCATAGCCTGTACCTGATCCAAGATCCAAAGCTCGCTCCACCCGCGAGTCCGCGAGCCAGGACGCCAGTTGATCGGCAATACGCCGCTGCAGACCCGCTACCCGATCATATCGGGGCGCAGCACGGCTAAACGAAGCGGCAACCAGCCGTTTATTGCGCATCTTGACCACTCTCGAGCCTACCAAGCCAACCCAGAACAGACGCTGTTAGCTGCGTTGGCTGATCTTGAAACAGTAGATGACTGGCGGATTCAATCAGACTCAGGTCAATCTCAGGCAACAGGGAAACTATTCGATTGGCCAACTCTATCGGAACCAGTGAGTCCGAATCAGCCAGTATCATCAATGCCGGAACCTCGAGCTGGTTTAACTGCTCGCGGCGATCAATAGCCAGCAGTTCCAATAGCTGCGCAAGCACGACCTGCGGCTCTAACAGATTAGCTTTCAGCTCTCGCAACTGCCCTCGAGGCTCGGCGGCACCAGCCACTTGCAAGGAGGCGAAGCGCTGCAGGGTTTTCGCAGGTATCTCGCGGTAAGCCTGCAGAAAGCTAGCAAAGGTAGCGGCATCCATCCCGGGCCAGTCAGACTGCCCCACAAAGCATGGATTAGTCGCCAGAGTAATGACACCTCGGATAGATTGGGGCGCATAACTCGCGAGATCGAGTGCGATCGCCCCCCCGAGCGACCAGCCGAGCCAGTAGCTATTGGAGGGCGCCGATTGCAGCAATCGCCTAGACCGCTCTTCAACGCTAAGTAGTTGTCCGGCGTCTAAATCGGGTATATCCACCAGATGGATATCCATAGATTCTTCCAGCGTTTCAAGCCAAGGGCGCAAAATTTCTGGCGAGACACCCCAGCCACCCAGTACCGCTAACGAAGGACGTGCATCAGCCAAGAGCCAGCTCCTTCTGGGCAACCTCTAATGCGTTGAGCAACCGCGCCACCTGTTCGCGTGTGTGGCTGGCACTGAGCGTCACGCGCAGACGGGCACTGCCCGCAGGTACTGTTGGCGGTCGGATTGCCCCAACAAAAATACCCTGCTGCTCCAAGCTGCGACTCATAGCCATCGCCCTGTCGGACTCACCGATTACAATAGGTTGTATGGCTGTTTCGGACTCCATCAGCTCTAGACCTAGCTCAGACGCCCCCGCTCGGAACATTTTGATCAGCTCGGCCAGATGTTCGCGCCGCCACCCCTCAGATCGCACAATCGCTAAGCTCTCCAGCGTTGCATGCGCGACTGCTGGCGGCATCGCCGTGGTGTATATGTAAGGTCGGGCAAACTGAATCAGATACTCGATCAGCGCTTCACTACCAGCGACAAACGCACCGGCGGTACCGAAGGCTTTGCCCAGTGTGCCGATCAGAATTGGGAGCTGCTCTTGGTCCATGCCAAAGTGCTCTGCAATGCCTGCACCCGTTGCCCCCAAGGCACCAAAACCGTGCGCATCATCAACTAGTAGGTGTGCAGCTCGCGCTTCACAGATCTTGCTAATTTCAGGTAGCGGGGCTAAGTCTCCATCCATACTGAAGACGCCATCGGTCACGACGAGCGTATCGCTCTTTTGCGCACCCTCTAGCAGGGTATCCAGCGAACCAGCATCAGCATGGCGATAACGTTTAAAGCGAGCACCACTGAGCAGCCCGCCATCAAGAAGTGATGCGTGATTTAACTTATCCTGAAGCACCAATTCGCCACGCCCAGTAAGCGCAGCAATGCTGCCAAGGTTAGCCATATATCCGGTGGAGAAGAGCAGTACGCGATCGCGTCCCGTGTGTTCAGCCAGAGCTTCCTCCAACTGATGATGTGCCCGGCTATGACCCAAAACGAGGTGCGAAGCACCGCTACCAGCACCGTAAAGCTCAGTTCCCTGACGCAAGGCAGCAGCAATGCGCTGATCAGCGGCAAGCCCCAGATAGTCATTGGAACAGAACGCGAGATACTCACGCCCATCTACGCGCACTAGGGGCGTTTGCGCACTCTCGAGTGTGCGGCGCCGACGGTAGAGGTGCGCCTGTTCTCGCGCCTCAAGCTGCGGCTTGAGACGCTGATCTAACCGACTCATTAGTGACTCGCGTCGTAAAACTTCGGCTCGTCTGCCTGTTTGATAAGTTGCTGCTCGATCGCCTGCTGTTGTGTCGCGTCATCCTCTTCAATGCGCTGCTCAGGGCGCAGCCCCAAACGTTTGAAGAGCTGCAGGTCGCGGTGAGTCTCAGGATTTGGTGTGGTCAAAAGACACTCGCCGTAAAAGATCGAGTTGGCTCCAGCGAAGAATGCCATCGACTGCAGCTCGTCGCTCATCGACTCACGACCTGCCGAGAGGCGCACATGTGAGGTCGGCATCAGAATACGTGCGACAGCAATATTGCGAATATATTCAAACGGATCCAGATCTTCGACGTTCTCTAGCGGTGTACCCGCCACTTTAACCAGCATATTGATCGGCACGGACTCTGGCGGCTGCGGTAGGTTAGCTAGCTGCTGCAGTAGACCGATGCGATCACTCGCCGTTTCGCCCATCCCAAGGATCCCGCCGCTACAGATCTTCATGCCGCTATCACGCACATGCTGCAGCGTATCCAGGCGGTCCTGGTAAGTGCGCGTTGTGATGATCTTGTCGTAGAACTCAGGCGAGGTATCGAGGTTGTGGTTATAGTAGTCCAGACCCGCATCGGCCAACTGATCGGCCTGCTCGGGCTTAAGCATACCCAGCGTCATGCACGTCTCCAGACCCATCTCGCGCACACCGCGCACCATCTGCAAAATGTATGGCATATCGCGATCAGTTGGGTGCTTCCAAGCAGCACCCATACAGAAGCGCGTGGCGCCAGTCTCTTTCGCCTGCTTAGCTTTGTTCAGTACAGCTTCTACTTCCATCAGTCGCTGCTTCTCAAGACCAGTATCGTAGTGAGCGCTCTGCGGACAGTATTTGCAGTCCTCTGGGCATGAGCCAGTCTTGATCGAGAGCAGTGTACTTACCTGCACTTCGTTCGGATCGAAGTTCTCGCGATGCACACTCTGCGCACGGAACAACAGGTCATTGAACGGCAGGTCAAACAGCGCCTGAATCTCCTCAGAGCTCCACTCTTTCTTGGAATGAGCCGTTGCAGGTGCGGTTGCAGACATAAGCGAAATCTCTCCTAAACTTAGATGAAGCACCACTTCGGTGTGGCTGCTCTCAAGGATGCGAGCAGTTTAAAGTGACACGGAGAACTGTCAACCAATGAACCGCCAGTTTTTGAACAAATGCTTAAATATTAACCACACCTGTCCACTCTGTGATATCGCTCCAGCAAACCGTTATGGCGTCTGTAACGACTGCGAACTAGACCTCCCCTATCTCCAACAAGGCTGTGCGCGATGCGCCCTGCCCGGAATGGGCGGCACGGATGGCCTCTGTAGCGAATGTCGGGACTCACCTCCCTGTTTCGATAAGGTCTTAGCAGGGTTTAACTACCGTTTTCCCCTCCCCCAACTTATCCATCGAGTAAAAACCAGCCGTGACCCAGAACCGCTCTATTGGCTGAGCTACTTGCTAGCGAAATTCATCGATCAGCGTCTGGACCCGCTTTCAACACTGATCCCAGTACCGATGCACTCGTGGGACCAGACCCTGAGAGGTTTCAATCAGAGCGAACTGATCAGTCGCAGGCTCGCTAAACTTCTGCATCTGAGGCACCAGCCTCGTCTACTAAGTAAACTGCATCGCACACCGCATCAGGCCAGACTCAATCGCACCGAGCGCAAAGCCAATCTACAGAACTGTTACGAACTAGGTGATGATATTCCTAACCGGGTCACGCTAGTTGATGATGTGATGACGACGGGTACGACTGTTGAACGGCTGAGCTCGCTGTTAATAAACGCAGGCTGCCAAAAGGTTGATGTAGTCGTTCTCTGTCGCACGCCTGGGTGATATCAGACACAGCTAGCGCTATAGTTAGCCCTCATCTAGCAGACCGAGATGGATGCAATGCAGGTCCAGACAATCGCCCGTATCTCAAGCCCATTTACAGAGAAGTTTGGTATTCCGCGCCAACCCGGACTGGCACCATCGATCACTGCAGAGGTGATTCTCGAGTCCGAATTCTCTAGCCGCGAGGCTGTCTCAGGGCTAGAACGGTGCAGCCACATCTGGCTAGTGTTCATCTTTTCCAAAGCTGTTGATCAGGGCTGGAAACCGCGTGTTAGGCCGCCTCGTTTGGGTGGCAATCAGAAGCTCGGTGTCTTCGCGACTCGCTCTCCCTTTCGCCCTAACCATATCGGCATGTCGGTGGTTGAGCTTCTGAATATAGAAATGCATGGACAGACAGTTGTTCTGACGGTTCGAGGGGCCGACCTACTGGACGGCACTCCCATCATCGATATCAAACCCTACCTACCCTATGCCGACAGCCTCCCGGAAGCGACCTACGACCTAGCGAGCAGCGCGACCAAACTGGAGCTGCCGCTAGAGCTATCCACTGAGGCACAGCAACAGCTCTCTCAAATAACCGCAGACTACCCCTCAGACTTACAACAGCAGATCAGTGAACTTCTGGCCTGCGATCCGCGACCCGCTTATCAGCAGGACCCAGATCGCACCTACGGTGTTCGACTCTACGATCTCAATATTCGATTCCGAATCAGCGATACAGCAATACACTTAGTCAGCCTGGAGAAAACCCCAGTTTAGATGCTCCAAAGCCCCGCACACCGCGTAACTCAGGCTCTAAAAGGAGTACCCTGATGCCCGGCCCTACCCTGCTCTGGTTCACACATAACCTGCGTCTTGATGACAACCCTGCTGTCGAAGCAGCACTCGAGGCTGATCAACTCATTTGTCTTTTCGTGGTCGAGCCCAGCTGGTTTAGAGCAAACCGCTACTCTTTGCACTCTTTGGGAAGTCACCGGCGGGCTTTTTTGCAGCAGACACTGGACGATTTGAGCGAACGACTGAAACAGCGTGGGCAACGCCTAGTGCTGTGGCACGATACGCCGCTGGAATCGCTAACACGCCTTGTGCAGCTAGCGAAGGTGAGCCGCGTCATTACCGCCGAGCATCCCGGGCACTATGAGCGTCACGCCCTTAAACAGTTGCAGAGCCGCTTCCCGCATCTCAAGTGTGATGCCATTAGCAGTCAGACACTCTTCAGCGCAAATCAGTTACCCTTTGAGTTGGAACAACTTCCGGAGAGCTTCAGCTCTTTCAGACGCAAAATCGAAAAGAAAAAGCTCGAGCCAAACACGCCAACAATCGCGCCTGAGCAATTGCCCCCACCCGTGCCTAACCTGAGCGATAAAGTCGTCGACCTACCGGTATCCGAAATGCCCTCACTTTTTCTGGGGGGCGAAACCGGTGCCAAGGCCCAGCTGGATTACTACTTCGGCGGCGAACTACCACAAACCTACAAAGAGACACGTAATGGCCTTGACGGTTGGGACTACTCTTCTAAATTCAGCGCCTGGCTAGCGAACGGTAGTCTCTCTCCACGCCGCCTGTGGCACCGTATCAATCAATACGAAACAGAGGTTGTAGCCAACGAGTCTACCTATTGGCTGAAATTTGAGCTTTTGTGGCGCGAGTATTTTCAGTGGTACGGCATGCGTTTCGGAGCAAAACTATTCAAACTGCAGGGGCCGTTTAACCGCTCCCCGCTGACCTCTTTTTATCCGGAGCGTTTCAAAGCTTGGTGTGAGGGCACAACCCCCTATCCGATCGTGAACGCAGCAATGCGACAACTGAACGCGACCGGCTACATGTCGAACCGTGCTCGCCAGTTAGTCGCCAG
>JAYQBD010000076.1:0-2611 GCA_038137135.1 Oceanospirillaceae bacterium | reverse complement strand
GACTACTACGACTGGCCGGTTGCCTAATGCACAAGAAAGCGCACCTCCCCGAGAAGATCTGCCTGCACTGCCAGCGTCCGTTCACCTGGCGTAAAAAGTGGGAGCGCGATTGGGAGCAGGTGAAATACTGCTCCGAACGCTGTCGGCGCGCGCCAAAATCCAAGGATCAACAATGAAACGTCTGCGCCTAATACTGGGCGATCAGCTCAACGCGCGACATAGCTGGTTGCGCGAAACAGATAACGACACCTACTATCTGATTGCAGAGCTGAAGCAGGAGACTGGGTACGTACGCCACCATGTACAGAAGATCTGCGCTTTCTTCGCAGCAATGCAGCACTTCGCGCAGGCCCTAACCGAAGCGGGCCATCAGGTGATTCATCTAACACTCGACGAGACGAGTCAGCACGCAGACCTTCCTGCCCTGCTGCGCGCTCTTATCTCCGAACATAGCATTGAACAGTTCGAGTATCAGCGGCCAGATGAGTGGCGCCTGCTGCAACAGCTGCGCGATTTTGATCCCGGCATTGCCATGCGCGAATTTGATACCGAGCACTTTTTGCTGCCTTTCGACGATATCTTTAAGCAATTTAAGCCAGGTAAATCCAGCCGCATGGAGGCGTTCTATCGCCGGATGCGCAAGCGCTACGGCTACCTGATGCAGGGCGACGATCCTGTGGGCGAGCGCTGGAACTTCGATAGCGACAACCGTCAAAAATTGAAACCAGCCGATATTGAACAGGTCCCTGAACCACTCGTTTTCAGCACCGATGTTAGCGAGATTCTCAAGCGTCTTGAGCGTCACCAAGTGGACCATTTTGGTGAGGCCCAGACGCAACTTATTTGGCCAACCCGTCGCTCAGAAGCGCTCGAGCTGCTGGAGTTTTTCTGCGTCAATCAACTCGCTCTTTTCGGGCGTTTTCAAGATGCGATGACCGCTCAAACTCAGCACAAATGGAGCCTGTATCACTCGCGACTCTCCTTCGCGATCAACGCCAAAATGATCTCGCCACAGCAGGTGATCGAACGCGCAATCGCCGAGTGGCAGCAACGTCCGGATGAGATCGATCTCGCACAGATTGAGGGTTTTGTGCGCCAGATCTTGGGATGGCGAGAGTTTATCCGCGCCATCTACTGGGTCAATCAACCCGAATATGGGACGCTGAATGCGCTAGATGCACATAACCACTTGCCGAGCTACTTCTGGAGTGGCGAGACAAAGATGAAGTGCATGCAGCAGGCCATAAGTCAGTCACTTGAATACAGCTATGCCCATCATATTCAGCGCCTAATGGTAACCGGCAACTTCTCCCTCATCGCACAGCTTGACCCCAATCAGGTGGATGCCTGGTACCTGGGTATATACATCGATGCGCTTGAGTGGGTGGAGCAGCCGAATACACGGGGCATGGTGCTTTTTGCCGATAACGGCATCGTCGCCAGCAAGCCTTATGCAGCCAGCGGCGCGTACATCAATCGCATGAGCGACTACTGCAAAGGTTGCTATTACAAGGTAACCGAGCAGACCGGCGAGCGTGGCTGCCCATTTAACAGTCTCTATTGGGGATTCATGCTGAAGCACCGCGACCGCCTAGCGGCAAATCCGCGTTTGGGGATGCTGTACAAAAATTGGGATAAGCGCGACGAGCAGAGCCAGCAGGCCGTGCTTGATCGCGCCCGCTGGTGTATCGATAACTTGGAGGCGCTCTAAGCGTCCTTCTCGGTGCGGTTGGCGAGACTGACCGACAACGCCTGCGCTATACAGAGAGAGGCCGACAGAGAGCGTATCCCGTGAACATCCGCCTCTTTAACGATCAGCATACTACTGGCTAGAGGCGCCAGCGGACTGAGTTGGCTATCCGTGATCAGAACGACGGGAACTCCTTTGCCAGCCGCATCGCGAACAATCTCCTGAGTTTCAGCAGCGTACGGGTGAAAGCTTACAGCAATAAGCGCATCGCCCTTGCGTACACTGCAACCCTGCTCCTTCGTCAAACCACCCACACTGTCGACAAGAAATGCGCGACGCTCCGCATGACGAAGGGCATAGGCAAAGTAACTTGCAACAACGAACGCACGCCGTACACCTATGATGTAAACGGTATCCGCTTCAAGTAAATACTGCTCAGCAGCGCGCAGCGCATCCATATCGACCTCGGAAACCAGCTGATCGAGCGTTGCTGAGTTGGCCGAAGCGAATTGCCCCAGCAGATTGACCGGATCTGCACTGTTCTCACCCAGCGACTCACGCGCTATGCGCATACGATCTGAGTAGCTAGGTGACTCCTGCAACAGCTGCTGCTGAAACAGACGTTGCATCTCGGAGAAACCAGAGAAGCCAAAAGCGTTGGCAAAACGCACTAAGGTAGAGGGGTGCACTTCGGCATCTTTAGCGATAGTGGCAACGGTGCCGAAGGCGATCTGATTGGGATGGTCTACCAGATACTGCGCAACCTGGCGCAGACGCTTACTCAAACTCTGATGTTGCTCAGCAATAACCAGCTTTAGTTCATTAAGCGTTTTTGGCAGTCCAGACGGCATCGCGATCTTCCTTAATTTTTTCTTTCATACTAGCCATAAGCTTTAGCTTTTGGAATATTTTTTCCAGATA
>JAYQBD010000075.1:7381-11039 GCA_038137135.1 Oceanospirillaceae bacterium | reverse complement strand
CCTGTGCCCCAGTAGCTCAGCTGGATAGAGCAGCCCCCTCCTAAGGGGCAGGTCGAACGTTCGAATCGTTTCTGGGGCGCCACACCAACACCTCTTTACTCTCCTGTAGCTATTGAATTTATGGTCCGATACGGTCAGTATAGTGGTCATATATTTCTTACGAATTCTGCCTAGAAAAGAGAGTAAAGATGGCCTTTGATGACACTCGTTATACGGAACGCGCGCAGACCTCTCGCATCCTCTGTCTGGATGATGAAGAGGCGGTGCTGAAATCGCTGCGTCGTCTGTTGAAAAACGTCCGTTACGAGGTTCAGTGCTATACCTCAGCAGCGGAAGCTCTCGCCTATCTAGAGCAGAACGAGGTTGATCTGCTTATCTCCGATATGCGCATGCCGGAGATGTCGGGTGACAAATTTCTGACCAAGGCCGCTGACATTGCACCAAACACCGTCCGCATTCTGCTAACAGGCTACGCTGATCTAGAGACGACCATCAATGCGATCAACGACGGCAAGATCCACCGCTACATGCAGAAGCCTTGGGACAACGAAGAACTTCTCGAGATCGTCGCCTCTGAAATTTCTTTGAAACAGCGGGAAGATGAGCGCAAGCACTACGAGAAGCTAGTCTCCTCGCTGGCTACTACCGATGGGCTGACTGGTCTACTGAACCGTACGGCGTTTCTTGAACAGCTTGAGAGCCAAGCTGAGTGCGGCACGCTAATGACTGGTATGGCTGCCTCTTATCTCATTCTCATGGACGTTGACGGCTTCGCTAAGATCAATGATGAAGTGGGCCCTCAAACAGGTGATGACATACTCAAGCTTGTGGGTCGCATGCTGACTTGCAACCTGCGCTCAGGCGACCTGATTGCGCGCGTTGAGGCGGATGAGTTCGCGATCATCATCAACCAGTACACCAAAGAGGATTGCATCGATACCGTCATCGAGCGTATCCGCGGATTCATGACTGAGCGTACCTTCTTAGTGCGCAACCACCCAGTTGACCTCACCGTTAGCTTGGCAGCAGCGCCTATCGCTGTGGGTGCGAGCGCTGATGGTGTCTACAAGAAGGCCAGCGAGGCACTGGCTAAAGTACAGAGCGCAGGCGGTGATCGCTACGAGATTGCCGACTGACCGAGTTGTTAAGATAGAGAAAAAGCAGCCGATGGCTGCCTTTTTTGATTCTCAGCTCGGTAGCCTGATCTCTTTTTAAAGCGCACTACCAACTCATGCAAGTGCTGCGAGATTCCCTGCAGAACCAGAATACCCTGCGAACTATCACCCGCTTTACCCAGTAGTGATCACCGTTCTTACAGCGGTTTTTAACCAGACCCATCCAAGGGCTGCCAGCCTTAAGTGTGTCCCACATCACCTGAAAGGCTTCAGGCGGCATATCAGGATGTCGGATGAGGTTATGTGGCTGGCCAATTAACTCATCGCGGCTGTAGCCAGAGATCTGCTCAAAGGCGTCGTTACAGTGCAAAATATTGCCCTGCAGATCCGTTGAGGATATGAGTTTTTTGCCTTCAGGAAACTGGACTTCATTCTGAGTAACAGGAAGGTTTCTACGCATTCTCTTGCCCTTCAAATCGCTGCTGCTCTCAGTCGGGGAGCAGTCTTGCACTAACTAATATATAGTCGCCAGTCGCGATTACCGCAAAGCCCGCAGGGGTTTATCTTTGATCTGTATCAGGCTCTTTACTGCTCTTCCTTGCTGTCTGCCAACGGCAAACGTATCGAAAACCGAGCGCCTCCAGTAAAGGCCTCGTCTAGGCATAGTTCACCCTCTACCGCTTCAATTAACATACGCGCGCGATAGAGCCCCAAACCTGTACCCGAACCGACGTCTCGAGTTGTAAAGAAGGGGTCGAATATCTTGTCACGATTCTCTTCAGGCACACCTGCCCCGTTGTCACTCACCAGTATCTGCATCCGCTGATCATGCACTTCAAATTCCAGAGCAACCCTGGCGTCATCACGTCCCTCAACAGCCTGACAGGCATTCACCAACACCGTATTCAACGCCTCTACCAGTGCATCAAAGGAGCCCAGCACATCGGCTGGCTGCTTTTCAGGTACCTCAACCTTCGCCGCATACTGGCCCGAACGCTGAAGCCGCTGTAGCGCCTCATCAACAGCGTCAGCAGTATGCACACGTGCAGGCGATGTTGACTGGCCGGACTGAATTGCTGTCATCTTCTCGACAATCACCTTGACGCGATCAAGACCCTTGCGGGTATCGACATAGAGCTCGGCAAGATCCTCCGTAATGAACTCGTAATCCATCTCATCTAACAGATCTTGAAGTTCCGTTTCAGAAAGCGGTGAGGTTCCAGAATGTGCATCCAGCAACCGAGCTGTCAGCTTACCCAGCGAGTCCTGATACTCTTTCAATGTACCCAAATTCGACATCACGAAGCCCAGCGGATTATTGATTTCGTGCGCTACGCCAGCTGTCAGCACACCGATAGTCGCCCGCTTCTCCGATTCAAGTAACTGCGTTTGTGCGTTCTGGATAGTCTCGATCGCACCCTCAAGCTCACGATTCAACTTCTGTAACTCATAGGTGCGCAGACGTACTTTATCTTCGAGCGTTTCGTTGAGATCTCGTAACTCATGAGTCAATTGGTTCATCTGCAAATGAGAGCTCTCTACCGCCCGCGTCATCTGGTTGAACGCCTTGCCTACGATATCGATCTCATCCTCGCCAGGCACTTCCACTCGCCGCGTAAGATCGCCCGCGCCAACGGCTTCAGCCGCATCGCGTAACGCACCGAGTTTGTGCGTAAGAAAACGGCCAAGCATGAACGAGAACAGCGCCACCAGCATCATCTCTAGCAGCACGATCGTGAAGCTCCAACGCTGCGCATTACCAATCACCTGCTCAATCGGGTCAGTACTAAAGCCCAGCTGGACGTAGCCGTAGGTTTGACCACCCTCACGAATAACGGTTTGCGCATCGAATACACCGTCGTTCACTTCATGCATACTGGAGTCAGTCTCCGGTAGAAGCTCCTCTGCTGCATCCGACGCAGCGAGGACCTGGCGATCGCTGTTCAGCACACGTGCATATTTAATACCCGGATTGGTCATCACCTCATTAACGATTGCAAAGAGTGTAGCGAGGTCATAGCTCAATACAGCGTCCTTCGCCGTCGCGGCGAAAAGTCGTGAAGTGGTCTCTGCACGCGTTTCAAGCGCTTCATAGTTTGAGTCTTTGATGTAACCCAACATCAAGAAGACCAGCGATAACAGCAGCACACCCTCGATCAGGGCGACGCCCAGTATGGTCTTGACACGAATCGAGTTACGAATGAGATTCATTATTCAATCAATGAGTCCAGTAGAGTGATACCGAGCGAACGAACATCATCCCAGTCAGCGTTTTCAGAGGCTTGCCAACGCTTGATCTTCAGCGGCTCCAACAGCGCTTTGCCCTCAGCTGTGTTAGCCATATCCACCAACGCTTCGGTAAGCTTGGCTACTGTTGCTGAATCGACACGCGGATGCGCGGCGATCGCATGCGGCGTGTAGGGCTGTGTTTTCCAAAGGACACGCAACTGTTCATTCACCTGCGGATTCGTCGCACTAAAAGTGCGTCCAATACCACCACCGGCAATAAAGAAGCCTTTCGAAACGTTGAGGTAGACAGAGTC
>JAYQBD010000075.1:3866-7281 GCA_038137135.1 Oceanospirillaceae bacterium | reverse complement strand
TTGGGGTGAGCATCTAACTCATGCAGAAAAGCACGATCAAGTTTTACAGCATCGACCGCTAGCACATCATCAGTGTTGAAATAGGCATGCGCCGCGCCCTGATCATCGAGCGTGAGCTCCACTCCAGCATCGCGTAACCATTCAAGATTAGCCATGCAGCCGGGTGTTTTTGAACGTAGAGTAGCTTCACCTATATCAATCGACAGCCGCTGCAGATTGAGCCCGGCTTTGCCGACGCTATGCTCTATCAGGCTCTGTAGATGCGGTGAGCTACATTGGCGCAGAGAGATATTTAGCACAAGTTTAATCTCTTCTGGCAAGTTCAGCGCTTTGAATTCGCTCACTGCAGCCGCCAACTGAAGTTCGGTAAATAGATCGGTATAACCCAAAAGATCGATATGTCGTATCAGCTCGCCAAGTGAAACCTCTGAATCCGTGACGGCCGGACAGCGCACCAGGGCCTCTAAAGCCTTGAGTTCACCGGTATCTGCGCAGATCGGTTGAAACACTGCACTGAAGGAGCGTTCATTAACAGCGCGGGTGATCGTCTCGGATAGTTCAGTATCAAGTAACGTACCCCACCCGCTTTGGGCAAACTCTGCCTTGTCTAAATCCATGTGAGAGAGGTCAAGTAGCAGTTGACGTAACCTATCAGCACCGGCCAGTTCCTTGGGATGTGAAACACACCAACGGAGATAACTTAGGCTTCGCAACTGTTCTTCAACGGAAGCGGATTGCTCGCTGTCGACAAGCAACATCAGCGTATAGCCGTTCCAGTGACAGAAACCCGTATCATTAGGCAGCGTTCGAACAAGTCGATCCGTTAGTAGCGCGAGTGCGCTCTTGGTATCCAAATGCTCTTGCGCTAGCACGACTCTGGGAGATGAAAACTCCACAGCATAAAGCGCTCGTGTTTTCCCGCCGGGGGTATCCAGTTCATCAACAAGATTGACCGGATAAAAGCGCTGGTAGTCGCGCTGTAGACTATTCAACAAGCCACGTCTGTCCATATCAATATCTGAACGCTTCTCTTCGGCAATATGGAAGGCGTTTTCAATTTGTTCTAGCAGGTCATTGTCGACCCAGGGTTTCGGCACAAAACGGTGCACGGCACCAGAATTAAAAGCACCGAGTACCTGCTTAAGCTCTGCAAACCCGCTAAGAATCAGGCCAACACAAGGGGGATCGAGTTCGGCTGCACGCTGCAACAGTGCGCCGCCGTCGGCACCTGGCATGCGAAAATCGGAGAGGATCACCGGAAACTCTTCGACCGCTAGGAGTTCAAGCGCCTCTTCAGCACTCTCGGCGATCGATATTTGATAACCAGCTCTGCGAAAAAGTCGACGAAGGGCGCGGAGAATTCCCACCTCATCATCGACCAGTAATAACTTGCGCTGCACTCCATGCACCTTTTAAGCGACAGACGCTTACTCCTCTTCGAGGATGCTGCGTGATTGCACACCAACCAGACTACTCACACACTCTAGCAGCTGATCGTTATCAAAGGGTTTCGTCAGTACCGCGTCAGCGCCCAGATCAATCGCCTTCTGTAGTGCATCGCTGCCTAACGCAGAGATCACAATGATCTTGGTACCTGCGATCTCAGGTGTCTCGCGTACAAAACTGAGCACGTCGTAGCCACTCAAACCGGGCATGCTCAAGTCGAGGGTCATTAAAACTGGACGGTCCTTCATCAACTTAGTACCGCCTTGGAACCCATCCACCGCCACATCGGTCACGAAACCATTGCTGCGCAGCACACGCTGAATTGAGCGCGCGATCGCTGGCTCATCATCGACAATGAGCACACGACGGTTGTCGTCACCTCCAAGCTCCGGGGGGATCGGGATATCGTGCTCTACCAAGAAGGCGATAAAGTCCTCAACACGGACTCGGTTATTGCCCCTACCGGGCAGTTTGAAACCTTTCAGTGCTCCGCGTTCAATCCAGCGAATCACTGTTCGAAGGTTAACATCACATAGTTTGGCGATCTCGCCTGTGCTTAATGTCTTCATAGGTCTATGATTTACTTATGCAACTCGCGTTAATTTTTATTGTTAACTGACATCAGCTTCAGACAAACCCTGCTTAGCCGTTAACAGATTAGAGATGGCTCAAATCGGCCGTCTAAATGTCATGTCTTACAGGTTAGTAACAAATTTCAGATCGCGCCAACTATGAGAGGTAAAATGCATAGCGAGACGGATAAACAAGACAAACAACCTCGAATTCTCTGCGTTGACGACGAAGAGCACATCGTCTGATCCCTAAAACGCACCCTACGTATAGACGCAGAAGTATTCACAGCACAATCAGGTGCTGAAGCGCTTGATATCCTTAAGCAGAACGAGATAGATCTACTGATTACCGACATGCGCATGCCGCAAATGACCGGTGCGGAGCTTCTCACAGAGGTTAACAATCTTGGCCTTGATCCTGCGCGCATACTGCTGACCGGCTATTCAGATATGGAGTTGCTACAGCAAGCGATCAACGAAGGGCGTTTGGATCGTTACTTGCGCAAACCTTGGGAGAATGACGATCTTTTGGCCGCTGTCCGACAGGAGCTGCACCGGCGTGATTTAGAGAGACAGAACGCAGAGCTAACCCAAGAGCTGAGCCTGAAAAATGAAGTTCTAAACGAGCTCAACAAGAATCTCGAAGCTAAGGTTAACGAGCGAACCGTTGAACTGCGTGCCAGCTACGCCCAATTAGAGGCCAGCCTGGCCGATCTGAAACAGTCGCAGAAAGCGACCGCTCGTATCTTCTACAACCTGCTCAGCCTTAGCGGACAGCTCGGTGGCAACCAGGCGATTCTGACTGGTAAGCTGTGTACGTTGATAGCCCGTAATAAACATCTGGAAAAAGAGTCTATCGGACAGATTCGACTGGCCGGTATTCTAGGCGACTTGGGTCTTCTCTGTATGGATACGAGTTTGCGCACTGCAAACTGGTACGAACTGACCGAAGAGCAACGCCGCATCTATATCACACATCCGAGCTTTGCTGTTGAAGCGATGGCACCTGCCACCCACCTGATTGAGGCTGCAACCGCCATAAAGTTTCAGTTTGAGCGCTTCGATGGCAAGGGCACGCCTGATAAGCTGAGCGGTACCGATATCCCACTGGCAGCCCGAATTCTCAGTGTCGCCAGAGACTACATCCGCACCCTGCACGGGGTGATGCAGAAAGGACGCCTCTCATCGTTTTCTGCTTTTAAGGAGATCGAGAAGGCCGCCGGGCATCTGTATGACCCGGAACTTGTAGAAATCCTGCAGGATGTCATCCCTCAACTAAATGAGGAGGTTGTAGAGAAGGATGAACGCATTCTCTCTACGTCCAAACTCCAAGGTGGGATGATCTTATCGCGCGATCTGTTCAACAGCCGCTCAATTCTGCTGCTACCCAACGGTAA
>JAYQBD010000075.1:2214-3766 GCA_038137135.1 Oceanospirillaceae bacterium | reverse complement strand
GTAAGACGCAAATAACGGTCCACCATACGCAAGCGCTCATCTCTGCGGGCACTATCATCACGAGCCGACTCTAGGAACAGCTGCGCTAAATTGAGATAGGCCAAAGCATTAGAGGAGTCATATTCAGTCGCCATGCCGAAGTAGCGAATCGCCTGAGAAGGCTTGCCAGCAAGGTAGTGCTTAATACCGATACGATTGACCTTGGCCGACATCTGCGGGTCGCGTTTCGGCGAATCTACCGCCGCTACAGTTTCTGGTACTTTGATCGGCTCGAGCACCGGTACGGGGTCGTTGTTAAGAAGCTCTTTCTCACGCGTGAGGTTGAGCGGATTACGCAAACCGGAATTGATCATATCAGCGCGGGATAGGGCTCGGGATGCGGCTTCAATGTCGCCGACTGCAAGATAAGTCTCATTCAGCACCAACTCTGATTTAACTCTGAGCGCCTCATCTTTGGGAAACTCTTGCTGAGCCCGCAACAGCGTCTCTCTTATCTCGTTAATCAAGCTCGCATGCGCTTTGTCGGGAGTCGTTTTAAGTTGCAAACGCGCGATGTTCGCCAGTTTGAGATGCGGCTCGGCACTGCCGTAACAACTTTTACGACCGAGAGTAATCGTGCGTTTATAGGCTGAGCGCGCCACCTCGTAAGCATTACTCTGGGTTGCCACACGCCCCAACTCCATTTGGCGAAGAATCCCTAGAGGCGCCTGTGCGGTGGCAGACTGCAGGGTCTCACGCGCCTCGTCCAACTCCCCCTGCAGCTCAAGCACACGCGCTAACAGGTCGTATGCCTGCATAAACAGCGGGTAATTATTCACAATCCCATCCAATAATTTCTGGGCGTCATCAAGTCGATGCATACTCAGGTAGGCATGAGCTAGGGCTACGCCGAGCTCTTTCTCTGGCTCTTCCCAGTAGTACTTCTCCAACAGCTGTATGGCATCGGGCGCTTCTCCCAACTCAATCAGTGCGCGGGCGCGAATCAGAGTTGCATCGTGGTAGGCGGGATCGAAACGGGATATCTGCTTGCAGGCACGCACCACATCTCGCTGATCACCGCGCTCTAGCGCTTCGTCGACGGCACGCAAAGCCTGTTTCAAGCGCACAATAGCTGAGATGCGCTGATGCAACTCCTCCTTACTAAACGGCTTGGTTATTAGGTCATCTGGATGACTATCGAGCGCTTGCAGGATCACCTCTTGTGAGCTGTCAGAGGACATCAGAATCCACCCCGAACTGGGACGCATGTAGCCGCGGTAGCGGGCCTCCTCAAGCAGTTGAATCCCAGTCGTGGAATCGCGACCGTTATGTCCGAGCAGCACAATATCAAACGCATGCTCTTCGAACAGCTCCAAAACTTGTGAGCCTAGAGTCGCAACCGAGAGATTGAGTACACCGAGGTCACGCAGCATGTAGTAGATAGCCGAACGCATCGGTCCGCTGCTCTCTAGCAGCAAGACGTTTAGCTTGGCGTAGTCTCTGGGCTTTAGGGTCACGCTTACCTCGGTTCTGTACCGATATTTTTACTATAGTAGAGCATAGATAGAAGGGG
>JAYQBD010000075.1:0-2114 GCA_038137135.1 Oceanospirillaceae bacterium | reverse complement strand
AGTACGGCGAGGAAAAGCGTCTCACCGACCATCAGCGCGAGCGGCCTCCAACCCATCTCGGCCAACTCCTTGAACGAGGACTTCATGCCTAGCCCCACCATCGCCAGCACCAAACACCAGCGAGAGGTCTCTACCATTGTAGTCGCAACCAGTGGAGGAATAGCGCCGGCACTATTCATTACAACAACGAATATGAAGCCCAGCAGAAAGAGTGGCAGTGGCGACTTGCTAGTCGCTGAAGCTGTTTGATCCACGCCCCATTTAGCCGCTATCAGAGAGATGACTATCACTACCGGTACGAGAACTGAAACTCGGAGAAGTTTGGTGAAGGTCGCAATATCTCCGATCTCATCTGACATCATGTACCCCGCACCGACAACTTGAGCTACGTCATGAATAGTCGCTCCGAGAAAGACACCTGCCGCTTCAGGCGATAACTCCAAACTAGAGACAATCAGCGGGTAAGCGATCATCGCTACTGTGCTAAGCGCGGTCACGCAGACAACGGTAAATATTAGATTACGCTCCGCATCTTTGTTCTGCGGCAGAACCGCAGAGACAGCAAGTGCTGCAGAGGCACCACAAATACCCACTGACGCTCCCGTTAAAACACTCTTCTCTTTAGAGAGACCGAGTCGCGTTCCCAGAAACGCGCCAAACAGTATGGTTGAAGGCACTCCCACAAGAACAATAAGGATGGGCATCGGACCAAGACCCAGCAACTGCTCCACGGTAATGCGCGCGCCCAGTAGCGCGATCCCGAACCGCAGAACCGTCTTCGCACAAAACTGGATACCCGCCACACAACTACCTTCAGTCGACAGGTAATTGAGTGCCATACCCATCAGCAGGGCATAGAGAATCACGGGACCACCGTAGTGATCCGACACAAAAGTCGAGGCCATGCCTATGACTAGACAGAGAATAAATCCCGGAGCTAGGGTTTTGACCCGATCAATAAATTGGGCGCTGCGCCCTGCGGTGATAATGCTCATGTAAGCTCCGATAAATAACTGTGATTAGCGGTGTGGCAAAGACTGATTCTCAGCTCAACGGGTTGTGCGTTGTAGGTGTAAGCGATCCGCTTAACACATAATAGAGGCGCGCCAACTTCGACATTTAGACATTGCGCCTGTTGCGGGTTGGCTCTGACGGCTGTTAACCACTCACGCGCCGATGTCACCGAGAAGCCAAAATCCTTTTCATAAAGTTGATAGAGCGTATTAGGCAGTGGTAAAGGATAATTTTCCAATCCCGGGGTACGGTTTGATGAGACAACTATCTCTTCAGTAATTACTGGAATACCCTCCAGAGACCTGTTGCGCTGAATACGGATCACATTCATCGATTCAATCAGGCCTAAATCAATCGCCTCGCTCTCAGTGGCAAGACCGCTCGCGATACTGACCAGGTGGCTTTCGGGTATCTGCTTTTCGTTGTTCTGGTCAACCATATTAAGAAAGTGAAACAGCGAACGATTGGCTGTATGTTCCGTGACAAAGGTCCCACGCCCTTGGCTGCGACGCAGCAAGTTTTCCGAAGTCAGCTCATCAAGCGCCTTTCTGACTGTTCCCTGGCTCACTCCAAACTCAGCCGCTAGAAGTGCCTCACTCGGCAAAATACTGCCGGGTGCCCAACTGCGATCTGTCAGGCGCAATACCATCAACTCTTTCACCTGTTGATAGAGCGGTTTGAAGCTCGGCGATTTAATTTCATCCATTTTTTAGCAGCCTATTGCTATCGATCGATTTGGAGTGTATCTTAAAAATCAGTCTTATATAAGACATAAGACAAAAGATATATTTTAATAAACAATTTAACGGCACGACATGCCCTACATGCCGGGTCGTCAACCGATCCAAACTATTTGAGGAAAGCGAGATGAGTGAGACCCACTTTTTGATCCACGACAAAGATGATGTTGTCGGCGTAGCAGTAGTAGAGAACATCAAAGCCGGCATGGACGTTGTTGGCTACAAGATGGATACAGATGAGCAGGTAAACCTGAAGGCTCTGAGCGACATCCCACTGGGTCACAAAATTGCTCTGCGTGACCTCGCTGAAGGCGACACTATTATCAAGTACGACGTAGACATGGGTCGCGTTGTTGCACC
>JAYQBD010000074.1:0-11472 GCA_038137135.1 Oceanospirillaceae bacterium | reverse complement strand
GGATATGTGGGCTTGATATTTGGGGTCGGGAAATGCGGCTTTGCCGCACATCCCTCCTACATAGGCGACCCGTGGGATTAACCTATCGCCACTCGATGGCTGGGCAGCGATTCATCACCACTTGAACGCCGGCCGCTTCGGCACGTTCGGCGGCGGAGATTGGCATTACGCCGATCTGCAGCCAGACCGCTGGGATCTCTAGCTGCACAACCTGATCAACGACAGCGGCCGCTGCTTCGGAGTTAAGGAAGACATCGACCATATCGACAGCTACCGGCAGATCAGCCAGATCGGCTACCACCGTCTCGCCCAAAATTTCAGTTCCAGCGGCACGCGGATTAACAGGAATCACGCGTTTACCCCACTGCTGTAGGAGCTGCATAACGCGGTAGCTATCGCGGTGCGTTTTAGGGCTCGCCCCCACCAGCGCGATGGTCTCAACGTTGGTTTTGAGGGAGTCGATTAGATACTGCTCATTCATGGGTTTCACCACAGACCGGACAGCTCGCGTCGGCTCTCAATTTAAAGGTGCGCCAGTCCATTGTGAGCGCATCAACCATTAGCAAGCGTCCTACCATGGGCTGACCGATATTCGCGAGCACTTTGAGCGCTTCAGCCGCCTGCACCGTCCCGACCATACCCACCAGCGGCGCAAACACGCCTGAGGTTGAGCAGTTCAGGTCAAGCTCCGCACTCTCTGGGTAGAGGCAGCGGTAACAAGGACTGCCCTCGCTGCGGGGGTCGTAGACGGTCACCTGACCCTCAAAACGAATCGCCGCACCGGACACGAGCGGCACTTTAGCGGCGTAACAGGCGCGATTCAGCGCGTGACGGGTGGAAAAGTTATCAGTGCAATCCACTACCAGGTCAACACTGCTGACCAGCTCGACCATGGCGGCCTCTTCTAAACGCTCGACGCGCACATCCACTTCAATATTTGGGTTGATACGCTTAATTTGCGCTGCAGCGGATTCCGCTTTGGGTTCGCCGATGCTATCAGTGGTATGAATGACTTGGCGCTGCAGATTGCTCAGTTCAACCGCATCATCATCAACGAGAACGAGCTTACCCACCCCAGCACTCGCGAGATAGAGCGCTACAGGAGAGCCCAAACCACCCAGACCAAGAATCAACACGCTGGCATCTAGCCAAGCCTGCTGGCCGTGCATATCGATCTCTGGCAGAAGTAGATGACGACTGTACTGCAGAAGCTGCTGGTCGTTCACTGGGGTCCCCTTATCCTTCGCTACTGTTTTTATTCTAGATCTACAGGCTTGTTGTTAGCCCGGCCACCGTCCCGCGGTGACTCGCATGTTGCCACCAAAATCACGGCGCTGTCGAATATCGTCGAATCCGCGTTGGCGCATCAGTTCAGCAACCGCTTCGGCTTGGTCGTAACCGTGCTCCAGCGCCAGCCATCCCTCCCTGTTGAGGTAACTCGGCGCGGTGTCGATGATCGATTCAATATCCGCTAAGCCTTTAGCTTCTGCAGTCAGCGCCGAGCGCGGCTCAAATCGCAAATCGCCCTGCGCTAAATGCGGATCGATTGGATCTATGTAGGGGGGATTGGAGACAATTAGATCAAATTGACCACTGAGCGGTTCAAACCAACTCCCCTCTACCAACTGAAGGTTAGCCACTTGCAGCCTAGCGGCATTGCGTTTCGCCAGCGTCACTGCTTCAGGGATACGGTCACAAGCCCAAACCTCCCAATCGGGGTGTTCACTCGCTAGAGCCAGGGCAATAGCGCCGGTGCCTGTTCCCAAATCAACAACACGTTTAGCATCGTCGCTACAAAGCTCCAGCGCCTGCTCCACCAACACTTCGGTATCGGCGCGAGGAATTAGGGTGCTGGGATTCACTTCCAGCTCAAAGGTCCAGAAGGCCCGTGTACCGAGTAGATGCGCAATTGGCACACCGGCACGGCGCTGTTTGAGTAGGTCAGAGAAACGCGCCTGCTGCGCGTCACTAAGTTCACGTTCGGGCCAGGTGTACAGATAGGTACGGTTCTGTTGCAAGACATCGCACAGCAGATGTTCAACATCCACCTTGGCGTCCTCGCCCTCCAGCGTGCTAGCAAGCTGCAGCGCCGCGTCGATACGCATTAGCCAGCGTCAGACAGAGCGCTAAGCTGCTCCGTCTGGTACTCCTGCAACAGCGAATTGAGCACTTCGTCCAGGTCGCCCTGCATCACCTCATTGAGCTTATAGAGCGTCAGGTTGATACGGTGATCGGTGATACGACCTTGAGGGTAGTTATAGGTGCGAATACGCTCCGAGCGATCGCCGCTGCCGACCAGACTCTTACGTGTGCTGGCCTGAGCCGCCTGCTCTTTCTCTACCTGCGCCTGTTGTAGGCGTGAAGCGAGCAGACCCATCGCCTTAGCACGGTTCTTGTGCTGCGAGCGCTCCTCCTGACACTCCACCACCACACCGGTTGGGATGTGAGTAATACGGATAGCTGAGTCGGTCTTGTTGACGTGCTGACCACCGGCACCCGAGGCGCGGAAGGTATCGACACGTAGGTCCGCCTTATTGATCTCGATCGCTGCGGACTCGTCCAGCTCTGGCATTACTGCAACGGTACAGGCCGAGGTGTGAATACGCCCCTGGGACTCAGTCTCGGGGACACGCTGTACGCGGTGTGCGCCGGATTCAAACTTCAAGCGTGAATAGACGTTGTCGCCACTGACGCGTGCGATCACCTCTTTAAAGCCACCATGTTCGCCCTCGTTGGCGCTAACGATTTCAACTCGCCAGCCAGAACGCTCTGCATAACGCGAGTACATGCGGAACAGGTCACCCGAGAAGATCGCTGCCTCATCGCCACCGGTTCCTGCACGGACCTCAAGAAAGACGTTGCGGTGATCGTTGGGATCTTTAGGCAGTAGCAGGATCTGCAGCTCGGCTTCCAAGCGCTCTTCGGTGGCCTTGGCCTCCTGCAGCTCCTCTTTCGCCATCTCACGCAGATCGGCGTCATCCTCTTGCAACATCAGGTTAGCGGTCTCCTGATCTTCTACCGCCTGCTGCCACTGTTTAAACGCCTCAACGACGGGTTCAAGCTCAGAGTACTCCATCGAGTACTCGCGGAACTTCTTCTGGTCGCTGATCACATCGCCGTCGCTGAGCAGCGCGGCGAGCTCTTCAAACCGATCAACGAGCGACTCTAGTCGCAGCTTTATAGACTCTTTCATAAGATGCTTACACTTAGCTTTTTAAGGGCTCTAAATTAGTAGTTAGCGGCGCTAATCGCGCGACTGAGCGTCGAGCTTGAATAGCTCGGCAGTTAGAGCCTGCAGATCATCACGCCCATCGGCAGAGGCCTGGCGCAGCTGCACGCTCGGTTGGTGCAAAAACTTGTTGGTGAGACCGTGAGCGAGGCGTTTCATCACCTCTTCGGCCGGCTTTCCTTGCTCTAGTTGACGCAGCGCGCGCGCCAACTCCTCTTCAGCGAGCTGGGTGTGCTTGGCGCGCAGCTGGGTAAGGGTATCCACCGCTTCAAGCTCGCGCAGCTGACGCATGAACTGCCCCGCACCCTGCTCAATCAGCTGTTCAGCCTCTTGCGCAGCATCCTGGCGGGAGCGCTGGTTCTCTTCGATCACCTCGGTCAGGTCATCAACTGTGTAGAGGTAGACATCCTCTAGCTCACCCACTTGCGGCTCGATATCACGAGGTACCGCGATATCCACCATAAACATCGGTGCATGGCGGCGCTTTTTCAGTGCCGTTTCAACGCTACCTTTGCCCAGTATCGGCAGCTGAGATGCGGTAGAGGAGATCAGAATATCGGCGTTAGCCAGCTCTTCAGGTATCTGTGAGAACTCAATCGCCTTTCCCCCCACCTCTTCGGCCAGCGTAAGTGCACGGCCCAATGTTCGGTTAGCGATGGTAATCGAGCGAACACCTGCCTGTTTGAGGTGACGGGCAACCAGCTCTATCGTCTCACCCGCGCCGATCAATAGTGCACGGCTCTCACCGAGATCAGCGAAGATATGTTGCGCCAAACTCACTGCCGCATAGGCAACTGACACTGGGTTTTGCCCTATGCTCGTTTCGGTGCGCACCTGTTTGGCAACAGAGAAGGTGTGGCGGAACAGGCGACCCAGTTCCGCATGCAGACGACCGGCGTCCTGTGAAACAGAGAAAGCGTTCTTCAACTGACCAAGAATCTGTGGCTCGCCCAGTACGAGCGAGTCCAGCCCCGCGGCGACGCGCATCATGTGCTGTGCGGCCGACTGGTCCCAATGTTCGTACGAGCACTCTTTGAGTTGCTGTGGGTCCACCTGGTGATAATCCGCCAGCCACTGCAGTAGTTGCGCCGACTGCTCGCCCTCTAAGCTGCAGTAGAGTTCGGTGCGGTTACAGGTGGAGAGAATCGCCACTTCACTCAACTTCGCCTCATCGCACGCCTTAGCAACGGCCTCGGCCAGATGCTCAGGCGCAAACGCCACCCGTTCGCGAATATCGACCGGTGCGGTTTTGTGATTGATGCCGAGTGCAAGCAGTGCCATTAACGATTCAGAATCCGTTGGAACAGGTCATAGAAAATGTGGCGCATATCATACACTTTATAGCGCTTTTGAATAAGTCCCCACAATGTGATCATTAGCAGCATAAAGTGACGTAGCTAGTCAGTAGCGAACAGTTACGCAATGACAACGTCTCACAGTTTTTCTATAGTGAGAAAAAAACCTAAGGAGTGACCGGATTGTTCACCGGTATTCGACCCAGCCTCGGCCTCACTATTGCGCTCCTATGCGGTTGCGCACCTGTTCAGACGCAGAGCAATCCCAATACGGATCCGTCCGATGCGACTGAGGTCAGCGTCGAATACGTGCCGGGTGAGCTGAATGAAGAGTCACTACTAGACCTCTTGACCGCTGAGCTAGCGGGCCAGCAGCGCGACTTCAATACCGCTTATGAGCTCTACCTGCGACAGGCTCAGCTAAACCGCTCTTCCGAGCTAGCAGAGCGCGCCACGCGCATCGCGCAGTTCAATCGCGATCCACAAGGCGTGTTAACAGCCGCGCGTCTGTGGCAAGAGATCGAGCCCGAAGCCGCGGAACCGCCACAAATTCTGATTAATATCCTGCTACACGAGGCACGCTTTGCCGAGGCGTTTGAGCTCCTGCGCTCCCAACCTACCTTCGGTGCCGAGATACTGCTCGTGATCGAGTCTCTGCTCGACACCTTCGATGAAGAGAGTACCACCGAACTGGCTGAGCTTTTACAGCAGCGCCTGAATGCATCACCGGAACAACTCGATCTACTGCTGGTACTGGCGCGCGTTCAGCTTCTGCGCCGAGAGGAGACCGTGGCACTCAACCTGCTCAACCGTGGATTAGTGGTAGAACCCGAGCAACCCGACCTGATCGTTGAGAAGGCTCAACTGTTACGCAGCGTCTTCTCAGACTCTGAACAGGCGTTGGCACTCGTGGAGTCAGCGCTGCAGAGCAACCGTGATCATCGCCAACTGCGAGCGGTGCATGTTCAGCTGCTACTGGAGCTCAAACCCGACTCAGTTCAGATCGCAGTAGAGCGTGCGATTGATCAGGCTGATCGCGACCCGCAACTGATCTACTACTACGCACTGCTGCTGCTCGAAAACGAGCAGCCCCAGCAGAGCCTTATGCTACTTGACGAACTGATTAGCCGAGACCCTGCACGAACTGACTTAAACCTCTATATCGGCGTCAATCAAGCGGCGTTAGGCAATCGCGAAGCTGCAATCGAGGCCTTTGGTAAGGTGGAGAGCGGCGACCTGTTGTTCAATGCGGTTAGCCGCGCACTGGAGCTGTTCGAGATTGAAAGCGAATATGAGCGTGCTGAGACGCTGGTGAAAAATGCACGCGAGAGTGATGTAGAGCGAGCCTCTCAACTCGCCGTAATCTTCGCCCGCTGGGCTGGCGACAACGGCGAGCTTGAGCGCGGACTGGAGTACCTCAACGAGCGGCTTAAAGAGGATCCTAATGACGTTAGCTTACTCTACTCACGCGCGTTGATGGTCGAACCGATTGATCATCAGCAGATGCTTGATGATCTCGAGCGCGCTTACGCGTTAAACCCTGACAATGCGGGCACGCAGAACGCCCTGGGCTACTCGCTGCTGGAGCACTCTGATGATTATCAGCGTGCTTATGAGTTAATCGAGAGTGCGCTCGCTGAAAGTCCAGATGATCCGGCTTACCTCGATTCGATGGGCTGGGCGCTGCACAAACTTGAGCGTAATAGCGAGGCTCTGCCCTACTTGGAGCGTGCGTTTGAACAGATGCCCGACCCTGAGGTCACGTCGCACCTGATTATCGTGCTGACGCAGTTAGGTGAGTTAGAGCGTGCGCAAGAGCTACTCGCTGAGCAAGAGGAGCTTCACCCCGACAATGAAGACTTGGCGGAGGCGCGTCGATGGCTAGAGCGTTAATCCTCATTTTCACGCTCTTTTTGACGGGCTGTTCAA
The DNA here is from genome assembly GCA_038137135.1 of Oceanospirillaceae bacterium. Taxonomy (GTDB): domain Bacteria; phylum Pseudomonadota; class Gammaproteobacteria; order Pseudomonadales; family Balneatricaceae; genus Marinobacterium_E. Next base: position 5,019 of record JAYQBD010000074.1, on the reverse strand, counting down.
CCTATATGCAAGCACCGCCGAATACCGGTGTTAATGGTGCGCCATCGAATGAGTTCACCGCCAGTGGCAAGCTAGGCATTCGAAGTGATGAGGTGAATGAGTCAGCACGCTTCAACTGGATCCAGCAGGGTAACGATTACGAAATTGAGCTGTTAGACCCCTTTGGTCGTCAGGTGATGGATTTGGTTGGTGAGACCGGTCAGGTGGTTCTGCGCTCAACCAATCAGCCCCAACCACAGGTTGCCCGCACCCCCGAGGAGCTGATGCAACAACTGCTAGGTTGGCAAGTGCCTGTTGCGCCTGCGCGCTACTGGATACAGGGACACCCCGCTCCGGGCATAGCGTTCGAAACGGCAGGGCTGAACCAGTTTAATCAGCTCGGTTGGCAGATCGATATACTTACCTTGCAGCAGACCCCAGAGGGGCTATCGCTGCCGCGCAAAGTACGACTGAGCCATGAGGACCTGCGTCTGACGCTGATTATCAGCAATTGGCAGTTTAATCCGGCTATCTAAGTTTGTCAGGCCAAGACCCGACCTACTCTGGCCCAATTCTTCGTAGGTCGCCTCTTGAGGCGACATATGCTAGTGGCGAACATGCCTCTGGCGGACCGCTCGTACGAGGGATGTACGCCAAAGGCGTATTTCCCGAAAAGCGTTTAGTCGGATGAAGACTCGACAAACCAATATCCCCACTTAAACTGCAACAATCCGTAAAAGTGAACAAAAAACAACCAGCCAAGGGTTGTTTTTAACGCTCTCTACTTTAAAATACGCGCCTCCTGACACAAGGTGGGATGCCACACTTTGATACAGGGGTATAGCCAAGTTGGTAAGGCACTGGATTCTGATTCCAGCATTCGTAGGTTCGAGTCCTGCTACCCCTGCCATTTATTATGACAAACCGCCGACCACAAGCTTCACTAATCCCGACTGACGAACACGAGAAGGTACTGTCTGTGTCCAAGATGATGGTGTTTACCGGAAACGCGAATCCGGAACTAGCCGAAAAGGTTGTCGAGCGTCTCGACATTCCGATGGGTAAAGCAAACTGTACCCGCTTTAGCGACGGTGAAGTGAGCGTTGAGATTCAGGAGAACGTCCGCGGCAAGGACGTCTTTATTATTCAGTCGACCTGCGCGCCAACCAACGACAACCTGATGGAACTGGTTGTATTCGTTGATGCGATGCGCCGCGCGTCGGCAACCCGTATCACTGCCGTTATCCCGTACTTCGGTTACGCCCGCCAGGATCGCCGTCCGCGCTCAGCTCGTGTAGCGATCAGCGCGAAAGTTGTTGCGACTATGCTGGCTACCTGTGGTGTAGACCGCGTACTCACAGTTGATCTGCACGCCGACCAGATTCAGGGTTTCTTTGATATCCCGGTTGATAACGTTTACGGCTCACCGGTACTGCTAGACGATATCGTTGATCAGAACTACGACGATATCGTTGTAGTCTCTCCAGACGTGGGCGGTGTGGTACGTGCGCGAGCAGTGGCAAAACAGCTGGATACTGACCTAGCAATCATCGACAAGCGTCGTGAGCGCGCTAACGAATCTCAGGTGATGAACCTGATCGGTGACGTTGAAGGCCGTACCTGTCTGCTGGTCGATGACATGTGTGATACAGCAGGCACTCTATGTAAGGCAGCAAAGGCACTGAAAGAGAATGGCGCGAAGCGCGTTGTCTCTTACGTGACGCACCCTGTTCTTTCAGGTCCTGCGATCGACAACATCACCAACTCAGAGCTGGATGAACTGGTTGTAACCGATACGATTCCACTGAGTGACGCAGCCGCAAAATGTGCTAAAATCCGCCAGCTTTCGTTGGCGCCCATGTTGGCTGAAGCGGTTCGCCGCGTTTGTAACGAAGAATCTATCAGCGCAATGTTCCGTTAAGAACATCCGCTGTAGGCTGGTGTGAACCAGCAAACCGGTCCCGTAAGGGAAACCAAGGCTGTATGCATCTGGTCGCGGGTGTATGCAGTTTTTAACTTTATATAGGTAACAAAATGTCTAATTTTACTCTTAATGCTGTAGCCCGCGAAGATCAGGGGAAAGGTGCGAGCCGCCGCCTGCGCAAAGCTGGCCAGGTTCCAGCAATTGTTTACGGTTCATCTGAGCCACTGAACATCTCTCTGGAAGCACGCGAATTGACCAAAGCGCTGAACAACGACGCTTTCTTCTCGTCACCAATCACTCTGAGCGGTGCCGGCGAAGGCCAGACTGTAATCATCAAAGATCTGCAGCGTCACCCAGCTAAGCCAATCATCCTGCACGCTGACTTCCAGCGCATCGATGAGAGCAAGAAGATCAAGATCCGCGTTCCTCTGCAGTTCGTTAACTTCGAAAAATCAGCTGCTTCTAAAGCATCTGGTAAGTTCGCTGCTGAAGCTGCAGTTGTTGAAGTAACTTGTCTGCCAAAAGATCTGCCAGAAGCAGTTCAGTGTGACCTGTCTAAGATCGAAATGGGCCAGATCGCTCACTTGTCTGACATCACTCTGCCAGAAGGCGTTGAGATCGTTGCACTGCGTCGCGGCGAAGACCACGACCAGGGTATCGGCTACTGCTACGCTCCACGTGGCGCACGCGCAGCTAAGTAAGCCCGCGTAAATAGGCGCTGGCGTTATGGATCGGATTAGTCTGATAGTTGGCCTCGGTAACCCCGGGGCCCAGTATGAGAAGACCCGCCATAACGCAGGCGCTGAGCTGGTTGAGCAGCTTGCTGCTCAACACAGCACCTCCCTTAAGGCCGAGAGCAAATACTTCGGACTACACGCCAAGATTCATTTCGACGGTCATCCCGTCCATCTATTGGTTCCAACCACGTTTATGAATCGCAGCGGCAAATCAGTCGCAGCGCTGGCGAATTTTTTCAAGATTGAACCCCAAGCGATATTGGTTGCTCATGATGAGCTCGATATCCCACCCGGTGTTGCGCGCCTGAAAAAAGGCGGCGGCCATGGTGGACACAACGGCCTGCGGGACATCATTGCCCAGCTGGGCAACAACAAAGATTTTTATCGTCTGCGTCTAGGTATCGGCCATCCAGGCAGTGCCAAAGAGGTCGCTAATTTTGTGCTCCAGCGTGCACCGCTGTCAGAGCGCGACCAGACACAGCAGGCAATTGATGAGTCGTTACGCCACCTACCAACCGCTGTTAAAGGCGACTGGCCGCGTGCGATGAATCACTTACACACTTTCAAAGCGACGGTTTGATAACCCGTTTAATAGATAGCTTAATAGGACAGACCCATGGGTTTTAAATGCGGTATTGTTGGCCTGCCCAACGTAGGTAAATCAACACTCTTCAACGCGCTGACTAAGGCGGGTATCGATGCTGAGAACTTCCCGTTCTGTACCATCGAACCAAACTCCGGCATCGTACCTATGCCCGACCCACGTCTGAATGCGCTTGCAGAGATTGTTAAGCCTGAACGCATTATGCCAACCACCATGGAGTTCGTGGATATTGCAGGTCTGGTTGCCGGTGCATCACGCGGCGAAGGCCTGGGCAACAAATTCTTGGCAAACATCCGCGAGACTGACGCGATCGCGCACGTAGTGCGTTGTTTTGAAGATGAGAACGTTATCCACGTAGCCAACCGTATCCACCCACTGGAAGATATCGAGACAATCGATCTTGAATTGGCGATGGCCGACCTTGAGTCGTGCGAGAAGCAGCTCCAGCGCGTGCAGCGCACTGCCAAGGGTGGCGACAAAGACTCCATCAAGCAGAAAGAGCTGCTCGAGAAGCTGATTCCTCATCTCTCAGAAGGTCATGCCGTACGCGGCCTCGAGTTGAACGAGGATGAGCAGAAGACGGCGAAAGGTTTCCACCTACTCACCACCAAACCCACCATGTATATCGCCAACGTTGCGGAAGATGGTTTTGAAGATAACCCACACCTAGATGCTGTGCGTGAATACGCGGCTAAAGAGGGTGCAGAAGTTGTCGCGATCTGTAACAAGCTCGAGTCTGAAATTTCTGAACTAGAAGATGATGAGAAGCTCGAGTTTCTGCAGGAGATGGGCATGGAAGAGCCAGGCCTGGACCGGGTGATCCGTGCTGGCTACCAGCTGCTGGGTCTGCAGACCTACTTCACCGCAGGTGTCAAAGAGGTGCGTGCCTGGACAGTTAAGATCGGCGCAACGGCGCCTCAGGCAGCGGGCGTGATCCACACTGACTTCGAAAAGGGCTTCATCCGAGCTGAAACTATCAGCTACGATGATTACATTGAGCACAAGGGTGAACAGGGTGCCAAAGCGGCCGGCCGTGCGCGCCTGGAAGGTAAAGAGTACATCGTTCAAGATGGCGATGTGATTCACTTCCGCTTTAACGTTTAGCTCGCTTAAACAGGCAGAAACTGATCATTAATTGAGCAGTTTCTGGTGTAAATAAAAAGCCCGATCGAGCACCTCGCTTTTATCGGGCTTTTTGCTCTCAGAACCTCAATTTTTCCTTTGGATTCTATTGACATAGATAGCCCCAAAAGGAATAATTTGCGGCCTTGAAAGCACGGCAATGTAGCTCAGTTGGTTAGAGCAACGCATTCATAATGCGTGGGTCACAGGTTCGAATCCCGTCATTGCCACCACTTTCTCACTAGGGGTATAGCCAAGTGGTAAGGCAGGAGGTTTTGATCCTCCCATGCGCAGGTTCGAGTCCTGCTACCCCTGCCATCCTCCTCCTACTTGGAGAGGATATGAGAGAAGCTTTCAAACCGGCAATGTAGCTCAGTTGGTTAGAGCAACGCATTCATAATGCGTGGGTCACAGGTTCGAATCCCGTCATTGCCACCACTACAGGGGTATAGCCAAGTTGGTAAGGCACTGGATTCTGATTCCAGCATTCGTAGGTTCGAGTCCTGCTACCCCTGCCATTTCTGACGTTAGTAACGACAGCGTCTAAAACTAGAATCTCGCTACGAACTCTAGACGAGAACCTACGAAGTAGGTTCGCACCAAACTTTCATGATTCCTAATCTGCGACTAGTCTTAATAGACAGAATTACGCC
>JAYQBD010000073.1:0-11645 GCA_038137135.1 Oceanospirillaceae bacterium | reverse complement strand
GCAACAGCGCGATCACTTATGCGGTGATGCATAGGGATGGAGTTGGCGAAGCACGCAATCCGCGTGTTGTGCTTGAGGAGATTCTGCAACGCGCCAAGGTGCCTGTATTTGTTAATCACTCCACGCTCCTAATAACCGGCGTTGTCGGCGGGCACACGCTTGATACCGATAAAGTCGCTAAACTCATGCGAGTGCTCTATGCCGAAGATCAGAAAACTCTGCAAATGCTGACGACTGCCCTACTTAAGAAACAGGGTGCACAAGTCGTGGTAGCTAATGACGGTTCAGAGGCGCTAGCGCTATTCGAAACCCAGGATTTTGATTTTGTGCTAACCGATATCATGATGCCCAATCTTGATGGTTACGGTCTCACTCAGGCACTGCGCGAAACTGGGTACCGCAATAAAATAATCGGGCTAACAGCGGCCACCATCGGTCTACAGACAGATCAACTACTAGCAGCCGGTGCGGATGCAACGCTTAGCAAGCCTGTCGATATCAACAAATTAGTGGGCCTTGTAACGGCGACCGCCCATAGCTTATGAGGGTTTAACTCCGGTGTAATTCGCTAGCTGCTTCAGTAATTGGCGCTCTAGTTTATCCAGCTGGGTGTGTAAGCGCATTCTTTGCTCTGTACACTCAGCAGTCTTTATACTTACACGCAGCTCGTATGATGCGCGTACAAGCGCGTCAACAGATTGCGCAGACGCTGAGCTCGGCTCCTGTGACGTAGAAGCTACCGAAAAGCTCTTGAAATAGGGATTGATCGTACGGCGCATTTTCTCAAATCGCTTCAATTTAACCTGCTGAAGTTTAAAGCGTGCTTCTGTTTGCGCAAAATGACACTTAATACTCCTATGACCTTTACTCAAAAAAATTACGATTTTTTTAAAAGTTTTTCTCAATTTGTGATTTATCGGCACACATAACCCACCACACTTCAGATAGATGTTGACCCAAGCGTACTAGCTTGCTAGTGTACTAGTACATGAATACACCTGACTATTTCGACGATCTCCTAGACCACCTGCACGGCATCGAATCACGTGATGATTTCGCTAAAGCACTGCATGGTCTGCTGACCCCTACTGAACTTGCGGAGGTGTGCAAACGCCTACAGATATTCCGCATGCTCGAAGCGGGTGTGCCGCAACGCGAGATCGCTAAACAACTGGGTGTGGGTATTGCCACAGTGACGCGCGGATCGCGCGCGCTCCAAGCGGAAGAGAGAAATGATTAAACGCCCTGCCAAGATAGAGCTGCCGCGTAAACCGAAGTACGTTGCTCTAGCTGCAGATATCGACTTCTTTGAACTGTTCAAGAAGATCGAAAAACGCTTCGACACCTGTTTTATGCTCGAATCACTCGGCGAAGAGAGCTACATCTCACGCTACTCAATTATCGGCTTTGATCCCGAACAGCAGATCTGGGCCAGCGAGGGCGCGCTGCACATCGATGGCCGTGACGGTAGCAGTGAAGCCTACGAAGCTGAAAACCCCTACTACCTGCTGCGCGATATCGTGCCGCAGGACATTATCTCGCGTCGCTACGCTGGCGGCTTAACCGGTTATATCGGTTATGACTGCATGAACTATTTTGAGCCCAGCCTCAAACTGCAGCGTTCCGAGCTGTTCGATATCTTCCGTTTTGGTGTGTACAAGGACGGCCTGATCCTCGATAAGATGACCGGAGAGGTGTTCTACTTCTACTACGCCGACAGCCGCCTGGAGCTCATCGAGTCGATCATGCACGCCCCCTGCCCGCCCAATGGCGCGCTAAAGATCTACAACCTAGGCGACACCATGACCAAAGCGGATCACGCCGATGCGGTGATGAAGGTGAAACAGGATATTATAGATGGCAAGATCTTCCAAACCGAGGTGGGCTTTAAGAAGCGCTTCCGCCTCGAGGGTGACAGCATCAATATCTACGAGCAGCTGCGCGAGGTGAACCCCTCACCGCAGATGTACTACGTTAAGTTTGGTGAGCAGAAACTCATCGGTGCTAGCCCAGAATTGCTGTTCCGCCTACGCCAGGGCGAGATGGAGACCTTTCCACTCGCCGGCACCACTAAGCGTGGCGCGGATGCAGTGGAAGACCAGCAGCTTGCGCGTAAGCTGCTCAACGATCCAAAAGAGATCGCCGAGCACAATATGATTGTGGACCTGCACCGTAACGATATTGGCCGGGTAGCGCGCTTTGGTACCGTAAAAGTGCGTAGTCTCATGGATATCAAACGTTTCAGCCATGTGCAGCACATCTCCTCAGAGATCGTTGGCATCATTCATGAAGATCACGATATGTTCTCGGCTCTGGCGAGCAACTTCCCAGCGGGCACGCTAACGGGTGCACCGAAAATTGAGGCGATGAAGATTATCGATGCGCTCGAGGCTGATGGTCGTGGCCCCTACGGCGGTGCTGTCGGCCACTTCTCGTTCAACGGTGACTGCACCTTCGCTATCCCAATCCGCACGGTCTTTGCTAATGGCGAAAAAGCCTACGTACAGACCTGTGGCGGTAACGTCTACGACTCCAACCCTGAAGATGAGTACGAAGAGATTCGGCGTAAATTTGCCGGCACCAAAAAGGTGCTGGATCAGTTCATCGTGGAGGAGCAGGCATGAGTTCGATGAAGGTTCTAATTGTAGATAACTACGACTCTTTCACCTACAACCTCTACCAGTTTATCGGTGAGGTGCTAGAGGCTCAGGTACAACAGGGCGAACTCGAGAGCTTTGATATCTTGGTAAAGCGCAATGACGAGCTCGATCTTGAACAGATCAAAGCCTTAAATGTCGACCGCATCATCATCTCCCCTGGACCAGGTTCCCCGGACGACCCAGACTACTTCGGTGTCTGTGCCGAGGTTATCTGCACACTCGGCCAAACAACACCTCTACTCGGTGTCTGTCTGGGCATGCAGGGCATCTGCCATGTCTTCGGCGGCAAGGTGATTAAGGCGCCTCTACCGATGCACGGTAAGATCAGTCCGATCACGCATAACGGTGAGGGAGTATTCTGTAACATTCCTGATCAACTCGAGGTGATGCGTTACCACTCGCTGATTGCTGAATCTGAGTCAATTCCAGACTGTCTTGAAGTTACGTCTGCTGTGGGCGAGCTGACACAGGCCGATCTAACCAACCTTGAGCGTATTCGCCAGGGTGGTGAGTTTGAGATCATGGGTGTGCGCCACAAGCAGTACCCCATTCAGGGCATACAGTTCCATCCTGAGTCCTTCGCGACTGAGGGCGGCCGTGAGCTCATCCTAAACTTCCTGATACAGGCATAACAGTTTGTAGGAGGGTTGTACGCGAAGCGTATTACCCGACCACCTTCCAAATCGGGAAATAGAACTACGTTCTACATCCCTCCTACCGTTCTTCGGCCTATACTTAAAGACGAACGGAAGGAGTAGCCAATGGCGCGCATTACCCGCGAGTACATTAAATCTCTGCCAAAAGCAGAGTTACACTTGCATCTAGAGGGCTCTTTGGAGCCCGAACTGATGTTCAAACTCGCTGAACGTAACAAGATCCGCCTCAACTACAGCAGTATTGCAGAGATCAAGAAGGCTTATCAGTTTTCTAACCTTCAGTCCTTCCTCGACATCTACTATCAGGGGGCTAAGGTTCTCTGTACTGCAGATGATTTCTACGATCTCACCACCGCTTATCTAGAACGCTGCAGAGAGGACGGTATCGACCATGTTGAACCCTTCTTTGATCCGCAAACACATCTAGAGCGCGGTGTCGCACTAGAGGCGCAACTTGAGGGCATTGGCAATGCGCTGCGCGATGCTGGCTCACGCTGGGGGATGAGCTATGGTCTGATTCTCTCTATCTTGCGCCACCTCCCTGTCGAAGAGGGAATGAAAGTCTATGAGATGGCCCGCCCTCATATAGGTGAATTTATTGGCATCGGCTTGGACAGTTCGGAGCGTAACAACCCACCACGAAAGTTTGCGCCAATCTATGAGGCGGCTCGAGCAGATGGACTCCGAGTGGTAGCGCATGCGGGTGAAGAGGGCCCACCAAGTTACGTCTGGGAAGCGCTCAATAGCCTTCGTGTGCAGCGGATAGATCACGGTGTCAGAGCGCTGGAGGATGGCAAGCTGGTCGACCATCTCATAGAGCGCCAAATTCCGCTAACCGTCTGCCCCAACTCCAACATTCGCCTCAAGGTTTACGGGAAGATGGCAGATCACCCGATTCTGCGCATGCTCGAGCAGGGTATGAATGTAAGTATCAACTCCGATGATCCGGCCTACTTTGGCGGTTATCTAATCGATAACTTTTTGGCTGTGGATGAAGCACTTGGCATGAGTCGTAAAGAGGCTGCCCTGCTGGCACGCAACAGTATCGCCGCGGCCTTTATCGATCCAGATCGCAAAGCGCAGCTGTTAGCGCGCTTGCCGATACGAGAGCTACAGAGCTAGTCCTTAGTCTCGGAGCGTTTTTGACAGACGCGGTGTAACTGTTCCAATTGCTGTTGGCAGCGCGAGCACTTGCCACACATCATCAGATGCGCACCTAGGCTCATCTTCTCGATCAGGCTTAAGGGGGCATCAAGCTTCTGCGACATCTGTTCAGTCGCGCGCTTACAGCTCATCATTGCTCGATCTCCTCACGCCCATACCAACCCCGCTCCAGACAGCCACGAATTTTCAGGCGTGCCCGGTGCAGCATCGTCCAGACGTTCTGCTGCGACAGGCCCAGCGAGTCACAGATCTCGTCGGTCTCGATTCCCAGCAGTTCTCGCATCGCAAACACGCGCGCCGTTCCTTTCGGCAGATGAAAGACACACACATCAAACACCTGCCAGAACTGTTCGTGTAAGTAGGAGGACTCGGGTTGCACCCACTTCTGCGGTTGCTGCCCACTAACCCAGTGCGAACGCTCATCAAACATCTCATCAACCTCAGCCACCTGATCGGCGTCGAAGTCAGTGGTAAATTCACGCGAGCGTCGGCGAATCTCATCAATCAGCTTGTTCTTCAAAATCGCAAAAAGCCAAGTCTCAAACTTTGACTGCCCATTAAAGCGATCAATAGCCTCATAGGCTGCCAGTAAGGTGTCTTGTACTTTGTCCTCGGCTAAAGCTTCATCCTCTAGCTGCAGACGCGCGAATGCAAGCAGGCGCGGGCGCACCGTCTCAAAATGCTCTTCAATATCAATGACGGCTGCGTTCATAAGGCTCCTCGTCTCTAACTTGCATCATTAGATCAGCAAAATGAGTGCCAAAAAAACGCGGCCACTCGGGTTGTCACGCTTAACAGCCTAGCTCAGACAGATGGGAATTGCCTACTAAGCGACTCGCTTTGGAAAGATCAGCGAGTAGCGTTCACAGAGTGCCTCAAAGCCCTCGACCGTCACGGGATCAAGCGGTACTCCCTTCTCGCGCCTTACAGCAGCTTCGGCCCACTCACGATCACCTGGCGCCATAACCTGTTTACCTTTGGCCGGTTTGGAACTGCGCAGTTGGGAGAGGTAGCGATCCATAATTGCCGTTGCAGCGATGCGTCCAACAAAACCGTCCGGATCAATCGCCATAACAAAGGCGCCCATCTCTCTTGGCCGGCTGTCACTCAAATCTCCCATTGGCGCTATTTCAGGGCTCAAGCGCATATCGGATAGAACCGCAGAGAAAATCTCTGCCATGCCCCCCAGAGCGGCCCCCTTAAAACCGAAGGCTGCACCCACAGGCGCCATCATCTCTGCTCTGTTCGGGTCATTGGTATCCACACCCTCAGTGTCTGAAGCGACGTCATCGGGTAGATCAACCCCGAGGGAGGCGTAGAGCTGTACACGATTGACTGGCACCGACGAGGTGGCCATATCCAGCAACCAAGGATGCTCTTTACCGGTCGGTACAGCCATCGAGATGGGGTTAGTCCCGTGAAAGCGCTCCGCGCCATCATGCAGCCGCACAAAAGCGTCTGAGTTACCAAAGGTGAGGCCAATCATACCGGCACGCGCCGCGTGCATAGAGTATGCGCCAGCCGGGCCAAAGTGCGAGGAGTTCTGTACCGCGACCCCCGCAATTCCGGTCTCTCGAGCCAGAGCGATGGCATGATCCATCGCTGCATACATGACCCGCCCACCCTGAGCATTATCGCCATCAAGTATCCCCGTTCCCGCTTTAACCTGGGTAAAATTGAGGTTGGGTGTTCTATTCAGACGACCAGTTTCAAACACCGCTATGTAGTGCGGCAACAGCCGTACGCCGTGGCTATCCACTCCATGAATGGAGCCATGCATGATTGAGTTGGTACAGGCCGTTTGAGTCGGTTCATCAGCGCCGCAGGCGCTCAGTGCTTCGCGGCAAAAACGCTCTAGATCTTCGTAATCAACACACGTTCTATTTTGCATCAACTACTTCCTTACGCTCTCAGCTTCAACAGTTGTGGACCAGTAAAACAAAAACAGCGTGGCAGTCATAGCTGGCACGCTGTTTTATATCGTTCAGGCTGGCAATTAGGCGGCTGCACGCGCCTCTGATTTCGCCCGGTTGATTGCTGAGATCAGTGCGCGAAGCGATGCACCTAGACTGTCGTTATCCAGCGCCATGCCGCCAACGCGAGCGCCATCAACATTGATCAGATAGTATGCGGCAGCCTCGGCAGCGGTACCCTCTCCAATGGCATGCTCGGAGTAATCAATCACGTTGACCTGCTGCCCCGACTGTTTCGCCCAGGCATCAAGGAATGCGCTGACAACACCCTCACCTGAGCCATTCACCTCAACCTCTTGGCCATCAATGACCAACTTCGCATGGACAATTTCATGCCCGTCGCGCTCGATCTGATAGCCTTTGAGACTGATCGGAGCCTGATCAACAATGAAGTTATCTTTGAGCAGATCAAAGATCGCCTGACTGCTCAGCTCAGTGCCGGCCGCTTCAGTCGCCTTCTGCACTACTGGTGCTAGCTCGGTCTGCATCCAGCGTGGCAAGTGAATACCGAAGTCGCGCTCCAGCACAAACGCCATACCACCCTTGCCTGACTGCGAGTTAACACGAATAACCGCCTGGTAATCACGACCGATATCCTGCGGATCGATCGGCAAGTAAGCCACCTGCCAATGCTCCTCTTCGCTCTGTACATGCAGACACTTCTTGATGGCATCCTGATGGCTACCAGAGAACGCGGTGTAGACCAACTCACCAATCCACGGGTGGCGCGGATGTACCGGCAGACGCGTGCACTCGGTGTAGACCGTGATAATTTCGTCTGGATTCGACAGATCCAGCATAGGATCAACGCCCTGGCTGTAGAGGTTCATCGCCATGGTGACAATATCCATATTGCCAGTACGTTCACCGTTACCCAGCAGTGTACCTTCAACACGGTCGGCACCGGCTAAGAGCGCCAACTCACCGGCAGCGACGGCACAGCCACGGTCGTTGTGAGTGTGCACCGAGACAATCGCTGATTCGCGGTTGTTCAGATGACGGCAGAAGTACTCGATCTGGTCTGCAAAAACATTCGGCGTAGAAACCTCTACCGTCGATGGCAGATTAAGGATGCAGCGCTTCTGAGGTGTTGGCTGCCATACATCCATTACGGCGTTACACACCTCAACGGCGTAATCGATCTCGGTGCTGGTGAAGCTCTCGGGTGAGTACTCAAACATCCAATCAACATCAGGGAACTGCTCAGCGCCCTCCATGACCCACTTAGCACCCTGTACAGCGATCGCTTTGATACCCTCTCGGTCTTGGCGGAAGACACGTTCGCGCTGCACGGTGCTGGTCGAGTTGTAGACGTGAACAACTGCACGTTTAACACCCTTCAATGACTCGTAAGTGCGATCGATCAACTCTTTGCGCGCCTGCACCAAAACCTGAACGGTCACGTCTTCGGGGATTTGGTCCTCTTCAATCAACCAACGAATAAAGTCGTAATCTGGCTGACTTGCAGATGGGAAACCCACCTCAATCTGCTTCAGACCCAGTTTAACCAGCAACTTCCACAGGCGCTGCTTCTGATGCACGCTCATCGGCTCGAGTAGTGCCTGGTTGCCATCACGTAGGTCAACCGAAGCCCAGATAGGCGCTTCAGTAATCTGTTTGCTCGGCCAAGTACGATCAGCGATGTTGATCTGCGGAGCGGGACGGTAACGACTGTGGTTAAACATGGGATGCCTCAAATCAAAAATATTACCCTAGATCCTGATCATTCTACGCCGATTCGAAAGCAGAAGATTGCGAACTTTGCGCTATTTTAGATTTTTAATTTGCATTAATTGCTCATTTTAAAATATAAATAGCAGAATATTTTAATTAAAAGAGCTATACAGAAATGGACCGCTACGATCGACAGATTCTCGAGATACTTCAAAAAGAGGGACGCATCTCCAATCAGGAGCTGGCCGACAGAGTGGGACTCTCACCCTCCCCCTGCCTCAGACGTGTGCGCGCGCTCGAGGAGAGCGGCCTGATCATCGACTACCGCGCTATCGTCGATGCTCGCGCACTGGGCTACAAGCTGATGGCGATTATCCTAATATCTATGGACCGCCACACGCCCGAACGCTTCGCCAACTTCGACCGAATCGTCTCGAATCTGCCGGAAGTACTCGAGTGCCTACTAATTACTGGCCAGGATGCCGACTACCAGCTCAAGGTGATCGTCAACGATATGGATGATTACCAGCGACTGCTGCTCGACAAGATCACCCGCATTGAGGGCGTCAGTGGCGTGCACTCAAGTTTCGTGATGCGTCAGGTGGTGGCCAAAACCGCTCTCCCCATCTCCCAGTAGGAGCGCCCACTGTAGGAGCCCCCTCGCAGAGATGGCGACCCTCAAATCACCAGTCGCGCGGTGCGCTAGCTCTTACCCGATTAAATAATTGCCAAGCAGCTTGCCCATATTGAGAAATCTCTAATACTCTTGGGCCTATACCAACGTGAGCTCTTGAGAGAACACTCTATGAACAATCTTAGAAACGCCTTAGTCGCCAGCCTTATAGCAGTTGCAACTTCTTCGCTGGCCGAAACACCTGCTGACAAGTACCCAGAGTCCCTGCTCTACGATAAACCGGTGCAGGTATCGAACTCGGTTTGGTCTGCCATCGGTCAGCTTAAGTTTTACACCTATGAGAATGCGGGTCATAACAACAACCTCTCATTCGTGATTGGCAACGAATCAGTGCTTGTAGTGAATGGCAGTAGCGTGTATCTCTTGGCTCAGGCGCTGCACGATGAGATCAAGAAGATTACCGATCTACCTGTGAGATATGTGGTCAACGAAAATGGTCAGACGCACGCCTCAGGCGGTAATAACTACTGGAAAGAGCAAGGCGCCACCATTATTGCCCATAGCGATGCGGCCGAAGAGATTGAGAACCACGGGCCTCAGGGGCTCGAGCGACTCAACGAGTTACTGAAAGAGCGAGTCGCTGGCAGCGAGATAATCCCCGTCGACCAAACCTTCGATGACCGTTTAACTCTGGATTTAGGTGGCCTAAGCGTTGATCTGTTACACCTTGGCCCCGCGCACTCAGCCGGCGATATTACCGTGCATGTGCCAAGCGAAAATGTGGTAATCGCTGGCGACATCGCCTTTCACCAGCGCATGTTGCCTGTTTTCCCTGAGACCGACACCGCTGAGTGGATAGAGACTTGGGTAAATGAGTTCACTCCACTTGCGCAGGCTGCGATCATTATTCCAGGCCACGGCGACCCGACAGATTTTGAGCAGGTAGATACCTTCACTCGCGGCTACCTAGAATTCCTGCGGGGTAAAGTCGCTGAACTGCTGGACGAGGGCGGTACGCTGGCGGATGCCTACAACATAGAGCAAGCAGCCTACATGCATCTGGAGACCGCCGACGAACTGGCGGGCAAGAATGCGGGCCGAATCTTCGAAGCGATGGAGTGGGAATAGGAGATAGAGTGACCGAAGGTTTCACCCTCCGCCCCTATCAACAGCAAGCGGTTGATGCGACGCTAGCGCACTTCCGCCAATCTGATGCCAGTGCCCTTCTCGTCTTACCTACCGGCGCTGGTAAAAGCTTGGTTATTGCCGAGCTTGCGCGTCTGGCTAAACGCAAGATTCTGGTGGTGACCCATGTACAAGAACTAGTGGAGCAGAACGCCGCCAAATTGGCCGCGCTGGGTCGCTCACCGGGCGTCTACTCTGCCGGTTTGAAGCAGCGTGATACCAAACCTCAGGTGGTGTTTGGCTCCATCCAGTCGGTCGCCGCCAACTTAGATCAGTTCGCTAATGAGTACTCTCTACTAATTGTCGATGAGGCTCACCGAATCAGTAACAACACCGGCTCCCAGTATCAACAGTTGATTGGCCATCTGCGCGACCAAAACCCCGGGCTCAAGGTGCTGGGGCTTACTGCAACACCCTATCGCCTCGGTTATGGCTGGATCTACCAGCGCGACTATCGCGGATTTGTGCGCAGTGAAGAGCCCCGTATCTTTGAGCACTGCATCTATGATCTGCCATTGCGTGCGCTGGTGAAACAGGGCTACCTGACACCTCCACGAATGGAGAACCCGGCAATCGCGCACTACGACTTCTCATCGCTGCGCCCGAATCGCGACGGGCTATTTGCCGAAGCCGATCTAAACGAGTTGCTATCCCAGTGCCCGCGCGTCACCGAGGCGATCTGCCGCCAACTGGTTGAACTAAGCGTGCAGCGCCAGGGTGTAATGGTCTTTGCAGCCACGGTAAAACACGCCAAGGAGATTCTGGGTTACCTACCTCAAGCTCAAAGTGCTCTGGTAATCGCAGACACAGATGCCGCTGAGCGCAAACAGGTGATACAAAGATTCAAGTCACGCGAGCTCAGGTTTCTCGTCAACGTCTCAGTACTTACCACCGGTTTCGACGCACCACATGTCGACCTGATAGCTCTACTGCGCCCCACTCAGTCAGTCAGCTTGTTTCAGCAGATGGTCGGGCGCGGACTGCGTCTAAACGAAGGAAAAACCGAGTGTCTGGTAATCGATTACGCTAACAACAGCATCGACCTTTACGACCCTGAAGTGGGCGAACCCAAACCGGCGCCCGATACAGAGCCCGTGCAAGTCTTCTGCCCTGAGTGCGGCCACGCCAACCTCTTTTGGGGACGCACCGATACTGAGGGTGATGTGATCGAGCACTTCGGCCGGCGCTGCCAAGGGTTATTGGAGAGCGGTGAGCAGTGCAGGTTTCGCTACAAGTTCAAACGCTGTGGTGGCTGCGGCAGCGAGAACGATATTGCAGCACGCAGTTGCCATAGCTGCAAAGCTGATCTGATTGACCCAGATGAACTCATCAAGCGTGCACTATCTCTCAAAGATCACAAAGTGATTCGCTGCGCTGGTGTGTCGGTAAAAGCTGAAGATGGAGCGGTGCGCCTTATCTACCACGATGAAGATGGGCAGACACTCTCAGAGAAGTTTGATCTTGGCCAGGTAAACCAGCGCGCTCTGTTCAACGCCCTCTTTGGCTGCCGAGCCGAAGGTGGCGCAAAGCCACTTAACTTCAGCTCTAATGAGGAGCTGCTTAGCTACAGCACCTCAATCCCGCACCCCGATTTCGTCATCTCCCGCAAACAGGGCAAGTTCTGGCGCATCGCCGAGCGCCTGTTTGACTACCAAGGCCCCTATCGCAGGGCTAATGAGCTGTAGGTGAGTTTGTAAGA
>JAYQBD010000072.1:0-11656 GCA_038137135.1 Oceanospirillaceae bacterium | reverse complement strand
CTGAGGTTGTACGCGCATCAGAGGTTGCTGGGAATGGACCACCGTGAACCATTGCGTGGCACACCTCTACACCTGTTGGGAAACCGTTACACAGGATACGACCTGCGCGACGCTCAAGTGTTGGAACCAGCGCGCGAGCCGCAGCATAATCGCCTTCGTCGAGCTGTAGTGTGGCGGTCAGCTGACCCTCCAGAGACTCAGCAACAGTTTTGAACTCATCCAGGTTGGCACAACGAATCACCAGTGAGCTTGCGCCGAAGATCTCTTCGCAGAGCTCTTCATCACTCATGAAGTCTGCAGCATTAGTTACGTATAAGCCGGCCTGACAACGGTTAGGATCCGTGCTTGCCTGACCTTCGCCAACCTGAGTGACTTTTGCATGGCCTTTGAGGCGATCTACGCCCTTGCCATAAGCATCACAGATGCCCGGAGTCAGCATCGTCTGAGCCGCTACTGCTTCGAGCTCAACTGCTGCAACCTGCAGAAAGTTATCCAAGCCTTCACCCTCAACGGCGATCACTAGACCTGGATTCGTACAGAACTGACCTGCACCCATAGCGAGTGAGCCGACAAAGCCTTTAGCGATCGCTTCACCGCGAGCTGCCAGTGCGTTTGGCATCAGGAATACTGGATTGATAGAGCTCATCTCAGCGTACACGGGAATCGGTTCAGGACGGTTAGCTGCAATCGTCATCAGCGCAGTACCACCGGCACGTGAGCCGGTAAATCCAACCGCTTTAATAGTTGGGTGAGCAACCAGCGTTGCGCCTACGTCACGGCCTGAACCAAACAGCATAGAGAAGGTGCCTTCTGGCATGCCACATTTCGCCACAGCTGCCTGAATTGCGCGGCCAACGAGCTCCGAAGTACCCGGGTGTGCAGAGTGTGCTTTAACGATAACAGGGCAACCGGCAGCCAGAGCAGAGGCGGTATCGCCACCGCCAACAGAGAATGCCAATGGGAAGTTAGAGGCACCGAATACAGCAACTGGGCCCAGCGCAATATTGCGCAGGCGCAGGTCAGCACGTGGCAGTGGCGCGCGATCTGGCATCGCAGGATCGATACGTACATCCAGGAAGTTACCTGAGCGCACAACGCCAGCGAACATGCGCAGCTGACCCATAGTACGGCCACGTTCGCCCTCTAGCCGCATACGCGGCAGACCCGACTCAGCCATAGCACGAACAATAAGGTCATCACCTAAGGCCAAGATCTGATCTGCGATCTCTTCCAGGAAAGCTGCGCGCGCTTCGGGTGAGGTTTCACGGTAAGTATCAAACGCAGCTGCTGCAAGCTCACAAGCCTGGTCAACTTCTGCCTGACTGCCACCCGCGTAAACTGGCTCAAGCAGTTCGCCGGTTGCAGGGTTAACTGCCTGAATGGGTGCTTTTGTACCTACTACTGAACGTGAACCTATCAGCATCTCGCCTAAAGTCTGCATATCTTTTCCTTATAAATTAACTGGGTAATTTTCTAACTCATTAGAGCACTCAAACGAGTCTGAACTCATCAAGTACCTCGCGGTTTATCTCTATGCCAAGCCCAGGCCCCGTCGGTATCTGGATAACACCGTTCTCATGCTCAAGCGGTTTCATTACAACAGCCTGGCGGAAGGGGTTTTCTGTGCGGTCAAATTCAAACATCGCATCCAAAGGGCTCTGTCGCACAGGGGCCGGCGCAATGCTGGCGTGCGCCTGTAGGCTCGCGGCGATTTGAACTGCCGTGCCCCAAACATGCGGCACCACACGGATGCCATGGGTTTGGGCCATATCAACAACACGACGAAACTCGCTAAAGCCGCCAACACCACAGACATCCGGCTGTATGATACTGACCGCCCGAGTTGTAATAGGTTCAAGCATGCCCCAGCGAGAGTGCCAGGTCTCACCGCCCGCCACTGGAATGGGCTGTTTATCTTTAACTTCGCGATAGGCGCCGATCCACTCGGGTAGCACCGGCTCTTCGAACCAGGCGATATCGTAAGCTGCTGCCGCACGACCCAACTGGATTGCCTCATCCACCTGGTAGCCATGGTTGGCATCGATCATCAGTTGCATCTGCGGTCCGACGGCCGCGCGAACCTGACGGATAAGCTCCAGATCCTCCTCGAGGTTGAAGCCGATCTTCATTTTGGTCGCTGCGAAACCCTCAGCGAGGTAGCGCTTGGTTTCCGAAACGACATCGCTGATGCGGTCAACACCTTCACGGCGGAACGAGCCTGTGGCATAGGCCTCAACCTGCTCGCGGAAGCGGCCACCCATCAGCGTGGAAATTGGCGCATTGAAGTGTTTGCCCTTGATATCCCAGAGCGCGATATCGATACCCGATAGCGCTGTGAGGCTGAGGCCTCGTTGCCCCTGATCTCTGAAGGTGTGATACAGATCGAGCCAGAGTACCTCAGACTGCAGCGGATCTTGCCCCAGTAGACGGGCTCTATAGCCCTGCACCACCGCGGCATTCATCTGTGCCGGCCCAAGGCACTCTCCCCAGCCGACTAGGCCATTATCGCACACGATCTCAACCAGCAGATGTTGGCGGCGATCGAAACGCATTGATGCACTCTCAAATGGAGTGTCGAGTTTGAAGTCGAGTAGATGAGTGCGTACATCAACGATTTTCATTAGCTGTGAGCCTCAATTAGGTTGCGCAGATCCTCTATTTCGTTCGCTTTCAAGTCAGTCAGCGGACTGCGCACCGAGCCGGCATCAAAGCCCTGCAGTCTCACGCCCGCTTTAATCGCTGAGACCGCATATCCCTTGCCGCGATCACGAATCTCCATGAAGGGGTAGAAGAAGGATTTGAGTACCTTGGAAGTGTGTTCGGTGTTACCGGCACGTAG
Organism: Oceanospirillaceae bacterium; assembly: GCA_038137135.1. Taxonomy (GTDB): domain Bacteria; phylum Pseudomonadota; class Gammaproteobacteria; order Pseudomonadales; family Balneatricaceae; genus Marinobacterium_E. The sequence continues at coordinate 8,817 of JAYQBD010000072.1, read as the reverse complement.
TTCGCGATAGAAGTCACAAGCGAGCTGCGGCACAAAGTTGAACACCGCTGAGGAGTAGGTGGTAAAACCTGCCCCCAGATAGGCTTCTGCGAAGAGTTCCGCTGTGGGCATACCTCCTAGATAAGTTAGCCGATCGCCCAAGCGAGCGGTTACTTCTCGCACCAAGCCGATATGCCCAGTACCGTCCTTGAAGCCAACAAGGTTAGGGCAATTTTCTGCCAGTCGTTCCAACGTGTCAGGTCGCAGAACAGCGTTATCGCGGTTGTAGACCATCACCCCGATTTTTACGCTATCGCAGACGGCTTTGACGTGTGCATAGAGCCCCTCTTGGCCTGCGTCGATTAGGTAGTGTGGCAGTAGCAAAATACCGTCTGCGCCAGCTTTTTCAGCGCTTTGGGCAATCTGTATAGCCATTCGAGTGCCGTAACCGCAGCCGGCTACGATCGGAATGGTGCCCGCTGAGGCTTTTGCTTGCGCAACGATTGTTGGGATCTCTTCAGGCGCGAGAGAGAAAAATTCGCCGGTTCCCCCCGCTGCGAAAAGGACCTTTGCCGGAAACTGACTGAGCCACTCCAGATGTTTAGCATAAGGTGCTGGATTGAATTCACCCTGAGCATCGAACGGGGTGACCGGAAAAGAGAGTAGACCTGAGCCTAGAGCGACCTTAAGTTCTTCTGGGGACATGCTGTTTCCTAAGTTGAGCGTATACCCCCGCGGAGTCGCTCAATTGGCGTTTGTTTTTGTTGATGCAGAATTGTATACCATTTTTAGACGTGTCAGAGTAGTGCAAATTGAGTGTTCAACCGGGCTGCCGCAGCTGTATCAGAGAGGATAGGGTGTTGTTAAAAAGACTATTAGTAACCGGTGCATCGGGTGGGGTCGCAACTCAGCTACGCGCGCTGCTGACTCAGATCGCGGAAAAGGTGCGCCTAAGCGACATTCGTGAGATCACAGATCTGGCCGAGCATGAAGAGTTTGTCGCTGCAGAGCTGAGTGATCAGGCACAGGTGGATGCCATTGTTGAAGGTTGTGATGGGGTGCTGCATCTGGGCGGTATTTCGGTTGAAGATACCTGGGAGAAGATCCTGGTCTCCAATATTATCGGCATGCACTGCCTCTATACGTCTGCGCAGAAGTTCGGTCAGCCGCGCATTATTTTTGCCAGCTCCAACCATGCGATGGGTGCCTATAAGTTCACTGATATGCTCGATGCTTCGGCTTTGCCGCGTCCAGATGGCTACTACGGCGTTTCGAAGGCCTTTGGCGAGCAGGTTGCCAGCATGTACCACGATAAGTTTGGGCAGGAGACGCTGGTGGTGCGCATTGGCTCTTGTCTGCCTAAGCCAAAAGATCCACGCATGCTGTCTACCTGGCTTAGTCCTGAAGATTTCATCAGTTTGATCGATCGCACCTTTACAGTGCAGCATCTTGGTTACACCATTGTTTACGGTGCTTCGGCCAATACGCGTCGTTTTTGGGATGATAAGCTCGCAGCGAACCTAGGCTGGGAGCCCAAAGATGATTCCGAGCAGTTTGCTGCGGAGTTTTCTGATTTAACACCCTATGCCTCAGCAATAGAGCAAGGATTATTAACCTATCAGGGAGGTGTCTGGCTCAAAGCACCTCTAATCACCAAGTAGAACAGATAAATGAACAACAATAGGCAGCGTATCGCCACCTTGGGTGAAGCGATGGTTGAGTTTTTCGATACCGGGAATAACTGCTGGCGCCGCGGTTTCGCTGGCGATTCGTTGAACGTGGCTTGGGCATTGAGAGCACTTTTACCAGATAGCTGGTCGGTGGATTATGTGACCCGAGTTGGTCGGGATGGCGTCTCTGATGATCTGCTCGAATTTTTATCGCAGGCCGATCTAGGCAGCGCGGGTACTGGCCGTGACCCAGAGAGGACACTTGGCCTCTACACCATCAAAACAGATGCTCAAGGTGAGCGCACGTTTGACTACTGGCGCAGTCAGTCAGCGGCCAAGCGCCTTGCGTACGATGCTGAGGCGCTTGAGCGCGCATTGTCCGATATGGACTGGGTCTACCTGTCCGGTATCAGCGCGGCGGTTATAGAGTCCGGCGGACGTAAAAACCTACTAAGCGTGGTTGAGTCGCTGCGAGCACGAGGTGTGAAGTTTGTTTACGATCCCAACTTTCGGCCCAAGCTCTGGGGTGACCTTGCTGAGATGAGGGACTTCTCCCGCGAGATCGCGCGCTTAAGTGAGCTGGTGATGCCAACTTTTGATGACGAAATTGCTGCGTTTGGTGATAGGTCGCCGGATGAGACGGCCGACCGTCTGCTCTCGTGGGGGGCAAAGCAAATTATTGTGAAGAACGGCACAGAACCGACTCTCAGTGCGGACAGCCAGCAGCGGGCCAGTTTTGATGTTGATAATCCGGTGCTCCCGGTGGACACAACAGGGGCAGGAGATAGCTTCAATGGAGGGTTCTTAAGCGCCTACATTCAGGGTGCCTCAGTCGAAGAGTCTATTCGTAAAGGACAGGCTATCTCTGCTAGAGTTGTGCAGCAGCGCGGTGCATTGGTGCCCTATGCCGAGTTGCGCGCGATCTGATCACACCCTTTTTAACTGAGCGGAACTGAAGTTAGTTAAGCATTGATGAATAAACTACCCCCAAACGCCTCGGAACTTTCTGATGAACAGCAAGCTGAGTGGATTCGCCTGATGAAACTTTGGGAAGCTGAGAACCCGATCGACAAAGCGGGTCGTTACCCTAAACCCTTAGGGGTGGTTGCCGGAGTTACGCTCTTTTTTGCGCTGCTTTTACTGCGCAGAACTGACGGCGTTGATCTAGTGCCTATGGCCGCTGTTCCCTTTGGCTACCTGATCTTCTTCCTGACAAACCGACGTTTTAAAGTGTGGGATCAGCAGCGCCAAGCCCACTCTCAGAAGCTTATCGATCAGCTCAGTTCCCAGCAGTAAGAGCTCTCCTGGAAGCGTTGGCAACCATTGATACAGGTCGTGTCTATGCGCTGCGGTGCCAAAGCCAAACTAACCCTCCTCGTTTCTCGAGTGCCTGTTGATTTGCGTTAGCAGAAAGTGCAGTGGAAAAAGTGTCGCAACACCAGCGGTGTAGGCGATTATACCCCAGAGTACCGTTATGTAGGCGCCGTTGCGTTCAGGTAAGAGTGTGATGATCAGCACTACCTGTATGGTCATCAGTACGGAGAAGCCTACGAAAGTCCTTTTCAAACCAAAAACTGGGGCATACAGGACGATCAACAAAATATCCAGTATCAGGGCTGCATCCTGAAAGTTTCGCAGGATGACGGTCGTTGCAAACGAGCTGATCGCGAGCAGGTACCATCCCCTTTTCACTCTCTGCGAGAGGCGTTCATGTATTGACAGCAATATTGCTGTCGAGATTGCAAGGCAGGTGACAAAGGTCAGTTGATAGAAGTTTGTGTGGGCAAATAGATTGTTGTAGACCGCTATGGGGTACGTGACCATCAAGCACCAGCAGGTAGAGAGGAAACTCTTATCTAGAAATATCGTTTGTTGATCGACAGGAAGTTGTATATCTCTCATTGCGCTAGTCGCCTCGTCTCGCATCAGTTGCTGTAGATTATCGGTTGCGGCGAAATGTCTCAATTGCTAGATTGAGAATTCGATTACTTATGGATCGCCGGTGATCGTTGGGTTGGGATGAATACCCATTCAACGCAGCCGATACTGGGTAGCGCACTGGACTAACTATGAGCTCCACTCCGTTAAGAGTTTTTACCCTTTTTGGCCTCCTATGGCTGGCGGGCTGTGCCACTACTCAGCCAGAAATTTGCGCTGTAGAGGACACCGCCGAGGTTAAAACGCAGCTGTCGAAAACAAGCTTAGTCCAACGTGCCCCTGTTGGTTCTCGCTTGAGTTGGAGTACTCTGCAGAGTCAGGGACTCAAATTTACCAACAATGCTGAGCTCACAGATATCTGGGAGCGTACTCGGCGGTCGATGGTACTACCTGCAAGCGTTGATCGTCCGCGAGTGCAGCGCGAAATTCGCTGGATGGCGAAGAGTGACGCATACCTCAACCGTTTGGCGGCCCGTGCTGCGCTCTACTATCACTACATTCTTCACCGTGTAATTGAGCGCGGATTACCGGCAGAGCTCGCGCTCCTACCCGCGATAGAGAGCGCTTATGATCCCAAGGCAAAGTCCTCGGCGGGGGCGCTTGGACTTTGGCAGTTTATGCCCGCGACTGCAGCTCAGTATGGGTTAAAGGATAACTGGTGGTTTGACGGTCGGCGCGATGTGCTGACATCCACTGATGCGGCTCTAAGCTATCTTGAATATCTTCATGACTATTTTGATGGAGACTGGTTGTTGGCGCTTGCGGCTTACAATGCTGGGGAGGGGCGAGTCGGTCGAGCCATTGAGAAGAACCGCAGTCAGGGTCTACCTACGGACTTTTGGAGTCTAGACTTACCCGATGAAACCCGGATTTACGTGCCGCGACTCTTAGCGTTAAGTGAGCTGATTCGCCAGCCGCAAAAATACGACTTAGCCCTGGCGCCCTTAGCAGATACCCCGTACTTCGAGGTGGTAGATCTGGGAACTCAGATTGAGCTCGCCCAAGCGTCGGAACTCAGTGGTATTGAGATTGAAGAACTTTACGATTTGAATGCTGGATATCGCCGCTGGGCAACCGATCCTGATGGTCCCTACACTCTGCTGTTACCTGTAGCGAGTGCTCAGCAGTTCAGGTTATCACTCGCCTCGGCAGAGAGGGGAGAACTGGTCACCTGGCGCCGGCACACAGTGGCTAAGGGGGAAACTATCTCCATATTGGCACGGAAGTTCGACAGCAATATTCGCAGTATTCAGCGCTCTAACAATCTACAGAGCACTCGCCTAAGCGTGGGGCAGATATTGATGATTCCCACCGAACTTCAGGAAAAATCGCAGCTCGCGATAGCGCCAGCAGAGTTAGCCGATCAAGGTCAGGCGGACGTGCCGCTCGAAACGGTTCAGTTGACCCCCTACCTTTTGGAACCGGGGGAGTCGCTATGGTCTGTGGCGCGCCGGTTTAATGTTACGACCGATGAGTTAGTAGAGTGGAATGGGTTGTCGGCGATCGGCTCATTTGCTCAGGGAGATGAGATTCTCGTTGGGATGTCGGTAACGCCGAGCCTGAGTTCACCAGAGGATACCAACATCGGTGAAACTATGCTTACGCACAGAGTTGCTAAGGGGGAGAATCTGTATCGTATATCCTTGAAGTACGGGGTAATGTTAGACAGTTTGTTGAAGTGGAACGGCTTGACACAGAGTTCTGTGATTTTGCCCGGACAAGAACTGAGGGTTTACCCTTGAGAGTCGTTAAGGTTGTCGTAATTGATGATCAGCAACTAGTCGCTGAAGCCGTGAAACTTTTGCTAGAGGCCCCTCAGAGTGGTATTGCGTTTGAGGTTGTGGCGACGGCCTATTCAGGGCTGGATGGTCTAGAGATGGCGCAGCAACACCAGCCCGAACTGATTCTAGTTGATTTGATGATGCCGAATATGCATGGACTGGAGGTGGTCTCTCGTCTGAAGCGACTTGAGCATAAGGCCAAAATTGTGATGTTAAGTGGCTTTGCCCACACCGAACAGATTGCCGAGGCCCGAACGGCGGGCTGCGATGGATACATCGTCAAGCACAGTGATAGGGAAACCTTTGTTGCCGCGCTTGAGCAGGTGATCCTGGGCACCCCCTATTTTGCTGATAGCGACACTCACTTGGATGCATCGAGCGTAGAAGCTCTAGAACTCACTAAACGCGAGCTTCAGGTGCTTGAGTTGCTAGCTGAGGGGTATACGAACGTAGAGATGGCTCCCGTGCTAAACCTCAGTGTAAGAACGGTTGAAAAGTATCGAGCATCGCTGAATGAGAAATTTGATACCCACTCCGTCAGTGCGCTCCTGAGGAGAGCGAAAGTCGAGGGGTTGATCATTTGATTGTTAGTTCAAATGAAGAGCAGACGGTTTTTATAAAGCACAACTTGCTGAACCTGATCTATCGGCAATCCATCGTTGCATCAATTCTTATCGTTTTTGTCTCGGGCCTGCTTAGTTATCAACTCAAATATACATTTGGTGAGGATTTTGGCCTGGTCTGGTACGTTAGTATTTGTACTATCGTAACGGCTCAAGTGGCTCTGTATGGTGCCACCAATATATTCGGGGCTGAATTTCAGAATCGAAGTTACCCAATTTATCAAGCTCTTTTGCTGCTTCACGCGCTGGTTTGGGGAGGGGGTGCCGCCTTTTATACTCTGCAGTTAGGCTCAGGCTCAGCAGGCTTGATCGGGCTGATTACTCTTTACACCGCCATCGTTGCCGGCATTGTCGTACTCGCTTACGCCCCATTACGAAATCTTGCTGTCATGACGGCTACTCTTACTCTATTGCCAATGATTAGCGCTCTATTTTCAAACAGAAGGCAGTTGGATAACTACGAAGGACTGGGATTGCTGGTTATGTTGGGAGCGCTAGTCTTCACATCCATTGTGATGGCACGAGGAATCCAGAAAAATTTGAAAAGCACCTTTGAACTTGAACATAAGCAGCGTGAGCTCGAGTCTGCGCGACTCAATGCGGAGCATGCTGTTGAGTTACGTGGTCAGTTTGTCGCATCACTAAGTCATGAGATTCGTACTCCTCTGAACGTTGTACAAGGTATGGCTGAGTTGTTACAGCAGTATCCTGAGCCCCTAGATCCTGACCTTTCACATAAGATTGATATCATTGCTGACTCAGCCGAACACCTTAATTCTTTAGTGACGGATGTACTCGATTTTGCGCGTATTGATTCCAATAAACACTCTGTTGAAAATCGCCGTTTCGATATCCTCGAACTGAGCGAAAGTCTGGTTTCCCAGTATCAGATTCAGGCAGCTCAGAAAGGAGTGCAATTGCAGTTTGTCACTGACCAACTGGATTATCAGTTCTACGTCGGCCCCATTCGGTATATCCGCCAAATACTGATTAATCTGCTCAGCAACGCTGTGAAGTACACTGATGCAGGTGAAATTCAGATAAGTTTGAGTGATCAAGCGGTTCCCGGTTTCGTGCAGATACGCGTAAGTGACACGGGCTGCGGAATTTCTCAGGAGGATCTTAGACACATTTTTCAACCCTACTATCAAGCATCTGAGGTAGGTGTCGAGACGCCAAACAGCACGGGCCTTGGACTCGCTATTGTCAATCGGCTGGTAACGCTTATGGGTGGGAAGATTGAAGTTCAGTCGCAACCGTCACGCGGCACAATCTTTACCACGGAGCTACCCCTGGAATTGGCCCATAATCAGGTTGATGAGGAACACAGTTATTTGAGTGCAGAGCAGTCTGCAGATATTGGTAAACTTTCGATTCTCGTTGCTGACGATTCAGAGCTGAACTTGGAACTCTTTAAGAGTTTTTTTGCTCGTATGGGGCAAAGTATCACACAGGTGCGTTCGGGACAGGAGGCTGTGGATGCGTATATGCTTGAGACCTATCAGGTAGTGGTTCTGGATATGCAGATGGAAGTAATGGGTGGTCTTACAGCTTGCCGCGAGATTCGCGCATTAGAGAAGCGGTTGGATGATCAACCGGCACTGATCATTGTCCAGTCAGCTGATAATCGTCCAGCGAATGAGCAATATGCCATCGACGCAGGTGCAGACCACTTCTTAGCCAAGCCTTTTAAAGTTGGCGAGCTCAGTAGAATCTTGAACCGCGCATTCGATACCTCGCTAGCCTCCGAGGTTCCTGAACCTCAAGATGTGATCAACGCGCAAATTTCCGAAGGCTACAGAGAGACTCTAGAACAGGTTATTTTGGCTGCACGCGCTGCAGTTGAGCGCGGTGATCGTGACGCGCTTGGGCACGAACTCCATAAGCTCAAAGGTAACAGTGCCATGCTAGGGCTGACCAAATTGCAGCGTGTCTGTGGGGAGATCGAAACCGACGTAAGCGATACCTCACTCTCCTTGGCGCAGTTGGGCGATAGTCTAGAAATTTTGGTCAAATTGGTGGATAAAGAGGTGAATATAGACACTAGAGCCTCTTAAGAAAGAGCGTTTTGGGTCGATAACACAGAGGTAAGGGTTTGAATATCTAACGGAGGAGCGATGCCCAGATTACTGAACTATCTTCTTCAAACCTTTATTGGTGTGTTTATGGCTGCACTGGCTTCGTCTGCTCTCGCACTGGGTGTGCCTGAAGAAGATTGTGCAATCTACTTTAAAACAAACTACCCGATGACTGAGTTTCGGCTCACTGGAAGCGGTACAGCGATTGATACCCGCACGGGTTTGATCTGGTACCGCTGCAGCGTTGGTGAGTTTTTCCACGATGGTGAATGTCGAGGCGTGGCAAAACGCTTTAATTGGCATCAAGCCGCCGAAGCGGCAGGTAAGTTTGAGCTGGCAGGCTATACCGATTGGCGCGTACCAACTGTTAAAGAACTGCTCTCCATTGTGGAGAAGAAGTGTGTAAACCCCTCAATGAATACCTTTGTTTTCCCTACCGCTCAGACCGAAGTGTACTGGACCAGCGAGCAAAACTTTTTTAACAAGTTTCTCGGGTGGGGGGTGTATATGTTTAACGCTACCGACTTCGGACGTCACTCTAAGGAGAGTGAGTATCTCCTATTATTGGTGCGTAATCCCTGATGATTATGGCGAGTGTTCTTCCGGTTCGAGTGGGTCCTGCAGCGTTATCAGAACGGGCATTAACGCATGGATAGTTGGTATGTCGCTCTGATCGAATGGGCACCCGATATATCAACCTGGCCGCTTTTCGCTCAGGCTGGAGTGACCGTTGCAGCAATGCTTGGTG
>JAYQBD010000071.1:7583-11742 GCA_038137135.1 Oceanospirillaceae bacterium | reverse complement strand
CATATCCACTTCGCAATTTTTCGCTAGGTAATATGTGGATCTCGCGTTATATATGCGCTCTTGAAATTGGAGAGTGATTGCCTGTGCTTAATAGTGAGTTTATTGATCTTCTAAAGACGCTTATTCGTCAGCCTAGTGTGGTTGGGGCGGAGCATTCGTTTTTTCGCGTATTGCAGCGTGAATTGGAGGATCGGGGCGCGCGTGTTACCTGGTATGAGGGTCTATTGGTGGCGCAGGGTGCGGATCCCTTTGGGTTGATGTTTTCGGCACATATTGATCGCCATGGTTTGGTCTGTACCGGACCGAATGAGTTTCAGTACGCCGCCTTCGTAGCGGGTAACAGGACTGATTTGCTGAACAATTCGGTTAACGAAGAGTTGATGGACAAGGTCAGCGAGCGCTTTAGCTCTGAAGATGTCTTTGCCTATGAGCCCTGGTCTGGCGCCTATCGAGGTCAGGGAGCGATCAAGAACTCCTATGTCTGTGAATTTCGCAATAACCTGATCTTTGAAATTGAGGGCCTGGAGTCTGTGGTGGCCGGTACGCCGGTGGCGTTTAAGGACAAGCTTACACTTGAGGATGGTCGTTTGAGTGGCCAGCTGGACAACGTGCTCTCAGCGGCGGCGTTGGTGCATCTGTTTACGTTGGGCTTTCAGGGTACTGCGTTCTTTACGGCGCAAGAGGAGGCGGGTAAAAGCTGGCGCTATCTGCTGGAGTGGTTCCGCCGCTTTGGTGGCTCAACTAACCGTCTCTACGTGGTGGATACCAGTCCGTTCCCAGATGTGGAAGCCGCTGACAAGCAGCAGTTGGTGCTGCGCACTAAGGATGCCAACGCTGAATTTAACACCGAGGCGACTGAGATTGTTGAGCAGATGTGCCAGCAGCTTGGGATCAGTGTGGTCTACAAGGACAAATATGTGGAGGCCGCCAACAAGAGAGCGGAAGAGCGTGGTGAGCGACCTAAGTCGCTCGGCAGCACAGAGTTAGGGCGTATCATCGCAAGCTCTAATGGTTTGGTTGATGGCTCAACTATTCAGGTCCCGACTACCGGTTACCACACGATGTCTGAATCAGCCTCTGTGGAGTCGGTTGATGCCTTTATTCGTCTGCTGGCGCGGTTGAGCGATCTGACTCAGGCTGAGGTACCAAATCTTGATGAGACTGTTGGCGAGTAGCTTTGCACCCGCGTGTTAGCGAGGGCGTTTGGCAAGGATTCGGTCGAGCTGATTGGCAAACTGCATTCTATCGGCTTGGCTGTAAGTTGGCTGGCCACCGCTCTGAATGCCGCTGGAGCGCAGGGTCTCCATAAAGTCGCGAATATTCAGGCGCGCCTTGATGTTATCTTCGGTGTAGCGCTCACCACGTGGGGTAATGACTAGGGCGCCTTTTTCCAGTACCTCGCTTGCCAGCGGTATGTCGGAGCTAATTAGCAGGTCGCCAGCCTCGATGCGCCTCACAATCTCGTTGTCAGCTACATCAAAGCCTTTCTCCACCTGCAGCATGCGTACGTAGGCCGATTGAGGCACACTCAGGCGCTGATTGGCGACCAGTGTCACTTCAACTTTTTGGCGTTCAGCCGCGCGAAATAGAATCTCTTTGACGGGAACGGGGCAGGCATCGGCGTCGACCCAGATTTTCATATTACTTGGGTTCCTTGAGGTGGGGTCAGACCCCTTTTTGGTAAAAAGGGGTCTGACCCCGCTTCCCTTGGTCAAAAAAAACCGCGGCAAGCCGCGGTTTTTCTCACGTTATGTCAGCAATTATGCATCAATAATCGCGTTCAGCGTAGCACTTGGACGCATCACCTGATCAACGATCTCTAGCGGCGCGTGGTAGTAGCCCTGCAGGTCTGCTGGTGCACCCTGAACAGACGCCAGTTCAGACAGGATCTGCTCTTCCTGGCTAACCAGTGCTTCAGCTACAGGAGCAAACTCTTTCGCCAGATCAGCATCTTCAGTCTGTGCAGCCAGTTCTTGTGCCCAGTACATTGCCAGGTAGAAGTGGCTACCACGGTTGTCCAGCTCGCCCGTACGACGTGACGGTGACTTGCCTTTGTCCAGCAGAGTACCTGTCGCTTTATCCAGAGCTGCAGCAACGACTTTAGCGCGTGCATTGTTCTCTTTGATGCCCGTCTCTTCCAGAGAGACAGCGATCGCTAGGAATTCACCCAGAGAGTCCCAACGTAGGTGGTTCTCTTCCTGAACCTGCTGTACATGCTTAGGTGCAGAACCGCCTGCGCCTGTCTCGTACATGCCGCCACCCGCAAGCATAGGAACGATAGAGAGCATCTTCGCAGAAGTGCCCAGTTCCATGATTGGGAAGAGGTCAGTCAGGTAGTCACGCAGTACGTTACCGGTAACAGAGATGGTATCCATGCCGCGGCGCAGACGCTCACAAGTCGTACGCATAGCACGCACGTAAGACATGATGCGCAGGTCCAGACCTTCGGTGTCATGCTCCTGCAGGTAGAACTCTACCTTCTTGCGCAGTTCACGGTCATGAGCACGCTCAGCGTCAAGCCAGAAGATTGCTGGAGTTTCAGACTGACGAGCGCGAGTCACAGCGAGTTTAACCCAGTCGCGGATTGCAGCGTCTTTGGTCTGACATGCACGCCAGATATCGCCCTTCTCAACTTTGTGACCCATCAGTACGGTGCCGTCTTCAGCAACAACACGCATGATGCCATCTTCAGTCATTTCGAAAGTCTTGTCGTGTGAGCCGTACTCTTCAGCTTTCATCGCCATCAGACCAACGTTAGGTACAGTACCCATAGTCGTTGGGTCGAACGCACCGTGAGTCTTACAGAAGTTGATCATCTCCTGGTAGATGCGCGCGTAAGTAGACTCAGGCATAACTGCTTTAGTGTCTTTAGGCTTACCATCCGGGCCCCACATGTGACCAGAGTTACGGATCATTGCTGGCATAGAGGCGTCAACGATAACGTCTGATGGGATGTGCAGGTTGGTGATACCTTTAACTGAGTCAACCATCGCCATCTCTGGACGGTGACGTGCAGCTTCGTGAATGTCGTGTTCGATCTCTTCACGGATAGAGTTTGGCAGCTCAGCGATCTTCTCGTAAACAGAGTTCAGACCGTTGTTAGGGTTAACGCCCAGCTCTTTGAACTTGTCGCCCCACTTTTCCCACACTTCTTTGTAGAAAACAGTTACAGCGTGACCGAATACGATTGGGTGAGACACCTTCATCATGGTCGCTTTAACGTGCAGAGACCACATAACGCCAGACTCCTTACAGTCCTGCAGTGTCTCTTCGAAAAAGTTACGCAGTGATTTTGCGCTCATGAACATGCCGTCTAGCACTTCGCCTTTCTGCAGAGCCAGCTCTTTCAGAACAGTGATGTTGCCATCGCCACAGATGAACTCGATGCGAACTTTGTTCGCCTCTTCCATGGTTACTGACTGCTCGCTAGAGAAGAAGTCACCGCCGTTCATGTAGTCAGCGTGAGTACGTGAAGCTTTGCTCCACGGTCCCATCGAGTGCGGGTGCTTACGTGCGAAGGCTTTAACAGCCGCTGGCGCACGACGGTCAGAGTTACCCTGGCGCAGAACTGGGTTTACCGCAGAGCCGAGGATCTTAGAGTAACGATCTTTGATTTCAGCTTCTTTATCGTTGCGTGGATCATCTGGAAAATCAGGAACATGGTAGCCCTGGCCCTGAAGCTCTTTGATCGCGCCCTTCAGCTGAGGAACAGATGCAGAGATGTTTGGCAGTTTGATAATGTTTGCCTGCGGATCCGCAGTCAGTTCGCCAAGTGCAGCCAGTCCATCTTCCACTTTCTGCTGGTCGTTCAGGTACTCAGGGAAAGACGAGAGAATACGTCCGGCCAGAGAGATGTCGCACAGATCCACTTCGATGTTAGAGCTCTTAGTGAATTTACGTACGATTGGAAGTAGTGATGATGTAGCGAGGGCTGGTGCTTCGTCTGTCAGTGTGTAGACGATTTTGCTTGGTTTTTTAGCCATTCTGATCCCCAAAATGTGGCGGGAAGGGAGCCATCAACAGAGGGTTTGTGACCCGCTGCTTATCTCCAGCTTCCACAGTGGTAATTTCGCGCCGCAGATTATACCGATGGAGGGGGCTTTTGGATATAAGAAGTAGGGGTATTGCTTCCAATGGAGAATATGACTAATTCTTACTA
>JAYQBD010000071.1:0-7483 GCA_038137135.1 Oceanospirillaceae bacterium | reverse complement strand
GGATATAAGAAGTAGGGGTATTGCTTCCAATGGAGAATATGACTAATTCTTACTAGTTTATATGCCAAGCGAATAAGGTGTTTCCGCGGTCGAGCGGCCCTCACACCCTCTTTCAACACGCTGCGGGCCTTCCATGGGCGCTCGGTGATTTACATCCATGTAAATCAACGGTTGAAAGAGGCTGCGAGCACCGCTTTTCCTGTGATTTGCTGCTACCGAACTAGTTGCATGATGTGGCACTTGATCAAGTGCACGGTAGAGTGCCGGGACTACCTCTTCAAGACCGTTATTTTACAAGGATGTAAAATACCGAGCGCCCAAGGATGGCTCGCAGCGTGTCTTGAAGAGGTAGTCCCGGTGCTCCCCATATCCATTGAAGGATTTAGAGCGATTCCGGTTCGTAGCCTAGGTTTGGAGCGAGCCAGCGTTCTGTGTCTGACATCGACATGCCCTTACGCTTGGCGTAGTCCTCAACCTGATCTTCACTGATCTTCGCGACACCAAAGTACTTGGCATCAGGATGGCTGAAGTACCAGCCTGATACAGCTGCTGTCGGCAGCATGGCGTAGCTTTCGGTGAGCGTCATGCCGATGTTGTTTTCGACATCGAGAAGGTCCCACAGCAAGCCTTTCTCGGTGTGATCTGGACAGGCCGGGTAGCCCGGAGCAGGGCGGATGCCTTGGTACTCTTCGCGGATCAGAGCTTCGTTATCTAGGCCCTCGTTGGCGCCATAGCCCCAGTGCTCGCGACGTACATCGGCGTGCATCTTCTCTGCGAGCGCTTCAGCCAGACGATCGGCCAGCGCTTTGACCATGATGGAGTTGTAGTCGTCGTGATCTTTTTCGAACTCGGCAACCATCTCATCTACCCCGATACCTGCTGTTACCGCGAAGGCCCCGCAGTAGTCGGCGATACCGCTCTCTTTCGGTGCGATGTAATCACTCAAACAGTGGTTGTACTTGCCTTCGATCTTCTGCGTCTGCTGGCGCAGATGGTGCACCGTTGTCAGAACTTCGGTACGCGATTCATCTGTATAGAGCTCGATATCATCACCAACTGCATTTGCGGGTACTAAACCGATTACGGCGCGCGCCTGCAGTTTTTTGTTATCGACAATATCCTCAAGCATCGCTTTGGCGTCAGCGTAGAGTTTGGTTGCCTGCTCACCCACAACGTCATCTTCTAAAATGCGCGGGAAGCGACCAGCCAGCTCCCAAGACTGGAAAAATGGCGTCCAGTCGATGTAGTCGATCAGGCTCTCTAAAGAGATATCCTCAAATACCTGAACGCCGAGCTGTTTTGGTTTAGGTGCTGAGTATCCGTCCCAGTTGATCGGTTCAGCGTTAGCGCGTGCCGCCTCAATAGCAACGCGGCGTTGCTCGTTTTGGCGGGCTTTGTGACGCTCGCGGACCGCTTCGTACTCGGTGCGTGTCTCTTCGACAAAGGCGGCGTGCTTCTCCTTGGAGAGCAGGGCAGAGGCAACACCCACCGAACGCGAGGCGTTGGTGACATGCACGACAAGATTGTTCTGGTAGGCAGGTTCAATCTTAACCGCGGTGTGTGCTTTCGAAGTGGTAGCACCACCAATCATTAACGGAATCTCAAAGCCCTGACGCTGCATCTCCTTGGCGACGTGTACCATCTCGTCAAGTGATGGTGTAATCAATCCAGAGAGACCGATGATGTCTGCGTTCTCTTCACGCGCGGTGCGCAGAATGGTCTCTGCCGGCACCATCACGCCCAGGTCGATAATCTCGAAGTTGTTACACTGCAAGACCACGCCCACAATGTTTTTGCCAATATCGTGTACGTCGCCTTTGACTGTTGCCATGATCACTTTGCCGGCTGAGCTGCTCTCGTTACCTTCTTTCTCGGCTTCGATAAACGGCATGAGGTAGGCAACCGCTTTCTTCATAACGCGGGCCGACTTAACCACTTGTGGCAGGAACATCTTGCCTTCGCCAAAGAGGTCACCCACGATACCCATACCGGCCATCAATGGGCCTTCAATCACTTGCAGAGGGCGATCGAACTGGTGGCGGCACTCTTCAACGTCTTCGTCGATGTAATCAGCAATACCCTTAACCAGTGCATGTGACAGACGCTCGTTCACAGGCAGTTCACGCCAAGCGGCATCCTGTTTGGCTGTCTCTGCACTGCCGTCACCGCGGTACTTTTCGGCGAGCTCCAGCATACGCTCTGTACCGTCTGGGCGACGGTTGAGTACGATATCTTCAACGTGCTCGCGTAGCTCCTCTGGCAGATCGTCATAGATCGCCAGCTGACCGGCGTTGACGATACCCATATCCATCCCTTCACGGATAGCGTGGTAGAGGAACACACAGTGAATCGCTTCACGCACTTTGTCGTTGCCGCGGAAAGAGAAGGAGACGTTAGAGACGCCGCCAGAGACCTTAGCGTGAGGCAGATTTTTCTTGATCCAGCCGGTCGCGCGGATAAAGTCGACAGCGTAGTTGTCGTGTTCCTCGATACCGGTGGCGATCGCGAAGATATTCGGGTCGAAGATGATATCCTCGGGTGGGAAACCAACCTTGTCGACTAGCACTCGGTATGAGCGCTCACAGATCTCAATCTTGCGCTCGTAGGTGTCAGCCTGACCTGTCTCGTCAAACGCCATAACAACCACGGCGGCACCGTAGCGGCGCAACAGGCGCGCCTGCTCAATAAACTTCTCTTCACCCTCTTTAAGGCTGATCGAATTGACGATGCCCTTGCCCTGGATGCGTTTGAGACCCTCTTCAAGGATCTCCCACTTGGATGAGTCCAGCATGATTGGCACGCGAGAGATATCAGGCTCGGAAGCGATCAGGTTGAGGAAGCGGATCATCGCCGCTTCGGCATCCAGCATCCCTTCATCCATGTTGATGTCGATGATCTGCGCACCGGACTCTACCTGCTGGCGGGCAACTTCAAGTGCAGTTTCGTAGTCGCCCTCTTTGATCAGGCGGCGGAAACGCGCTGAACCGGTGACGTTGGTACGCTCACCCACGTTCACAAACAGGGTGTCGGCGCCGATGTTGCAAGGCTCAAGGCCAGCAAGACGCGCTTCAACAGCAATCTCAGGCAACTGGCGTGGCGGGTGTTGGATAATACCTTCGCGGATAACACGGATGTGCTCGGGTGTAGTACCACAGCAACCGCCAACAACGTTTACAAAACCGGACTCAACCCACTCGGCGATTTCGTCGCGCATCTCTTGTGCGGTCTCATCGTACTCGCCAAAGGCGTTTGGCAGACCGGCGTTGGGGTGCACTGAGACGTAGGTCTGTGAGATGCGAGATAACTCTTCAACATATTGGCGCAGCTCTTTCGGGCCGAGGGCACAGTTAAGACCGATCGTCAGAGGTTGTGCGTGCCGTACGGAGTTCCAAAACGCCTCAGTAGTCTGGCCCGATAGTGTACGTCCAGACGCATCGGTAATGGTACCGGAGATCATGAGTGGAAGACGTAGGTCGTTTTCGTCGAAATACTTCTCGACGGCGAAGATAGCCGCCTTGGCGTTCAACGTGTCGAAGATTGTTTCGATCATCAGGAGGTCGGCGCCACCTGTTACGAGACCATCGATAGCTTCCATGTAGGAGTCTACTAGCTGATCGAAGGTGATATTGCGAAAGCCCGGATCGTTCACATCCGGAGATATGGTTGCTGTACGGTTTGTTGGACCGAGGACACCCGCTACGAAACGTGGACGGTCTGGCGTCTCAGCGGTCATCTGGTCACAGGCGCGGCGCGCAACCCGTGCAGCTTCAAGGTTGATCTCATGCGTCAGCGTTTCCATCTCGTAGTCGGCCATCGCAATCGACGTGGCGTTAAACGAGTTGGTCTCTACAATGTCGGCACCGGCTTTGAGGTACTCGAGATGAATCGCCTCAATGATCTGTGGCTGTGTCAGTACCAGTAGGTCGTTGTTGCCCTTCACATCACACTGCCAGTCTGCGAAACGCTCACCACGGTAGTCAGCCTCTTCCAGTTTATAAGCCTGGATCATCGTGCCCATGGCACCATCGAGCATCAAAATGCGCTCGTTCAGAAGCTGTTTAAGGCGGTCAAAAGTTTCGCTGTAGTTGCGCACGCAGAACCTCGTGGAAGCTAGATCATTGAATTTCGAGGCGCATATATTAAACGAAAGCGATTCTTTGTGGGCTGAGGGCTATTCAACTATCTGTGAATCCAACTCATCTTACGCCTTACTTTTGTGCAAGTGCGTAATCAGCTTCGACTCGGTAGAATGCGCCCAACTTAACGGGTGCCTGGATTCAGGCTCAACGGGGCAGCAATGTATCAGACCTTTCTCAAAGCCAAACTACACCGTGTAACTGCAACCCATGCGGAACTGCATTACGAGGGCTCCTGCGCAATCGACCAAGACCTCCTTGATGCCTCCGGCATTCACGAATACGAGATGATCCACATCTACAATATCAACAACGGCGAGCGCTTCACCACCTACGCCATCAGTGCAGAGCGGGGCAGCGGTGTGATCTCGGTAAACGGCGCGGCCGCACACCGAGCTAACAAGGGTGACCTGCTGATTATTGGCTCTTATGTGCAACTCGACGAGGAGGAGGCAAAGAGCCACCAGCCTAGACTCTGCTACTTCGAGAATGCGAAGAACGATAGCGGTGAGGGCATTAGCGATGCTGAACTACGTGCGCGCAATAAGATGACAGACTTCAAACGTGCGATCCCAACGCAGAGCGCAGCGATGTAAAAAGCCGCTGTATCTAGAGATTGTCGACAATTTCTCTATTTAGGAAACTGTCTCATACCTTTGGATAGTGTATTCTAACCATCTGAAAATAATGGATATTTAACTCTTTTCGCCTTAAGTCGTATCGGTTTGGAGCTCCACTTTAGATAAGGTGAGCGCCAGTTACTGAATAAAAGTGTCAACAATCTCCCTGTTTGATTACTTAATTCAAGAAAATTGCGCACTTAAACAAGATCGAAAAGGATCGACATCCATGTCATACCAGAGCGAATACCAAGCATCGATTGAGCAGCCAGAGAAGTTTTGGGCTGAGAAAGCAGCAGATCTGCCGTGGTTTAAACAGCCACAGACCATTCTCTCCAAAGACGAGAACGGCATCGATCGCTGGTTTGCTGATGGTGAGATGAACACCTGTTATATGGCGGTCGATTACCATGTAGAGCAAGGTCGTGGTGGACAGGCTGCGCTGCTGTATGACTCTCCAGTAACCGGGACCAAGCGGACTGTCACTTACGCAGAACTGCAGGACCAAGTTGCTCGCTTCGCCGGTGTGCTGCGCTCGAAGGGCGTAGAGAAGGGTGATCGTGTTGTTATCTACATGCCCATGATTCCTGAAGCTATAGTTGCAATGCTAGCAACGGCTCGCCTCGGTGCGATCCACTCGGTTGTTTTCGGCGGTTTTGCGCCAAACGAGCTGGCAGTTCGCATCGACGATGCTGAGCCCAAGGCTATCGTAACCGCATCTTGTGGTATCGAGATCGCTAAGGTGCTGCCGTACAAGCCGATGGTGGATGAAGGTATTAAGCTATCAACGCATAAACCTGATTCTGTAATCGTATTCCAACGTGAGCAGGTCACAGCAGAGCTAAATAATGCTGGCGACTGTGATTGGGCTACTGAGATGGCTTCAGCTGAAGCTGTGGCGCCTGTTGCTGTTAAAGGTACCGACCCGCTCTACATTCTTTATACCTCGGGTACCACCGGTAAACCTAAGGGTGTTGTTCGTGATAATGGTGGCCACGCGACCGCACTTAAATACTCAATGAAGGCGATCTACAACGTAGAGGCGGGCGACGTTTACTGGGCTGCTTCGGATGTGGGTTGGGTCGTTGGTCACTCTTACATCGTATACGGACCTCTGTTGGCAGGTTGTAGCACGATTGTTTACGAAGGTAAGCCAGTCCGCACACCTGACGCAGGCGCATTCTGGCGTGTTTGTGAAGAGTACAAGACGAAGATCCTTTTTGCGGCGCCTACGGCTTTCCGTGCGATCAAGAAAGAGGATCCGGACGCGTTGGAAGTCGGCAAATACGACCTCTCCAGCCTCAATACTATATTCATGGCGGGCGAACGTCTCGACCCACCAACTTATGATTGGACGGTAGAGAAAACCGGCAAGCCTGTTATCGATCACTGGTGGCAGACCGAGACCGGCTGGGCGATCTGTGGCAACCTGATGGGCATTGACCCGATGCCACCTAAGCCAGGTTCTGCAACGCTGCCAAGCCCGGGTTTCAACGTACAGATCGTTGATGAGGCGGGGAATGAGCTTCCAGCGGGACAGCAGGGTTCTATCGCAATCAAATTACCGCTGCCACCAAGCTGCCTACCAACAGTTTGGGGCGACTTCGATCGCTTCAAGTCGGGTTACCTAAGCGATGTCGAGGGCTTCTATACTTCAGGTGACGGTGGATACAAAGACGAAGATGGTTATGTCTTCATCATGGGTCGTACGGATGATGTGATCAACGTTGCTGGCCACCGCCTCTCTACCGGTGAGATGGAGGAGATCGTTGCAGCGCACCCCGCGGTAGCAGAGTGTGCTGTTATCGGTATCGCTGAGCAGCTCAAAGGCCAGGAGCCTGTTGGTCTGGTCATTCTGAAAGATGGTGTGGATATCGCTGATGAGGATTTGGCGGCTGAGCTGGTGGCTAATATCCGTAAAGAGATTGGTCCTATCGCTTGCTATAAGCGCACCGCAGTCGTTAAGCGTCTTCCAAAAACACGCTCAGGTAAGATCCTGCGTAAACTTTTGCGTCAGATTGCTGATGGTCAGGACTACGTCGTGCCATCAACGATTGATGATCCTGCCAGCCTGCCTGAGATCGAGGGCATTATGCGTGAGAATGGCATGATCGCTTCTTAACTTAGAACTCTGTGCTGTTTTGTCGATAGATTTACTTCTGCCGTGAAGGCCATGGATGGCCGAGAACGGCGATTGTTGGGGCGCTTCGGCGCCCTTTTCTTTGTCTGATTTCCAGCTGTCGATGAAATTTTTTTCACAGATCTAGTGAAAATAGATCGTTTGAGGTCTAGTACTAAGGTCGAATATATTAGCGCCATCTTAATTTAGTTGTCCTTATTGGAAAGGAGGGACGCCAATATGTCTCGTTACATTGATAAAGAAACTCTGATGGAATTGCTTGATAGCAACAATCTGACTGAAGCGCAGAAAATTGAACTGGCGCGTGCTTACACAGCACAGCAACGCAAAGCGAACTACGCTGAAGGCGCAAGCCTGGTTGTAAAGGTTTGGAAAACCATCGTTGATCAGGTGATCAACCACCGTGCGCTGCAGACGATCTTTAGCTCACCGCTGATGCGCGGACAGCACTAAGTAGCTCGGCTATTTGATATGAGAAAGGGGGCTTTGGGCCCCTTTTTATTCGTCGCGACATCCGCTTTGCGGATATCCCTCCTACAGCCCTTCGCCGTAGCCTCGGGTTATCTCACAAATCTCCACACGGTAGC
>JAYQBD010000070.1:0-11858 GCA_038137135.1 Oceanospirillaceae bacterium | reverse complement strand
CCAATGTGGTAGGCCTGTGTTATGAATGAGAAGACATTCTCTGGACTCCGCTCAAAGCTGTCAAGCGTTGATCAGCTTCCCAGAATAAGCTCTAGGACCGCCTTGGAGCCAAAGAATGCGAGCATCAGTAGGATAAAGCCCGCCAAAGTCCAGCGTAGCGCTGTGCGGCTGCGCCATCCCAGCAGCATGCGACCACCCAGCAGAGTGGCGAATACGACCCAGGCGATAATGGAAAGCAGTGTTTTGTGCGCTAGATGCTGCGCAAACAGATCTTCAGTAAACAGCGCGCCGGTAATGAGCGCAGCGGTGAGAAGCAGGAAGCCCGCAAAGATCATCTCAAACAGCAGTCTCTCCATCACCTGAAGCGGTGGCAGGCTATTCACCAACCCGCGGGTATGGTGCTGTTTCAGCGCCCGCTCCTGGCGCGACAGTAAAATAGCTTGGAAGGCTGCGAGTGTCAGGACCGAATAGGCGGTGATCGATAACAGGATGTGAGCAATGACACCCAAACTATACGCCTTTGCACCTGCGCTATCGGGCGAGATCAATGTCGCAAGCAGCGTTAGAGCCGCCATTGGGAAAACCCCGATGAAGAGATTATCGAGTTTCTGGCGTAGGCTGCTCAGCAGAAGAATCAGCACAACAATCGAGGCGATCAGAGAGCCAGTAGGGAAAATGCTCAGATTCAGAGTATCGTGCTGCACCAGCATTTGCGCAGTGACGCTAATCTGCAAAACCCAAGCGAGGGTGCCGCTCGCAAGAATCTGCCCGCGCAGTCCGGTACTTTCGCTCCCGTTTGAGCCCAGGCGCTGCCATTGACGTACGGCTGCAAAGAGATACAGCACGATTGCGACTAATGAGAGCAGCGTCAGCATTCCAGACTCCAGGCCGATAAATAGTTGATATTTGGATCAGTTCTACAGAATTAGTGAGCGAGAGTTTGGCACAAATAGAGGCTGCGGGAAATATACGGGTGAATCCGAGGCGGGCGCTGCGTTATAATCCACAGCAATTATGTTTTAGAAGCACCGGTCAGCTACCGGTGCACAAAGGATAGATATGTTTGCGAATCTTACGGAACGGTTAACCAGTACGCTGCGTTCAGTCACTGGCCAAGCCAAGCTCACCGAAGACAATATAAAGGATACGCTGCGCGAAGTGCGCATGGCGCTACTCGAGGCGGATGTCGCGCTGCCGGTAGTCAAAGCCTTTGTAGGCGCTGTTAAAGAGCGTGCCGTTGGTCAAGAAGTTGCCAAGAGCCTAAGTCCCGGACAGGTCTTCGTTAAGATCGTTAATGAAGAGCTGGTTAAAGTGATGGGTGAGGCGAACGCCAAGCTTGATCTCTCTACTCAGCCGCCGGCTGTTGTCATGATGGCCGGTCTGCAGGGTGCTGGTAAGACCACCTCTGTTGCCAAGCTGGCGCGTTTCCTGCGCGAGCGCGAGAAGAAAAAGGTGCTGGTGGTCTCTGCCGACGTGTACCGCCCGGCGGCGATTCGCCAGTTGGAGACCCTAGCGAATGAAGTCTCTGTCGACTTCTTCCCATCTACAGCTGAACAGAAGCCAATCGATATTGTTAACGGCGCTATCAACCACGCGCGTATTCAGCATCACGATGTGCTGCTGGTCGATACTGCCGGCCGTCTTGCTGTTGATGAGGCGATGATGGCGGAGATCAAAGAGCTGCACGCAGCCGTTAAACCGGTTGAGACGCTCTTTGTTGTTGACTCGATGACCGGTCAGGATGCCGCTAATACTGCCAGCGCTTTCAATGAAGTGTTGCCGCTTACCGGTGTGATTCTTACCAAGACTGACGGTGACGCGCGTGGTGGTGCGGCGCTTTCGGTACGTCATATCACCGGTAAGCCAATCAAATTCCTCGGTGTCGGTGAGAAGGTTGATGCGCTGGAGCCCTTCCACCCAGATCGTGTTGCCTCACGTATTTTGGGCATGGGTGATGTGCTCTCGCTGATCGAGGAAGCAGAGCGCAAGATCGATAAAGACAAAGCGGCGAAGCTGGCGAAGAAGGTCACTAAGGGTAAGGGCTTTGACCTCGAAGACTTCCGTGACCAGATCAATCAGATGAACAACATGGGCGGTATGATGTCCATGATGGAGAAGCTCCCGGGTATGGGGCAGTTGGCGCAGGCTGCACAGTCCGCTCAGGCTGAGCAGGGAATGAAGCAGTTTGCTGTCATCATCGATTCGATGACGATGAAAGAGCGTCGCAACCCAGATATCATCTCGGGCTCGCGCAAACGCCGCATTGCTGCAGGTTCTGGCACAAGTATTCAGGACATCAACCGCCTGCTAAAACAGCACAAGCAGATGGCCAAGATGATGAAGAAGTTCGGCTCCAAGTCCGGTATGGCTAAGTTGGCGCGCGGTATGGGCGGCATGAAAGGTATGCTGCCGCCAGGCATGGGCGGCGGTGGCGGTTTTCCGCGTTTCTGATCACTTTTTCAGTAACTGTCTAAAATCTATACAAAAGACTTTTAACGGGCGTGGAGTTCGCGTAGAATCCACGCCCTATTTAATTTAGGCCTCCGTCTGCCTGGGTGATTCACTGAATAACTGAAGTAGGCGGAGAAACAACAATGATGGGCGATCTCAAAACCCATCCCGCGAAGTAAAGGGGACCTTGCATGGTAACTATTCGTTTGTCTCGTGGCGGCGCTAAAAAGAAGCCGTTCTATCACATCACTGTTGCAGATTCGCGTTTTGCACGCGACAGCCGCTTTATTGAGCGGGTGGGCTTTTTCAACCCTGTAGCGCGTGGTCAGGAAGAGAAACTCCGTCTTGACCTGGAGCGTGTTGATTACTGGGTAGGCAAAGGCGCTCAGATGAGTGAGCGTGTTGGCCAGTTGGTTAAAGAAGCACGTAAAGCGCAGTAAGGTTCGATAAGGGTATGTCAGAGTTTAATGCAGAGGACGTTGTTGTCCTCGGGCGTTTTAACTCACCATTCGGCATCCAGGGTTGGGTAAAGGTTTACTCCTACACTGAGCCAATGGAGAACATACAGAGCTACAAGCCTTGGCTAGTTAAGCTGAAAAACGAGTGGCAACCGGTAAAGGTTAAGACCGTTAAGAAGCAGGGCAAAGGTCTGATAGCGAAGCTAGACACCATAGATACACCTGAAGCTGCTCGCCTCTACTGCGAAGTGGAGATTGCAGTTCCCAAGTCGGCTCTACCGAATCTTGATGCAGGTGACTACTACTGGAGTCAGCTACAGAACCTAAAGGTTATTACCGAATCCGGCGAATTGCTGGGTCGGGTTGACCACCTACTTGAGACTGGCGCTAATGATGTGCTGGTAGTCAAAGGGGACGCTGAGAGTGTTGATCGTGAAACACGGTTGATTCCATACGTTCCTGAGCAGGTGGTTAAGAAGGTTGATTTAGAATCCGAAACTATTCGGGTTGATTGGGGCTCAGACTATTGAGTGCTGGGTCCTGAGTTGTGTGGTTTGGAATCGTATCTCTCTTTCCTGAGATGCTCGAAGCGGTCACTCGCTACGGTGTAACAGGTAGAGGTGTAAAACGGGGACTGATCCAGGTCGAGAGTTGGAGTCCTAGAGACTTTGCTCATGACAAACATCGCACCGTCGATGACCGCCCTTTTGGTGGGGGTCCGGGGATGCTGATGAAGGTTCAGCCGCTGAAAGACGCGATTCATGCAGCGAAAGCTGCCGCTGGCGGAGATGCCCGCGTGATCTACCTGTCGCCTCAAGGGCGCAAACTAGATCAAGCTGGGGTATTGGAGTTAGCGAAGCAGGAGCGACTCATTCTGGTCTGCGGTCGGTATGAGGGTGTTGATGAACGCCTGATTGAGACGGAGATCGATGAGGAGTGGTCACTGGGCGATTTTGTTCTTAGTGGCGGCGAGCTCCCGGCAATGGTGATGTTAGACGCCATCGCCCGGCAGATTCCGGGTGTATTAGGTGACCAAGCATCGGCCGAAGAGGACTCCTTCGCAGAAGGATTACTCGATTGCCCGCACTACACGCGACCAGAGGTTTTGGATGAGATGCAGGCGCCAGCCGTGCTGCTCAGCGGTAATCACGCTGAGATAAGACGCTGGAGACTGAAGCAGCAGTTGGGACGGACCTGGGAAAGGCGCCCTGATATGCTGGAAAAAATTGATCTGAACCCGGAGCAGCAGGCGCTGTTACAAGAATACATCAGCGAGACTCAATAGAGTCCGCGGTTGAAAAAGTTAGGAGCGAGCGATGAGCAGCAAAAACTTAATCATTCAGCAGATCGAAGCTGAACAGACTGGTAAAGAAGTACCAACTTTTGGTCCAGGCGACACTGTCGTTGTACAGGTTCGCGTAGTAGAAGGCAGCCGTAGCCGTCTGCAGGCATTTGAAGGCGTAGTACTGGGCAAGCGTAACCGCGGCCTGAACTCTGCATTCACTGTCCGTAAGATCTCTCACGGTGTTGGCGTTGAGCGTACTTTCCAGACCTACAGCCCAACTGTAGAAGCGATCGAAGTTAAGCGTCGCGGTGACGTACGTCAGGCTAAACTTTACTACCTGCGTGAGCGCAGCGGTAAATCTGCACGTATCAAAGAGAAGCTGGGCGCTTAAGTCTTTTCTGTTTGAACGAAAAAGCGGCCTTAGGGTCGCTTTTTTTTTTTTTTTGGCGCGTTTGTTCGGGGGTCAGACCCTTTTTTTTAAAAAAAGGGGTCTGACCCCGTTTCTTGGCCTAAACTGGAATCTATCAAAATGGATTGCAGAACTAGAGCAAGATGCGAGCTATTAAACGACTCATCGGGGGTATCCTCCTGCTGGCGCTGTTGGCCGGTGCTGCTTATGGGTACGTCTGGTACAGCACCAAGACCTATCTCGACCAGCAGATCGTTGCTGCTTCTAGCGTTGGACAGGTCAGTTATCAAAAGCTTCGAATCGATCCACGGGGTGAAATTCGTGTCGATGGTATCCAGATCATACCGGCCGGTTACCGTACTCCAGTTGATGTGGACTCAGTCAGTGTTCGATCGGATGACCCGCTATTCTTTCTAGATCCACAGGGTCGCCTTGAGCGCGGTGAGTACCCAGAGTTTCTTTCGATCGCGTTCGATGGCGCCAAACTAGATCCCCAAGCTGATTTCATCACAGCCCTGCAGCCAAGTCAGGCTGATCTGCTCCTGCATCTAAGAGAGCCTCAACTGGAAGCGCTTGGCTGTGGTGAGGATATCTTGGCCTTTACGCCAGAAATCTGGGGGCGCATGGGTATAGGCCGCCTCTCATCTGATATCGCCATCACGCTGCGCGCTGATAACGATCAGGGTAGGCTCGATCTATTCACTGAAACGGATACCGCCGGCATAGGTGCGGTTAGCGCCGATCTCTCAATGACCTTCGCCGCTGGGTACCTAAAGCCAGCAACCGTCGCTGGTGCTAATCCTCGCCTCAAATCACTCGAAGTTAATTACCGTGATACGGGCTATTATGCCAAGCGCGATCGATTCTGTGCCGGTAATGCCGCAGTAGACGAAGCGCAGTACCGAGCTAATCATTTAGAGTTGGTGAAGCAGCGAGCAGCTGGCTTCGGGATGCAGGTGCCGGAGATTCTCTGGCTGGCCTATGCTGATAGCAATGCCAAGGGAGCGGATGTGCGTTTTGGTATGAATCCTGTCGGGGGTCTAGGTGCTGAAGTCCTGATGGGGTTGAACGCGCCGACAGAACTGATTGAGCGGCTGCGCCTACATCTAGAGATTAACGGCCGGCCGGTCGATCTCAATCAGGTGGATTGGCTGGCATTGATGCCCGACCCCGAGGCGATCATGCAGCCGCAACGGGCTCTTGCTGGCGCAACTGAGCCTGATGATGCGGGCAATGATCAGAGTAGCGGCGATGGTGCTAAAGAGTCAGTCACTGAGACTTCTGGTACTGTAGCTGCTGCGGGGCAGGGCGGTGCGGACATGGAAGGCTCTGAGGAGGTCGCCATGGTCGAATTTCCAGGAATGGCTCCCAAGCCACTGCCGACTCCTGAGGTTAAGTTTCGACGCACTGAGTTTGATGACTTACAAAATTACATCTATTCAGACATCCGTATATTCACCTACTATGGCAACCGAGTAGAGGGGCGTCTTGAGGCTGTCGAAGGCGACAACATCAAGATTCTCCACCGTGTTGGCAAAGGGCTTGCGATCTATCCGGTAGATCGCGCCAAGCTCGAGGTGATAGAGGTGATGCGTTAGTGACCGATCGGCGTCTTAGGGCCCGCTTACCGCAAAAAGAAGATCAGGCATTAATCAACGACTACGTTCGAGCACTGTGGATGGAGCGTGGGCTGAGTGAGAACACCCAAGCCTCGTACAAGCGTGATCTGAATCAGTTTGCCTGCTGGCTGAATGACCGTGGCTCTCAGCTTGATAAGGCCGATGCTCTTGAATTGCAGACATACCTTGCCTGGCGCATTACGGAGCAGCTACGAGCGAGTTCAACGTCTCGGCAGCTCTCTTGCCTGCGCGGTTTCTACCGCTATCTGCTGCGCGATAACTTGATCGATGTGGATCCGACTCTCAATCTAACCAATCCCAAAGCCGGTCGTGCGCTTCCCAAAAGTTTGAGTGAGGCGGATGTTGATGCGCTTTTAGCTGCGCCAGACACTGAAAGCCCGTTAGGATTGCGTGACCGCACCATGTTAGAGCTGCTCTATGGTTCGGGATTGCGTATCTCGGAGCTGATCAGTTTGGAGCAGGAGCAGATGAGTCTGCGCTCCGGATTGATTCGTGTGGTGGGTAAGGGAGACAAAGAGCGGCTAGTACCCCTGGGTGATGAGTCGGTTGACTGGTTGGCTCGCTATCTCAAACAGAGCCGTCCGTTGCTCTTATCTAAAGCGAATCCTGCCACGCTGTTTTTGAGTCAGCGGGGAGTACAGATGACCCGCCAAACCTTTTGGCACCGTATACGTCATTGGGCCCAAGTTGCTGGAATCGACAAGCCGCTATCCCCGCATGTGCTGCGTCATGCGTTCGCGACTCATCTGTTGAATCATGGCGCTGACCTGCGTGCTGTGCAGATGTTGCTGGGGCACGCTAACCTGTCGACTACGCAGATTTACACGCAGGTAGCGACGCATCGTCTGCAGCAGCTGCACCAACAGCATCATCCGCGTGGCTAGTGCGTTTATCCAGAGGGTGCGTTAGGCTAGGCGTAGTTTTGTTTTATATCGAGTTCATAGGATCTGTAATGAAAAAGTTGATTGGCGCGCTGGCGCTGGGTTTGTCGTTAAGCGTGTTCGCGGGTATTGAAGAGGATATTACTGCGCGTCTTAAGCAGCTTGATCCAAATATTCCTATCAAGGCGATCGCTCAAGAAGCGACCGGTGGCTTCCATGCGGTAACCTTGGGCTCGGGCGAGATGCTTTACGTTAGCACAGACCTGCAGTACATCATGTCCGGCACCCTGTACCAGGTATCCGAGCGCGGTTTGGTGAATCTGACAGAAGAGAGTCTTAAAACGGTGCGCAAAGATGCTATGGCCGCTGTTCAGGATGAAGATATGGTCATTTACCCAGCTGCGGGCGAGCGCAAAGCCCGTGTATTGGTATTTACCGATATCGACTGCCCCTACTGCCGTAAGCTGCATGACGAAGTGCCCACTCTGAACGAGATGGGTATCGAAGTGGCTTACTTGGCTTTCCCACGTTCAGGCCCGGATACTCCTACAGCGAAAAAGATGGAGGCGATCTGGTGTCAAACCGGTGATGAGCGTCTTGCAGCTATGGACCGAGCTAAAACCGGTGATGAGAACGAACCGCAAAACTGTGATAACGCCGTTGTTGATCAGTTTATGCTAGGTCAGCAGGTGGGTGTAACCGGCACGCCAGCTCTGATCTTTGAGGATGGTTCGCTAGTGCCAGGTTATGTGCCGGCAGCACGTCTGAAGCAGATGCTACAGCTCTAAATTTAATTCGCTCGAAAGAGCAGAAAAACATCAATTTGAGGCGGCTGTTACGTAGAGTAGCAGCCGCCTTTTCGCTATACTAAGCGCCATTTTTTTTCGCGCGCTGTGTGGGGCTCAAATCGCCGACAGCAAAAGCGTAACTGTGCTAAACGGGGTAAGGTTTTGAAACCGGTAAAAGTTGGGATCTGTGGTCTGGGTACTGTCGGTGGCGGTACGTTTAATGTGTTGCAACGCAATGCGGCGGAGATTGCTCGCCGTGCGGGGCGTCGCATCCAAATTGAACAGATCGGTATGCGTCGTCCAAATCCGGCATGCGATACCAAGGGTATGCATGTCACAGCTGATGTGTTTGAAGTAGCGACCAATCCAGAGATCGATATCGTAATCGAACTGATTGGTGGTTATGACGTCGCCTACAAGCTGGTTATGACTGCGATCGAAAACGGTAAGCACGTTGTTACTGCGAACAAAGCGCTGATCGCCGTGCACGGTAACGAGATCTTTGCGGCTGCGCAGGAGAAGAACGTTATGGTTGCGTTCGAAGCTTCTGTTGCCGGTGGTATCCCAATCATCAAAGCGCTGCGCGAAGGCCTGTCGGCTAACAAGATCAACTGGCTGGCCGGTATCATCAACGGTACAGGCAACTTCATCATGACTGAGATGCGTGATAAGGGCCGTGACTTCCAGGATGTGCTGGCGGAAGCTCAGGCGCTGGGTTACGCCGAAGCTGACCCAACCTTTGACGTTGAGGGTATCGATGCAGCGCACAAGCTGACTATCCTGGCGTCTATCGCCTATGGCATTCCGCTGCAGTTCGACAAAGCCTACACCGAAGGGATCAGCCGCATTACTGCGGAAGATGTGAAGTACGCCGAAGAGCTTGGGTACCGCATCAAGCATTTGGGTATCAGCCGTCGCAGTGCGCAAGGTATCGAGCTGCGCGTGCACCCCACTATGGTTCCACAGCAGGCGCTGATTGCTAATGTAAACGGCGTAATGAACGCCGTGCTGGTTGACGGTGATGCTGTTGGTCAGACGCTCTACTACGGGCCAGGTGCTGGTGCTGAGCCAACCGCGTCTGCCGTGGTGGCGGATGTTGTTGACGTGGTTCGCACCCTTACAGCAGATCGTGATAACCGCGTACCTCACTTGGCGTTCCAGCCAGGCGAACTATCTGATGCTGAGGTGTTGCCGGTTGATCAGATTGAATCTGGTTACTACCTGCGCATCATGGCCGTTGAGCGCCCTGGCGTGCTGGCGCACATCACCCGTATCCTGGGTGACAAAGGCATCAACATTGAGGCGATCACTCAGAAGCAGACAGAAGAGGCGCAGGTGCCGGTGATTCTGCTGACTCAGAGCGTCAAGGAAGAGAAAATGAACCAGGCGATCCGCGAGATTGAAGCCCTGCCCGATATCGTCGGTGAAGTGGTGCGTATCCGCGTAGAGCACTTGGGTCAGTAACGGGTCAGTAAAGGCCGGTAAGGAGATTTAGATATGCGTTATATTTCAACTCGTGGCGAAGCCCCTGTATTGAACTTTGCTGATGTGTTGCTGGCGGGCCTCGCTTCTGACGGTGGTCTCTACGTACCCGAAGAGTTGCCGAAGTTCTCTCAAGAGGAGATCGCAAGCTGGGCGGGCCTCAGCTACGCGGACCTCGCGTTCAAAGTGATTAAGCCGTTCGTTGATGACTGCATCGATGATGCTGATCTCAAAGTGATGATTGACGATTCGTATGCAGCGTTTAAACACGATGCCGTAGCACCGCTGGTGCAGATCGATAGCAACGAGTTTGTGTTGGAGCTGTTCCACGGCCCAACCCTCGCGTTTAAAGACTTTGCGCTCCAGCTACTCGGACGACTGATGGATCACGTGCTGAAACAGCGTGGTGAGCGTCTAGTTATTATGGGGGCAACCTCAGGAGATACCGGTTCTGCGGCTATTGAAGGTTGCCGTCACTCTGAACACCTCGATATTTTCATCCTGCACCCTTACAACCGCGTATCTGAGGTACAGCGTCGCCAGATGACGACTGTGCTGGCTGACAATGTCTTTAACATAGCACTCGAAGGTAACTTTGATGATTGCCAAGAGATGGTCAAAGATAGTTTCGCCGATCAGAGCTTCCTAGGTGGCCTGAAGCTCGGTGCGGTTAACTCGATCAACTGGGCACGTATCATGTCCCAGATCGTCTACTACTTCTCAGCGGCCCTGACACTGGGTGGTCCACACCGCCCTGTATCTTTCTCTGTTCCAACCGGTAACTTCGGTGACATCTTCGCGGGTTACCTGGCTAAGCAGATGGGTCTGCCGATCGATCAGCTGATCGTGGCGACTAACCGTAATGACATCCTGCATCGCGTTATTAGCGGTAACGATATGTCAAAGGGAACCCTCGAGCCATCACTCTCGCCCTCAATGGATATCATGGTCTCATCAAACTTTGAGCGTCTGCTGTTTGATGTTTACGGCCGTGATGGTGCAGCGGTAGCCGATCTGATGGCGCGCTTCAAGAAAGAGTCGGTTAGCTTGGGTGACGGCGAGTGGAACCGCGTACGCGAGCTGTTTGCTAGCTACGCTGTGGATGACCAAACCACCTGTGA
Organism: Oceanospirillaceae bacterium; assembly: GCA_038137135.1. GTDB lineage: Bacteria > Pseudomonadota > Gammaproteobacteria > Pseudomonadales > Balneatricaceae > Marinobacterium_E. Next base: position 1,343 of record JAYQBD010000070.1, on the reverse strand, counting down.
GGTGATCGCTGAGGTATTTGAGTCAACTGAGTACCTGCTAGATCCGCATACGGCAATTGGTGTGAAGGCCGCACGCGAATGCCGTCGCAGTGCTTCAGTGCCCATGGTTACTTTAGCAACAGCACACCCGGTTAAATTCCCAGATCCTGTGGTAAAAGCGGGCCTGGAATCGCCACAGCTACCAGCTCACATGGCTGACCTGTTTGAGCGTGAAGAGCGCCTGCAGGTGCTCGATAATGAGCTGAAGGTAGTCCAGCAGTACGTTGCTGAACACTGTCACCGCTAGTGTTACGGCTGCCCTGCGTTGCGGGGCAGCAGCTTCTCCTCTTAATCCCCTACTGAGGTAAGCCGATGCCAAGCTTCTTCAGCCTTTCCAAAATTTTCTGGTTCTTTGCCGCCCCCGACCACTTGATGGTCTTTATGCTGATCTTCGCGCTCTTCGCTCTGTGGGTCGGTTGGCGCAAGTTGGGTGGAACCCTGCTGACGGTTAACCTGCTGCTCTGGATCGCGCTGATATTTATGCCCTTGGGCGATGCTTTGCTGCGACCGCTTGAGAGTCGTTTTCCTCAGCCGGATCTATCCCAAGCCAATATCGAGGGAATTATTGTTCTCGGCGGCGGCGAGCTCGCAGAGGAGAGCGTTGTCTGGGATGCTCCGCAGTTCAACGCTGCGGCTGAGCGTGTGATGGCGATTCCTGCTTTAGCCCGCGAGTTTCCGGCAGCAAAAATTGTTTTTACGGGTGGCAGTGGTTCGGCTTTACGGCCGGACTTCAAAGGTGCCGACGCGGTCGAGGCTTACCTGCAACAACTCGGTATTCGGGATCGCGTGATGCTTGAATCAGATTCGCGAAATACCTACGAAAATGCGCTATTTTCGGCGAAATTGCTCGGAGGAGTGCCGAAAGGTGATTGGGTTTTAGTGACTTCTGCATTTCATATGCCGCGATCGGTTGGGATCTTTCGTAAACAGGGGTGGAACCTGATCCCTTATCCCGTAGATTTCTACTCGCTCACCTCCACAGGTTTTAGAAATGACCCCAAACTCTGGCAGAACCTACGAGACCTTCACACCGCCGTGCGCGAATGGATTGGCCTAGCAGTCTATTACTCCACCGATAAAACGAGCGAACTACTGCCGGGCCCGAAAAATGACTGATTCTGTTCAAATCGTCGAACGTCCGGTTAGTAATATCCCGCAGGAGCTCCAGCGTCTTCATCCGGTCCTGGCACGCATCTATGCCGGTCGCGGTTTGAAGTCAGATGCTGAACTCAGTCGAAGCCTCGATAACTTATTACCCGACGCCCAGTTAAAAGGTGTTGATGCCGCCGTCGACCGTTTGGTGG
>JAYQBD010000069.1:4569-12031 GCA_038137135.1 Oceanospirillaceae bacterium | reverse complement strand
CCGACAAGTTGGCGATCTATCTTGATCCGGCCACCCGGGCGAAATTTGCCAACGCTTAAACGGCACCGACAGAGTTATGGCCACGAACGAAGAGACCGTCCAAGAGACCGCACCAGAAGAGGTGATTGGCACTGCAGTCGCAGAGGATGCCCCACCCGAAAAAGAGGTCGAGTGCGAGGAGTGTAAACCCGGCGCGCCTCTCTGGATGGCCACGTTTGCTGATATGGCAACTCTGTTGATGGCCTTCTTTGTCCTTATTCTCTCCTTTACAGAAGCCCGTCGACTGCAGTATCTACAGGCTGCCGGTGCCCTCTCAGAGGCTTTCGGTGTGCAGAAAGAGGTACAGACCTTTGAGCGACCCGATGGCACCATGATTATCAATAACTCGTTCAGTTCATCAAACGCCAACCCCACTATTGTCAGTTCTGTAGAGCAGAGTAAGGTCGATGAAGACGACCCCGAGAAGGAGCTGGACCGCAATCGCAAACAGAAGAGTGAGTCCAGCGAGAATAGCCCGAGTGAGCAGCTTGAGTCCTTGTTGGCGGAGTATATCTCTAGGGGGCAGGTGGCGGTCCGCCAAGATGATCAGCGTGTCCTAGTAGAGATTCAGAACTTCGGTTCGGCTCAGGCAAATGAACAGCAGAGCTCGCAAGAGGTTGGTGGTGTCATTCCACAAGAGAAAGTTGAGTTGCTGCGGCGAGTTGCAGAGTTCCAGAAGAGTGCGCAAGCGCCGATCGAGGTTCTTGAGTACGCTGATACACCGAATTGGGCCGACCAGCAGCCAACAGATGAGCCGATGGACGCGGTTACACATAAGATTGAGCAGTTGAACAATGAGCTGGCGCGCGAAATAGAGAGCGGGATTGCTGAGGTGGAACGCCAGGGAGATCAGATAATTGTTCGCTTGGCCGAGAGTGCTACCTTTCCATCAGGCGGTTCCAAGATGAATACCAGCCGCGCTGAAGCCATGCTGCGCAAAGTGAGCAGTGTGATCACTAAGAATGACGGCCCGGTTACGATCGAGGGGCACACCTCTTCTGAACCAGTCCAATTGGATGGTCAGTTCCCGTCGAGTTGGGATTTGTCGATTGCTCGAGCCTCCTCGATCGCAAACTCGTTGTCTGGGCAATATGCGATTGACCCTGAGCGTTTGACTGTTAAGGGTTACGGGGACACCAAACCACCCGCGCAGGGGAGTGCGTTGGGCGAGCGGCGTATTGAAATTGTAATGGACGTAAACTGACAGCTAATCTGAATCTTAAGTAGAGAAAAGTAAAACGCAGAGCGATTCACCGGTCTGCGTTTTTTGTTTAAGTGGGTTAGCGTTTGATGCCCGGCGGGGGATCGATCAGATCGGCTAGGTTGAGCATCCGCTCAGCGATTGCATCGGGATCTAGCGGGTATCGACCCTCGGCTATAGCCCGCTTTATCATCTCTACCTTCTCCATATCGACGCCTGATAACTGCGCCGCCAACTGATTTGTGCTGCTCGCACTTTTTGCCGTATGGGTCAGGCTGACCTGATCAGAACTTGCACGCAGCTCACGCTGCTGTTGTAGATCGATTGGATCCTTAGCGGGCACAGTTTCGCCAGCGCTACTTTTACGCGGACTGGTCTCAGTTCGCGTGGCGCTGTTGCGAGTTAAAAAGTGCACGTTATCAGTCATCAATCGTTCCTAGATATAGTTTCTCACTCTCTTATCGGCAACCCCTGATAAAACTTTAGCGAGGAGTGCCGTTGTGGGCGGCAAACGGTTGCCTCCTCTGCCTACTACAACGCCTGTTTGTAGACATAGATGAGCCAAAAAGTCAGTAAATCTTACGATAAAATATTGATTTAATTATTTAAATTATTTTTGGCCTGCTGTTTGCTTTTGCTTGGCAAGGGTATAAGAAAAGAGGCAAAAAATGTCTTTATTACAAGATCCATTTGGTATTCACGCTCAGGCGCTCACGCTTCGGTCTATGCGCTCTACCGTGCTAGCAGCAAATATTGCCAACGCCGATACGCCAAACTACAAAGCGCGTGATATCGACTTCAAATCGCTGTTATCCGGCAACTCTGTAGGTGAGTTAAGGATGAGTGACCGTGATCATATCCAGAGTGCCTATGGCGAACAGGGCGGGGACCTGCTCTACCGTATCCCAACCAACCCCTCCCTAGATGGAAACACGGTTGAGATCGATACAGAGCAGGGCATATTCGCCGACAACGCCATGCGTTATCAGGCAACACTGACCTTTTTGAACAGCCGAATCAAAGGCATTAAGACCGCGTTGAGAGGGGAATAAAATGTCATTTTTTAATGTGTTAGGGGTAGCGGGTTCGGGCATGCATGCCCAAATGGTTCGAATGAACACCATCTCATCCAACCTTGCCAACGTGGGTGTGGCAGCCTCGAGTGCCGAAGAAGCTTACAAAGCGAAGCGGCCGATCTTTCGCACGGTAATGGATCAAACAACCGAAACTTTCGCGGCAGGTGTGTCGGTAGAGAGTATCGGTAACAGCGATAAACCCAATGATCGGCGTTTTGAGCCCAACCATCCAATGGCCGATGCCGATGGCAATATCTATATCTCCAACGTCAACTCAATCGAAGAGATGGTGGAGATGACCGTGGCGTCACGCTCGTACCAAAACAACGTGGAGTCGATTAACACCGCGAAAAAGTTGGTGTTACAGACGCTACGCCTAGGACAGTAGAGGCTAGGAGGTTGCCCCAATGTTAGCAACAGGAATTAGCAGCGCGGTGCGCACGACCGACGACTATCTTAAGGCTCAAGAGGCAGAGGCCGAACGCACCTCATCAACGCTTGGCCAGAGTGACTTTTTGAAGCTGATGACCACTCAGTTGATGAATCAGGATCCCCTGCAGCCGATGGAGAATGGAGAGTTCTTGGCGCAGATGGCGCAGTTCTCGACTGTCAGTGGCATAACCGAGATGAACACCTCGATGCAGTCGATGTCAGACAGCTTCCGTTCGCAGCAGTTGATGCAGGCCAGTGGCCTTATCAATAAGAGTGCCTTGGTTGAGGGGGCCTTCGCCCAGCTCGATGCGACCAAGGGACTCAAAGGAGCAATTAGCCTAGATCAGGCGACTGATGGCACACAGATTGTGGTGAAGAACCTCAAGGGTGAGGTGGTCTACTCCGAGCATGTGGGGCTCATGTTTCCTGGAATCCATGAGTTCTCTTGGGATGGCATCACCAATGACGGCTACCCGGCCGAACCGGGTGAATATTTTGTTGAGCCAGTGGCACTGAAAAATGGTGAGGCTTATACCCCCACCACACTGGTTTACGCCAATGTAAATGCAATTTCGACAAGCCCCGCGGGCGAACTTCTGCTGGAGGTCGCTGGTGTCGGCAACATTCCATTTAACGAGGTCTATCGCGTCGGCGAGTAGAGCGATTAGAGACGATACACTTAGGGGACAACAGCTATGTCATTCTATACATCACTTACAGGACTTAACTCGGCCACCTCTCAGTTGGCGGTAACCTCAAACAACATTGCCAACTCCGGTACCACAGCGTTTAAACGCTCACGGGCCGACTTTGGTGATATCTTCTCCACCTCGCCGCTGCAGAAATCGTCGGCCCAGATTGGTCAGGGTGTACTCCTCAAGGGGGTTAACCAGGAGTTTAGCCAGGGTAACATTTCGACATCAGGTAACTCGCTCGATTTGGCGATTACCGGTGACGGTTTCTTCCCACTAAAAACCGCCGACGGTCTGCAGGATATCTACACCCGTAACGGTGCCTTCATGCTCAACGAGCAGAATAACGTGGTGAACTCGACTGGACAGCGACTGATGGCGGCATCGGTCGACTCATCCGGCACGGCGGATTTGAGTAACCTGAGTGCTCTTACAATTCCGTCACAAACAACGGGCGAGGCGCAAAAAACAACCGAGGTGAAGCTGGGCCTTAACCTGCCAGCGGATGCCGCAGTGATCGATGCGAAATTCGACCGAACTGATCCGTCCACCTATAACGAATCCACGGCACTGACGGTTTACGACGACTCCGGTGAGGGGTATCTGGCCACCATCTACTATGTGAAAACACAGACGGCAAATATTGGCACGCCGGAGAGTAAGTGGCAGACCTACTTCTTTATCGGAGATCAGGCCTTTAATTCACGCCTGCAGCAGGTGACCAATGAGTCGGGACAGTACTTGGAGATGAATGGTCACGGTGATATGCGTTATGTGACTGCTCGGGCATCGCAGAAAGTCGGTATGTTCCGCTATGACGAGAACGTCACCAAGCAGAACTCTGTGCCGGCAACGACCGTCTCATCAGTGCCGAGTGCGTCAACAATTATTGATGCGGATGACAACATCGAAGTTACCGGAGACAACCTAAAGTTTGACTTCACACTGACCGTCGATGGGGTTTCGCAGGCCATAAACCTTGATCTGACCGGTGACGCAGATGTCGTTGACGACGAAATCGCTGGGGATGATCTGGCCTCTAAGCTGACAGTGGCGATCAACAACGCCTTCTCTGATCCAGCAAATACCTCAGGTGCAACCCCCGCAGTTGAACCGAAATACGGCATGAAAGTGGTTTATGAAGAGGGGCAGTTCTCCTTCTCTTCTGGCTCTACGGGTGACTCGTCGAGCATCGAATTCTCTGATGTGGATAAATACGATGTTCAGGGTATTAATACCTCGACCGGTGCGTCGCAGATTCTGGGTGTGAGTACCGATAACGCTGTCTACGCCATTAGCGCAACCGATAACGCCGTGCGCGGTAAGGTATCGGACGCGGCAGTGCTTAAGTCCGACCCGGTGATCTTGAAGTCGGACGGAACCATGACAATCGCCTCTGACCTAGATATCGAGGTGGTGGTGAACGGTGTGAAGTCTAACTTTACACTCGATATCGGTAACTCAAGTCTCAAACCAAGTGTCATCGCCGGTCTGCTAGAACAGGGGATTAACTACCCAGATGCGGCCATCGATCAGAAGGTCCTGCAGGATGATGGCACAGCAGTGACGGAATCGGGGCAAAAGCTGCGCGGTGTAACCGTGGAGTTTGATGAGACCACCAACCAGTTTACCGTCACCAGCCCTACCACAGGTTCGGCCTCTGTTATCGATATCGTTAAGATTGCTGAAACAACGGGTGATAAAGCTGAGGTGCCTGAGCTGTTCGGTTTTGCCAATACCACCCGAGCCGTCGGTGTGACTAACCCCTGGGTTAACCTGTCGCAGCATACGGTCAACGGTACTCAGACCTTTGTGGAGCTCGGTGATGATGGCTACTACGAGGAGGTGACTGACCCTTCAGGTGTGGACTCAACCATCAACTCAGAGACGTGGAAGCCTGTCTTCCTAGACCCAGGTGAGCTGACCTTTACACTCAACGGTGAGGCGCTATCGCCCTTTATGGGTATCCCATTCACTGCACGCATTGTGGCGGGCCAGGATACCAATATCCCAATCAGCGACATGACCATAGACTTGACTCGATCCAGTCAGTACACCGGCACCTTCTCGGTTTTGAGCCAGTCGCAAGATGGTCAGCCTGAAGGTGACCTGATGGGTCTGGATATCGGTGGTGACGGTCTGGTGAACGCCTCGTTCTCCAACGGTACTCAGAAGTCGCTGGGTAAGATTATCCTCGCTAACTTTGCCTCGCCATCAGGTCTACGCCAGATGGGTGACTCAAGCTTCCTAGCCTCAGCTTCATCGGGTGATGCGAAGATCGGTGAAGCGGGATCCTCGGGTTTCGGTTCAATACGCGCCGGTGCAATCGAGCGTTCTAACGTGGATTTGACTCAGGAGCTAGTTGACCTGATCACCGCACAACGTAACTTCCAGGCCAACGCTAAGGCCATTGAAACCTCAAATACCCTGACCCAGGCCATTATTAATATTCGCGGATAACCCCTCCATCTGAATATTAGGTTTGGATCTTTTGCCCTCTATCTTATTGATATGAGGGCTTTTTTTGTTTATGGCACGCTATCTGTATCAATCTTTGTAATCGTGACGTTTTGTCATAAAAACGTCGCCAAAGCGGCAAAAGATTGCCGCAAACCACAGGGTAAAGACCGATGGACAAGATGATATATACCGTGCTTAACGGTATGAAAGTAACAGAGCAGCGCCAAGCCAACACCATTAACGAGTTGGCCAACGTGAGTACGGTAGGCTTTAAAAAGAGCTTCAGCTCGGCGGTGATTTCCCGCGACCTAGTGGCACCCACCGGGCTCAATTCGCGTGCCATTCCAATTCTGAAAACTGAAAACGTGGTGGACTTAACACCCGGTCCAGTGCAGCGCTCGGGTAATCCGTTGGATCTCTATATTTCCGGTCAGGGCTTACTTGCCGTGCAGGCGCCCGATGGAACTGAAGTGTACACCCGCCGGGGGGATCTGAAGATCACCGACAATGGCGTCTTGACGACCGGTGCCGGCCACGTGGTGCTGGGGGATAACGGTCCCATCACGCTGCCGCCAACGTCGAAGATCGATATCTCGGCTGATGGCACTGTCAATATTTTGGCGCAGGGCGAGGACGGTAATGTGATGGAGCCCATCGCCCGACTGAAGCTGGTAAATGCTGAGGGCGAGGTGATGCAGATTCGCTCGGATGGACTCTATCAGACGGCTGCACAGACCCAGTTACCTGTTGATGCTCAGATCAGTGTAACCACTGGTGCTCTGGAAGGGAGTTCAGCGACACCGATTGATGCCATGGTGCAGATGATACGTGATTCGCGCGCCTACGAAATGCAGATCAGTGTGATGAAAAATGCAAAAGAGCTATCCACCGCTGGCGCCAGTGTGATGCGCTTGGATAGCTAACGTAAAGATCAGGGGTAAGTGGCTTAAGACCACTGTATAAAAAGAGGATAGAACAATGGACGCTACATTATGGATTGCAAAGACCGGACTTGATGCGCAGCAGACGCGTATGTCCGTGATCTCGAACAACCTAGCGAACGTCAACACCATGGGCTTTAAACGTGACCGTGCCGTGTTTGAGGATCTGCTCTACCAGAACGTGCGTCAGGCAGGCGCCAATACCGCAGCCAACAGCCAGGCTCCAACCGGCCTGATGCTCGGTACCGGTACACGTATAGTTGCCACCGAGAAACTGCACACGCAGGGCAACATGGTGCAGACCGAAAATGCGCTGGATGTCGCTATTGATGGTCCCGGCTACTTCCAGATTCTGCGCCCTGACGCCACCATCGGGTACACCCGCGATGGCTCGTTTAAGCTCAGCGCTGATGGCAGTCTCGTTACCTCTAACGGTTTTCAACTACAGCCGACCGTTGCTATTCCAGCCGATGCCCAGTCGATCACTATTGGCCTGGATGGCACCGTGAGCGTGATGCGCTTTGGTCAGCCGCAACCGACCATTGTTGGCAATGTGCAGCTGGCAACCTTTGTAAACCCCGCGGGTCTGCAAGCGACCGGGGAGAACATGTATATCGAGAC
>JAYQBD010000069.1:0-4469 GCA_038137135.1 Oceanospirillaceae bacterium | reverse complement strand
GGGCAGTTGAACGATGCCACCAAGCTCGCCTGGGGTAACGCCTTCTTCCTCAAATTCTGGCCATTTTAAGCGAGGGTACTATGTCTAAAATTTCACTCGAAAAAGCGGTGCTGACATCCTCTCTGATCAGTGCAACCCTGTTTCTACGTGGTTTAGCTCTGATTCTCGTGCTGGCTTGGGCGAGCGGTGCGAATGCCGACCGCATAAAAGACCTCAGCGATATCGCTGGAATTCGGGATAACCAGTTGATCGGCTTCGGTCTGGTGGTGGGTTTAAATGGCACCGGCGATGGGGCGATCAACTTCACCAACCAGAGTTTGCGCTCGATGTTGTCGCGTTTTGGTTTAAATATTAACGATGTGACCTCTGATCTCTCGCAGTCGGCCTACAACTCTATCGCCGCGCGGGCGCAGGATATGGACCTGGTCAATGTGGCGGCAGTCATGGTAACCGCGGAGTTGCCCGCGTTTGCAAAACCGGGTCAGCGCATTGATGTAACCGCCTCCACGATCGGGGAAGCAACCAGCTTGCGCGGCGGCACGCTACTAATGACCCGCCTGTTGGGCGTGGATGGTGAGGTCTACGCCATGGCGCAGGGAAACCTCGCTGTGGGCGGTTTGGGTGCCGCCGCTGAGGGGTCAAAAGTGGTGGTTAATGTGCCCACCGTAGGGCGCGTACCATCCGGAGCAACGGTAGAGCGGTTGGTCGATACCCCTTTTGGCAGCAGTGACTATTTGGTTCTAAATATGAAGAGTCGCGACTTCACCACTACCACGCGTGTCGTGGAAGCGATTAACGACACCTTTGGTGCGGGTACCGCTGAGGCGATTGATGGAGTATCAGTACGCGTAGTTGCGCCCGAGGGGATGAGCGCGCGAGTCGGTTTCGTCTCTATGATCGAGGGGTTGGAGATCGATCCGGGTGAGCCACCTGCGCGGGTGGTCGTTAACTCGCGCTCGGGTACCGTCGTGATTAGCCGCAATGTGCGTGTTAGCGCCGCGGCCGTGACCCATGGCAGCCTGATGGTAAAGATTATGCAGCGTAATGAGGTGAGCCAGCCGGGCCCCTTTACCCAAGCAGAAGCCGTACCGGTGACCAATACCGATCTGACAGTGACCGAAGAGGAGAAACCGATGTTTCTGTTCGAGCCGGGTGTAGAGCTGCGTGAAATTGTGGATGCGGTGAACATGGTGGGGGCCTCCCCAAGCGCCTTGGTGGCAATCCTCGAAACCCTGAAACAGTCAGGCAGCTTGCGGGCTGAACTGATCATCATCTAACGGTGGACGGCATGGACGTTAGCGATAAGATTTCGAGCTACAACGACTTCCAAGGGATGGCGGAGCTGCGCGCGAAAGCCCAGCGCGATCAGGGTGCCGCCCTGGATGAGGTGGCGACTCAATTTGAGGGAATGTTCCTCAATATGATGCTCAAAGAGATGCGTAAGACGGTGCCCGAAAGCGAGCTGTTTAACTCCTCAGCGCTGCGCATGTTTACCGATATGCAGGATCAGCAGATGGCGATGGCGATGGCCAAACAGGGGCCGCTAGGTTTTGCCGATATGCTGAAACAGAATTTGGCGGGTCAGCTCCCCTCGGGTGAGTCTGAAATAAAGTTTGAAGCGGCCTTGCAACATCTGCAGCAGAGCGCGCGTGCTTTCCAGCTAAACAGCGCCACGCAAGCGTTTGAACTGCCAAAGGCGGGTAGTGCCGAAATGGCGCTAGATGCCTATCAAAGTATAGATAAAGGGTGGTAACAGATTATGGCTGATCTGCTGTCGGTTGGTACCTCGGGGATAAAAATTTACCAGCGCTCGCTGGCGACCGTTGCCAACAACATCTCTAATGTCGATACCGAAGGCTATTCGCGGCAGAGTCATGAGACCCGTCAAGAGATCGGCTCCGGCTCAGGCATGATCAAAGTGGGGCTCGGTGTATCGTCGGAGGCGGTGCGCCGTGCCTATGATAGCTTCGCCACAGAGACACTGCGCAAGAACACCTCGGCGTTAGAGCAGCAGAATTCGCTCTATGACTATGCGCGTAAGCTCGAGAATATTCTGGGTGATCCGCAACTTTCGGTCACCACAATTTTGGATCGTTTCTTCTCCGCTGCACAGGATCTCTCGGTATCTCCCTCATCTGCAAGTGCCCGTGAGGGGCTGTTGAATGAGGCACGTAATGTTTCAGAGCGCTTCCAGTCGATGGCACGGCAGTTTGATCAGCTGGATACCGACTCCTTTCTGGAGATCGAAAGCAAAGTGAGCAGCCTCAACACACTCGCCAAGCAACTGGCGGCGGTAAACCAGTCGCTCTATAAAAATGGCGAAGTGGGTAAGCAGCCCAACGCGCTGCTGGACCAGCGTGATGATCTACTCCAACAGATGTCTGAGCTGACAAAACTCGTGGTGGTTGAGCGAAAGAGCGGTGTGGTTGATGTCTATCTCGGTTTTCAGTCGCCCGACACCCAGATAGTTAACGGTGATATCTCCAAGATCGTGTCAGCAAAACGCCTGAGTAGCGATCCGGAACGCATTGGCTTTACCCTGGACGCGTACGGCTCACCGAAAGCGCTATCCAGTATTACCAGCGGCTCGCTGGCGGGTCTGCAAGATTTTCGTAACAACGCGCTGCAACAGGCGCGCAATGAGCTTGATGCGTTGGCACTGGGATTTATGAACGCTGTGAATGAGGTGCAGCGCAGTGGTTGGGACGCCTCCGGTAACTACGGTCGCGATATGTTTGGCGTGACCGACGCCAGCGCGCACGCTGCAGGCGAGATTGAGGTGTTGATCAGTGGGGGTGATGATATCGCCACTGCAGCCCCGCTGATGGTGGACCAACGCAGCAGCCACTCCACCTTGCAGTTGACCAGCTGGTCGGCAATTAACGAGGGATCTCTGCGCAAAGGCGAGCAGAGCATTGAGCAGGTACTGGGTGCTGTGAGCAGTAAAAAGGTGCTGGGCTCAGCACAAATACCCGCTAAAGCCTTCGTGGTTGAAGGGAATAAAATTGGCGGACTTGACCTCGCCTTTGATAACGCCAGCGGCGTGCAGATCTTTACCCGTGATGGGCGCCACATCTTTGGCGATGCCGGTATTAGCGCGGACCTGAAAGCGACGCTGATCTCTACCGCCAACGGTTTTAACACCAGTGATGTGGCCAACTACAACAACAGCTATCTAAATCAGCAGGGGGCGGCTAGCTACAAAGATGCCTTCACTCTCACCACTGATGCCGACGGGAAAACCCACCTAATGATGACCGGCCAGATCAGCGATGACCTGCTGGTCTTTGTGACCGATGGTACCACTGAATTTTCCGGCGGTTGGTACCCTCAAGATGAGGCGCAGACGCGCCAGCAGCTGCTCTCTGAGGTGCGCATTGAGTTCACTACGGCCGATAGCTACACGATAACCGATATCACCACCGGCACCTCGATCGGTACGCGCAGCTACACGCCGGGTGATCTGATTGAGATCAACGGCTGGAGTGCGCAGCTGCAGAATAACCCGCTGGCCGGAGATAGCTTTACCGTCGCCCCCAACGCCTCGCCGCAGGGCGATAACCGTAACGTGCTGCAACTAGCGCAGCTGCAGTCCAACCGCGATATCTTTAACGGCCGCGGCACGCTGGGCGAGGTTTACGCCGATGTGATTAACGACCTGGGGTCGGTGGTGGTGCAGGCGCAGATTAGCCGCGACGCCCAGTCGGTATTGACTGATGAGGCGCGCCAGCAGCGTGACTCGGTATCGGCGGTGAGTCTAGATGAGGAGGCGGCCAACCTGTTGCGCTTTCAGCAGGCATATCAGGCCAACGCGCAGGTGATTCAGGCGGCTAACCGACTTTTTGATGTGATACTACAGATCCGCTAACAACCGCCGATGAGCAGTTAACGGGCAGCGCCGAACTAGGATGTAGAGCAGGAACCAAGATGCGAGTAACCACCAGTACCATTTTTGACCGCATAACCACCCAGCTAGGGCAGCAGCAGGCGCGCCTGGCCCAAACGCAGGAGCGTATCTCAACTGGGCGTAACTACCTCAAGCCATCCGATGCGCCCGATCAGGTCGCGGCCTTAGATAGGCTAGAGAGCTCGGTGCGCAAGGCGGATCAGTATCTTAAAAATATCGCCGCGGTGAACGACAAACTGAGCCTGCAGGAGCTTGCAATTACTGCCGTCAATGATGATCTGATACGCGCCAAAGAGCTGTTAATTCAAGGCGCCAACGGTACCCTGGATAAGACCACCAAAGAGGCGCTGGCGATAGAGCTAGACTCAATCTACAACAATCTGATCTCCGTCGGTAACGCCAAGGATACGGATGGCAGCTACCTCTTCTCCGGTTTTATTCAGGGTGTCCCCCCGTTCAGTGCGGGAAACGATCCGCTAGTCGGTGAGTTTACAGATTTTTTTGCCGGTAATGATGCGATTCAGCGCGTGGCGATAGATGACGGCTATGCGGTCGATGTGGG
>JAYQBD010000068.1:0-12090 GCA_038137135.1 Oceanospirillaceae bacterium | reverse complement strand
ATCAAGGTTTGGTTGCTACGTATTCTTCTTTAAATTTCACCACGGCATCGACGTTATAAAACATCGGCACGCGAATTTCATAATCGAGCGTAAAGAACACTTCACTCTCTTTCTGTTTGATCACAAGTGAGGGTGTCTCACCATCTGGCGCGTATTTTGGCAGCCGCACCTGATTGATCGTAAAGCGGCGCTGGATATTGCGCTTAATCGTGCTGAGATCTTTCTTCATCTCTTCACGATCTTCGGTAATTGACGTCAATATCGACTTAAAGGTCTCATGATCCGCGTAAGGGGTAAACAGCTTAAACCCAACTGCGAAAAAGATACCGCCGACCATAAGTACGATCAGTAGATTGAGGAATGAAATACCGCGCTGACGATCCATTGAGTGCATGTGTGCTCCTAGGACGGGCGCTACTGAATTCCTCGCATCGCTGTAAAGTCTGGGATGCTGGTCCAATTCGCCCAGTGCATCCATACACTCACCGCTTTGCCGACAAGCAGTTCATCAGGAACCGCTCCCCAGTAACGACTGTCATTACTATTATCTCGGTTGTCGCCCATTACAAAGTACTGGCCTTCTGGAACAATCCAACCACCCTGCATATTGCGAGCGTTGATGTCCTGATAGATCTCATGTTCAAACTCGCCGAGCGTCTCGCTTACAAGCAAACGCTCAGGCTGGGCAGGTGGCAACTGCGCTATCAACTCCTGAGCCTGCGGCTCGCCGTTAACGTAGATTACCTTGTCCTTGTACACGATCTCATCGCCCGGAAGACCGACGACACGTTTAATATAGTAAATACTTGGATTTTTTGGATATTTAAATACTACAACGTCTCCGCGCACAGGAGAGTTGTTCTCAACGAAAGTGATATTTCCAACCGGCGTGCGCAAACCGTAGTGGTATTTATTAACCAAAATAAAGTCACCCACTTTCAATGTTGGCAACATTGAGCCGGATGGGATCTGAAACGGTTCGTACAAAAACGAGCGCAGTATCAACACGGCAGCCAAGACAGGAAAGATCGAGCTACTGGTCTCAACAATAGCGTTCTGCTGAAGCAGCTTAGCCTTCGCCTCTTCGGTTGGAGCTGCCTCAGCCGTTTTGATACGTTTAGGCGTAAGCCAGATCTTATCAATCAACCAGATAACACCGCTACCCAGGGTTACTACAACTAGAATCAGCGCAAAATCTAAATTCATGACGGTTTAATCATCCACCTTCAGCACTGCAAGGAAAGCATCCTGTGGAATCTCCACACGCCCAACCTGCTTCATTCGTTTTTTACCCTCTTTCTGCTTCGCTAACAGCTTCTTCTTACGGCTGACGTCACCGCCGTAACACTTCGCAAGTACGTTTTTACGGAGAGCTTTCACCGTAGTACGAGCAATGATCTTACCACCGAGGGCTGCCTGGATCGCCACATCAAACATCTGACGCGGTATCAGGTCTTTCATCTTTTCACAGAGCTGGCGCCCTTTGTACATCGCATTATCGCGGTGCAGAATCACAGCCAGTGCATCGACCTTCTCGCCATTGATCAGGATATCCATACGCACCAGTTTGGCTGCCTCGAAGCGGACAAAGTTATACTCTAGCGATGCATAACCGCGCGAGCATGACTTGAGGCGGTCGAAGAAGTCGAGCACGACTTCGGCCATTGGCAATTCGTATGTAAGCTGCACCTGGTTACCAACAAACGACATATTCTTCTGCGTACCGCGCTTCTCAACACAGAGCCCGATCACCTGCCCCAAGTACTCCTGCGGCACCAGTATATTGGCCTGCACGATCGGCTCTCGCATCTCGCGGATACCGCCCGGATCAGGCAGCTTTGACGGGCTATCGATATAGATCACATCGCCGTTGTTCATCTCAATCTCATAGACAACGGTGGGTGCTGTGGTGATCAGATCTAGATCATACTCACGCTCGAGTCGCTCCTGAATAATCTCCATGTGCAGCATGCCAAGGAAGCCGCAACGGAAACCGAAACCCAGTGCATCCGAAGTTTCTGGCTCAAAAAACAGAGAAGCATCGTTCAAGGTCAGCTTATCCAACGCTTCGCGGAAATCTTCGTAGTCATCAGAGCTGGTTGGGAACAGGCCCGCATACACCTGAGGCTGAACTTTCTGGAAACCAGGCAAAGATGGGACATCAGGCGTCTTCGCGTGCGTCAGCGTATCACCGACAGGCGCACCGTGAATGTCTTTGATACCCGCAACCACAAAGCCAACCTCACCCGCGCGCAGAATATCAGTGGTCGTCTGTTTCGGCGTAAAGATACCGACCATCTCAGCCTGGTAGTTAACACCGCTCGACTTCACCATGATCTTATCTTTGCGCTTCAGGGTACCCTGCACAATACGCACCAGTGAGACGACGCCCAGATAGTTATCAAACCAAGAGTCGATAATCAGCGCTTGTAGCGGCGCGTCGTAATCGCCCTGAGGCGGCGGAATAACTTCGATTAGAGCTTCAAGTACATCCTCTACACCCATGCCAGTCTTGGCAGAACAGGGAATAGCACCCGATGCATCGATACCAATAACCTCTTCAACCTCCTGACGCACCACTTCCGGCTGCGCTTGTGGCAGATCCATCTTGTTAAGAACAGGGAGAACTTCAAGTCCTTGCTCGATTGCTGTGTAGCAGTTAGCCACCGACTGAGCCTCTACACCCTGCGCGGCATCAACCACCAGCAACGCGCCTTCGCAAGCATAGAGCGAACGGGATACTTCGTATGAGAAGTCAACGTGACCGGGGGTATCGATGAAATTAAGCTGGTAGGTCTTGCCGTTCTTCGAGTTGTAGTTAAGCGTCACGCTCTGTGCTTTGATTGTAATACCGCGCTCGCGCTCGATATCCATCGAATCAAGCACCTGTGCCGCCATCTCGCGGTCACTCAAACCACCACAGATCTGGATAATACGGTCAGCCAAGGTCGACTTACCATGGTCGATATGCGCGATAATGCTGAAGTTACGAATGTGATCGAGCGTACTCACTATAATTCTTACCCAAAAATACTGTTAACACGGGCATTTGACCCAAAAATTAGCGCCGAATTTTACTTGAATTCGCGCCACATAGATAGGAAATGCCTTGAACTGCAAAACGAAAAAGGGGAGCAGTGCTCCCCTTCTCGCAACCCATTGGTATTGGGTTACTCAATACGTAGCGCCAGATAGACCGGACTACCGCCGCGCACGATCCGCAGTGGAACAGGACGATCACCCGAAAGATCATCAACAAGCTCTCGCAACGTTGACACGGAATCTACGGTCTTGCCACCGAGTGTGGTGATGATATCCCCCACAGCCACGCCAGCTTGAGCGGCAGGACCCGCAGAGACCCCCTCAACCAGCACACCCGAGCTAACTTCCAGACGCTCTTTGTCCTCATCGGTCAGATCTCGCACATTGAGACCTAGGCTAACTGATTTACGTGGCTCATCAGGTGCAATGCGGCTTTGCGCCAACTCCTCTTGTGAAGGCAGAAGACCAATCTCCACATCAATTGTGAGCGTTTTACCGTCGCGATAGACATCGACTGCCGCCGACTTACCTGGCGCTACTCGTCCCACTTGCGCCGGTAGCTCAGATGAGAGGCCTATCTCACGGCCGTTGAAGCCGATAATCACGTCACCCTCTTGTAAGCCTGCCGCTTCTGCAGGGCTGTCTGGCAGGACCTGCGCAACCAGCGCACCGGATGGCTTATCCAGACCAAAAGATTCGGCGAGATCCCGTGTCACTTCTTGGATGATCACGCCCAGCCAGCCACGATCGACATAACCTTGGTCGCGCAACTGGTCAGCAACTTCCATCGCGACATCCATAGGGATAGCGAAGGAGAGCCCCATAAAGCCACCAGAACGTGTATAGATCTGAGAGTTGATTCCGACCACTTCACCGTCAAGGTTAAACAGTGGACCGCCCGAGTTTCCCGGGTTGATGGCTACGTCAGTCTGGATGAATGGCACGTAGGAGTCACCTGCCAACGAGCGCTCTTTTGCGCTGACAATACCCGCGGTAACTGTCGCATCGAAGCCGAAGGGGCTGCCGATTGCCAGTACCCACTCACCAACCTCGAGTGCATCTGAACTTCCGATCTCAACAGTTGGAAGATCCGAGCCGTCGATTTTAAGCAGGGCAACGTCCGAACGCTTGTCCGAACCGATCACCTCAGCTTCAATCTCGCGACGGTCATTCATCCGAACCATCACCTTGTCAGCACCTTCTACCACGTGGTGATTGGTGAGCACGTAGCCATCCTCTGAGATAATGAAGCCGGACCCGAGGGATTGAGGGTTCACACGTGGTGCACCACCCGGCCCCTGAAAACCGCGGAAAAAGTCGCGAAAGATCTCTGGGATCTCTTCGCCGTTGGGCCCGCGAAACTGCTCGTTCTGTGGCTCTTGAGGTTTCGCCTCGTTAATTGTGCTTATGTTGACTACAGCAGGTGAGAGGGATTTCACCAAGCCGGTAAAGTCTGGCAGATCCACCGCCCAAGTTTGCGCACTGAACGCCAGACCAACAATCAGCATCAGGGATCTGATCATCTTCATCGTCTACTCCTCGAGTAATTGAACTATTGAGTACGAAGCAGTTGCGGCGTGAAATCGCCCAGAGCAACTCTGCGAACACTCACTACACGGGTCAATATGAACCCGACTGTGAGGCCTAGAATAGACCCTAGGATCTGAAAGGTTTCTGAAAAGTTGAGAAGATTTAATATTAATACTGCCGCAATCAATCCCATCAATGGAGTGAGATAGACGAGCATAGAGGCCCGCAACAGCGCCCCCTCCTCCAGCCCAACAGTAACGACTTGTCCGGGCGAGAGAATGAGGTTTAGAGGGTTATCGACGAAGACTTCAACCTGCTTACTCGGCAGCCAGTCGACCAGTTTTTTCTGCCCGCAACCCGCCTGCGCGCTGCACGCGGCACAGGCGCTTTTGCGGTTCACTTCAATCCAGATACCGTTTTCGGCAACTCGAGTAACCTGAGCGGACTCTTCAATCATTAACTAGAGAAGTTTCCCTGTTTAGTGGACAGTTGTCTGCCACTGCAGCGAGCTGATCACACGATCCGCCTCATCCAGAGAGACTTGGCCTACCAGCGATACAAAGTGCTGATCGACTACTCGACCTAGCGCTGTCAGCCCTGCTTGGGAGTAACTACCTGGAGCAGGCGACTGTTCAGTCAGCGGTTCAACGGCTAAGGTCAGAAGCTCACCTGACTTGCTGTAGAGACGCGTGGTAGTTGCACCGTCTAACTGAACTCCAGCTGCAGTGTAACCCTCAGGCAACCAATCAGGCTGCCAGCTGGGCGACAATGAGGCTAAAGTAGTTTGGTATTGAGAAATCGAGCGACGCATATCTTCAGACAAACGAATCACTTCTATCGCCTCTGCACCGCTTGTATTGTCAGTAACGCCGGAGAGCGAGGTCGGCACCAGCGCTGAAGTAGCACCAGCACGTTCAATGACACCCGCCTGCTGCATACCTGTGACATCTTTTTGCCCAGAGAACTGCTGAACACCCAAGAGCACTGCGAGCGTTACGGAGGCAGCCGCCGCCATACTTGCAGCACCCTGCCACCAATGAGTCTGAGGTTTGGCGAGCTCCGGCTCAGCCGCTGTCTGTTCTTCGCTCTCAATCGCAGCCATCACGCCGACGCTAATATCGATCGTAGATTCAACACCCTGACCCTTCATTAGGCTCTGTGCCAAATGGTAACGGCGCCAGGTTTCGGATAACTCACCCTCTTCGGAGGCTGTTCTAAGCGTTCGACGCAGCTCAAGCTCATTGCTCTCGCCATCCATCAGTGCCGAAAGGCTCTCTAACTTCGACAAGTTTTCCGGTTTGTCTGAGTAAGACATGTTCTATCCTCAGTTGCTTCGACCAACTCCCCAATCTGGGGAATCAATCCGTAAGCAGGGGTTTTAACTCTTTATCTATCGCATCACGCGCCCTAAAGATGCGTGAGCGAACTGTGCCGATGGGACAATCCATCACCTCAGCAATCTCTTCGTAGCTCATCCCTTCAAGCTCTCTGAGCGTCAATGCAACTCGCAGCTCTTCGGGTAGAGCTTCCAGTGTCGAGGCCATGACACTGAACAGCTCATCCCGGTAAAGATTGTTCTCAGGAGTTTCTATCTCTCTGAGTTCAGATTCAGACTCTGCCTGGAGAACATCGTCTATATCCACATCCGTGCCGGGCGGGCGTCTACTGCGGGTTACCAAATAATTCTTCGCTGTATTCGTAGCGATTCGGTAAAGCCAGGTGTAGAACGCGCTTTCACCTCTAAAGCTATCGAGCGCCTTGTACGCTTTGATAAAGGTCTCTTGAGCAACATCAAGCGCTTCAGCTTGATCCTGCACATAACGACCAATCAAGCCAATAACCTTATGCTGATAGCGTTTCACAAGCAGATCAAAGGCACCCTTGTCCCCCGCTTGTACGCGCTCAACTAAGATTTGATCCGTTGCTTTCTGGCTGTTATTCGACACAGACTTCCTTTTTCCCGAGATATTTACACTCGGTTTTCTGAAAGTATGTGGCGTAGACAGCTAAGAATTCAAGCGGAATCAATGCGCTACACCTACTCAGAGCGCTATTTTTGATAAAAGTTCCCCAGATCTATAAATTTTCTTTCACTAGCATTACTAAAGTCGCAAAAGACTCGGCATAATAGCCCTTCATTAATTCAGCCCAGTATTTTCCAAGGCTAAAGGGTCCATGGCTAAACAGTTCGATGTCTTGATTCTTGGTAGCGGTGCAGCGGGGCTTACGCTGGCACTTAACCTCCCCTCGAATCTGCGCGTTGCCGTCCTTAGTAAAGGACGTCTCGAGCATGGCGCGACCTGGTGGGCGCAAGGTGGTATCGCCGGTGTTTTCGAAAAGAGTGATACAACTGAGGCCCATGCCCAAGACACTTACATTGCCGGTGCCAACCTCAGTCACCGCGATAGTGTCGACCAGACAGTCAAACACGGTCCAGACAGTATCCGCTGGCTAATTGACCAAGGTGTACCCTTTACCCGTTCCGGCGACGACTATCACCTCACACGCGAAGGCGGCCACTCTCATCGACGTATAGTGCATGCTGCTGATGCAACGGGTCGGGCAATTCAGACGACGCTAATGGAACGCGCTCAAGCAGCGGCCAATATCGAGTTATTTGAGCACCATATCGGCGTCGATCTAATAACACGCCGCAAGCTCAATTTAGGCGGCAACGCCTGTATCGGTGCTTATGTACTGAATCAAACCGACAGCAGTGTAGAGCCCTTCCTCGCGCAACGCGTCGTTTTGGCGACGGGCGGTGCTTCGAAAGCTTACCTATATACCACTAACTCGGATGGTGGTGCGTCGGGTGACGGAATCGCGATGGCGTGGCGCGCCGGTTGCCGCATCGCCAATATGGAGTTCAATCAGTTCCA
Organism: Oceanospirillaceae bacterium; assembly: GCA_038137135.1. Taxonomy (GTDB): domain Bacteria; phylum Pseudomonadota; class Gammaproteobacteria; order Pseudomonadales; family Balneatricaceae; genus Marinobacterium_E. The sequence goes on along the minus strand of JAYQBD010000068.1, from coordinate 4,639 downwards.
CCCGACCTGCCTCTACCATCCCAAAGCTAAATCGCTGCTTATCACCGAGGCCGTGCGCGGTGAAGGCGGAGTGCTACTGCGCCCCGACGGCACTCGCTTTATGCCAGATTTTGATGAACGCGCAGAGCTGGCACCGCGCGATATCGTCGCACGTTCAATCGACTTCGAGATGAAACGTCTCGGTAGCGAGTGTATGTATCTCGATATCTCACACAAGCCGGCTGAGTTCGTGAAAGAGCACTTCCCAACCATCTATGAGCGCTGCCTCGAATTAGGAATTGATATCACCAGAGAGCCAATTCCAGTAGTACCTGCCGCACACTACACCTGTGGTGGCGTGATCACCGACACTGCCGGCCGTACTGACCTCAAAGGTCTCTATGCGATTGGTGAGACAGCGTTTACCGGGCTCCACGGTGCCAACCGCCTCGCTTCCAACTCACTTTTAGAGTGTGTCGTTTACGGCAGCACTGCGGCAAAATCGATTGCACAAGAGCTTGAGGAAACAACGTTCGAGGAGCTAGAAGTTCCACCTTGGGATGAGTCTAAGGTGGTCGACTCAGATGAGGACGTCGTTATCTCACATAACTGGGATGAACTACGTCGATTTATGTGGGACTACGTCGGTATCGTGCGAACAAACAAGCGTCTTGAGCGTGCTCAACACCGTGTGGATTTGCTGCAACGTGAGATTCAGGACTACTACAAAAACTACCGTGTCAGTAAGTATCTGATCGAACTCCGCAACCTGTCGCTGGTATCAGAGTTGATAATTCGCTGCGCGATGAAGCGTACCGAGAGTCGCGGTTTGCACTACACCCTAGACTACCCTGAATCCGAGCCCGATCTATACGACACCGTGCTAGTCCCAGACAATTATCACTGGTCGATTGACTAGGCTTAAGATTAATCATCCAGCCACTGACAATACGCCTGACCGGCTAGGCGTCTAGCTCGCTCCAACGCGACAGGACTTGCAACCTGCGCCACTCATCTTTGCTCATCATATCCGGCAGCAGAATCAGCCACTGACTCGCGATCGGCGCGCTCGCCTTCAGCTTAAGACACACTAAAAACGGGAAAACCAACAGGGATTTTGGCATCTCATGCTGAGTCTGGTTGCCCTCAACACTCTGAGTTGCAAACAACCGCTGATCCGCATTCCAGATAAAGGCTGAAACGCCCTGGTTGATCGGAAAACGGAAGAAACTGTAACCGCTCAACAACAATGAAATCGCTAGCAGCGATCGAACGAAGGGCTCCAGCGGCGTCAGGAAAAGCAGACTCAAAAGAGCGACGAGGTGGGCGCTAATAACAAAGGTATACCAGCGCTTCGAGGGTTTGAGCTCTATTTTGAGTGGCGAAAACAACTGATCTCCCGGAGGCGGGTCGCATAATTTAAGGATTAGGCTACTGAACTAACCCTTAGTATAGCCTGTTCGACGTCCTGCGAAGCGGCTGATGAACTCCGCAGGTCAACCAGACACTGCCTCAACCAGATCAACCCTTGATCACGGTGGAAACGTTTATGCCAAAACAGCCTAACCCAGCTCGGTTCGATATTCACGGGGTGCTCAAGTACATGTAGCCCAAAGGGAGCCGCCACTACATGAGCAAAACGCTGCGGCAAGGTAACAACCAGATCAGAGTCTTTCACGATAAAAGGCGCGCTCAGAAAGTTTGGTATATGCACTTCCCGCGTGTGGCCGATGCCAGCTGCGCGCAAACTCTGCTCAACGTGAGAGTGGCCTGACTCTCTGGCATCGACAATCAGATGGTCGTATTCGGCCAAACGCTCGACGGTGTTGTCTCCCGACAGCATTGGATGCCCCTCACGAAGCAGGCATACGTATGGCTCTTCGACCAATCCTCTCTGATAAAAGCCGGCTTGTAGCTGTGGGAAGAAGCCGATCGCGAGATCGACATCGCCCTCCTCTAACTCTGTTTTGAGCTCCGCTCCGCGTTCGCCAACGGACTGAATACACACGTTGGGGGCCGCTGTTTTTAGATATTGATAAAGGAGTGGTAGGACGTCAGTCTCTGTCATCTCGGACATAGCCAACCGGAAAGTTCGATCGCTGACTTTAGGATCAAAATTATCGACCACACCCAGACCAGCCTCCAATGTCGAAAGGCCATAGCCAATTGCCTCAGAAATCATATCTGCGTAAGGGGTGGGGGACATTCCTTGAGGCGTTCTTTCGAAGAGCTCATCATTGAGCTGTTTGCGTAGGCGAGCGAGACAGTTACTCACGGCGGGCTGAGTAATGCCAAGCTTTTCAGCAACTGTACTGGTGTTTCTATGCAAGTAAAGTTGCTGAAAAACGACCAGCAGGTTTAGGTCAACTCCTCGAAGTCGCAACATCAGGGTACCTTTATCACGTTTTCTTATAGTTATTCTTCAGGGCTGTTATTTCCCTTCTAAGATTATCGAATTTAATTTGGTAAAGCCGAGAAGGGTAGAAGTTTACGTTCTGCTATATGGAAAAGGTTCACAAAGATGAACCCGCTAAGCATCTACACGGCAAAGAGTAATAGGTTGAGTTAGCTGCGAGACCCCATTCGATCGCGGTGACTGATCTCAGCAAAGAAGCTTTCATGGTGCCTAAACCCACCGACCCAAGAGAAAAAAAATAATTGAGGTAACCAACATGAAGAAGAAACTGCTCGCAGCATGCATTGCTACAAGCCTCCTTTCAGGAATGGCAATGGCAGATGTAGGTGTATTCAACAAGTCAGGTAAAGGTATGGGCGACCATACTTTCATCGATCAAAATGGTGAGAAGGCGGAAAACCTGCGTGGAATTCTGCAGAACATCAAATTGCCTGAGGGATTCAAAATCGAACTATACGCTGTTGTTCCCGACGCGCGCCACATGGCTATGGCACCTCAGGGAACGGTGCTGTTTGTCGGCACACGTAAAGACAAGGTTTGGGTCGTCTCTGATCGCGATCGTAATGGCGTAGCCGATGAGGTAAAAGACTTTGCCCCCTCACTGGAGTTCAATGTACCTAATGGTCTGACATTCAGTAAGGATGGTTTCCTATACATCGCAGAAACCAACCAAGTGCGTGTTTTCCCAGCAGCTGAGTTCTTCTACGAAGGACCTGATGTCGTGGCCGTTGACGTGGTTGCGAAAGGTAACCTGATCCCAGAAAGTGAAGAGAGTTACAACCACACTGCTCGCGTCGTGAAAATTGGTCCAGACAACAAGCTCTACATCTCTTTGGGTCAGCCTTACAACGTCGCTCCGCCAGAGAAACTAGATCTTTACACCGAAACCGGTATCGGCGGCATTGTCCGTATGGATCGCGATGGTTCGAATCGTGAAGTCTACACCTACGGCGTGCGTAACTCCGTGGGGCATGATTTCCACCCTGTTACCGGTGAACTCTGGTGGACAGACAACCAAGTTGATGGCATGGGCGATATGATTCCACCGGGCGAGTTGAACCGTCAGACCGCTGCAGGCCAACACTTTGGCCACCCATGGTACGGCGGCGGTGACATCCGCACTAATGAGTACGCCGGTCAGGAAGTACCCGTGGATGTGGTGATGCCAGCCGTTGCAACTGATGCTCACTGTGCTGACCTGGGTATGTCGTTCTACTCTGGCAAACAGTTCCCAGGCGAATACAAGAACGGAATTTTTTCAGCACAGCACGGCTCATGGAACCGTACCGACCCCTGTGGTGCACGCGTAATGTTCACATCAATCGATGCTGACGGCAACGCAACAATGGTGCCGTTTGCAGAAGGATGGCTCAACGATAACGGCGAGTATGACGGACGCCCAGTCGATGTGATTCAGATGAAGGATGGATCAATCCTCGTGTCTGATGACTATGCGGGTGCAATCTACCGTATTAGCTACGAAGGCTAATTGCGCCTTAAACCGGCCCCGCAACGGGGCCGGTCCTTCCATCAAAAGGAGTGAATGATGTTTAGTCGGCTACTTTTAGTTCCGATTTTTTTAGTACTGGCGCTCCCTGCGACAGCTGCTGATATTGCTGAAGGTAAGGCGTTATCAGTGCAGTGTTCCGCATGTCACGGTAAAGATGGGTTGTCGAAAGACCCAGAGGCACCGAGCCTAGCAGGCCAATCCGCACTGTACATCGAGAAACAGCTTGTTGATTATCAGAAAGGTATGAGACAAGACAGGCGAATGAGTTTAATTGCGCAGGGGCTCAAAAAAGCTCAGATTAAAAACCTCGCAGCTTACTACGCCGCTTTTAAAGTTAGCGTAACTCCACCTGAAATTGAGTGACGCCGATTAGGGGACAGTTGTGCACGCTAGCCCCTATAATCTTGGGGCTTAGCGCCCCCTTTTTACTTCTTAGTACTGCGGATATAGTCCAACACTAACTTAACGATTCGCGCTTGATCTGGATCTGTTGGCTCCTCCCGCTGCATAAACCACATAAAGAGCTCTTGATCTTCACAGTCCAACAGTCGCACAAACCGCTCCTGATCCTCCAGCGGAAGATCCCTAAAAGCGTTCTCCATAAACGGAACAAACAGCAGATCTAGTTCCCACATACCGCGACGAGACTGCCAAGTAAGCCTACGAATATCACCTTCAGTAAACACCGGTTGAACTCCAATCCAGATCGTGAGGCGCAAGTATAAACCAAAGCG
>JAYQBD010000067.1:0-12157 GCA_038137135.1 Oceanospirillaceae bacterium | reverse complement strand
CCCAGTCCGCATAGTGCTCACCATAGCCGCGGCGGTAGGCCTCGGCATAGTTGAAGACAAAACGTGTGGACGAAACCAGGTGACGATTCACCGGGTCGTAGACAGAACCATCGTCGCGAAAGTTTTGAAAGAAACCGCCCTTGGGGTCACGCACAACCGGCTCGTAGAAAGCCAGGATAGACTCGGTATGTGTTTGCAGAAACTCGCGCGTCTCAAACTTCATATCAAACTCCTGCATAGTCGACGCTTACCTTATTGCCGCTCTTAGCGGACTCTAATACAGCCAAGGCGACGGCCAGCGAGCGCGTACCGGCAATGCCATCGCAAGCCGGTGCCCTACCCTCGTTGATGGCCGCAACAAAGTCAGCAACACCGGCTTGGTAGAGGTTATGCGGGTTCACCGCCAGCACTTCTCGTTCGCCATTGCGCTGCAGATAAACGGTGCCGACCGGCTGCTGACTCATCACCGACTCACCGAACAGGGAGCCTTCACTGCCGTGGATCTCGATACCGTGGCCAGCATGTGGCGTGGCGAAGCTCTCGTGTGTGTAAGCCAGCACTCCACTGGGGTAGCGCCAAACACTCATCGCTTCATCTTCGACGAGATCTCCGAAGAGCTTATGATCGGTCATCGATACCACCTCTTGTGGGTATTCGCCCAGCAGGTACGCGAGGATATCGCAGTTGTGGACGGTGATATCAAGAACAACCCCGCCTCCGGCAGCCGGGTTATCGATGCGCCAGCCCTGCAAATGTGGGGGTAGGTAAACAGCATGGAAGACACGCGCAGAGCGCACTTCGCCTATCTTGCCTGCCTCTATTGCTGCACGTATCGCCTGATGAGTCGCTGCCCAACGCAGGTGATGGTTGGTCGCAAAGCGCACATTGTTTTCATCACAGACCTTGATCATCGCTTTAGCATCATCAAGGCTTATCGCTAAGGGCTTCTCGCACAGCACATGGATACCACGACTAGCCGCGGCCTCTAACTGTGCACGGTGCTTATCATTGACTGACGAGATATAGATCGCGTCAGGTTTCTGATCCAACAGCGCTGCGAGGTCGGTGGTTGAGTATGCTATCCCGTGTTTTTGCGCATAGTCAGCGCCGTGCTCGGCGCTACCAGACTGAACGCCAATAATCTCTCCGCCATTGGCGCGAATCGCATCGATCATCCACTCCGCCGCAATTGTACTGGCTCCTACTAAACCCCATCGCATAACCATGCCCTCAACTCTTTGGTGAATTTTTGTTCAAATTTCATCTAAAACCGGGTTGCTAAATCTTCTATCAATCGGTTAATGTAATAGAATGTAAACGTTTACATTTTGAAAATCTAGATCAACAACAGTAATTACCAAATTAGATGACAAAAGCGACCATAAAAGATGTAGCTCAATTAGCTGGCGTGTCAGTCGCAACCGTATCGCGCGTACTTAATGGTCAGCGAGACAAGGTCAAAGCCAAAACCTGTGACCTAGTCGACAACGCGTGCGATGAGCTGGGTTTCAAACTCGATCGTGCTGCTCGCCGTCTAAAGACCGGTGAAACCCGAGTCATTGGCCTTATCCTTAATCGAACCGATCCATCGGATAGCTTTGCGCGCCAACTATTGCTCGGCCTGACGGACCGCATGTCACAGGATGATTACCACCTTGTCGTGATACCCGAGCATGAGATCTCACCACTCGGTTCCATTGAGTACCTCAAACGCTACAACGCTTGTGACGGTGTCGTGTTGACCCATACAGCGCCAAAAGATCCCCGCGTCAGCTGGCTACACACCGAAGGTTTCCCCTTTGTAACCCACGGCCGTACTCTGCTCGATTTTGAGCATGACTACGTCGACTTCGATAACGACGCCTTTGTTCAGCGCGCTGTAGCAGACCTTGCTCAACGAGGCGCACACAAACTAGGCATCATTCTACCAAGCGCGAATACCACCTATGAGTTCATTACGCGCCGCGCCTTCAATAACGCCTGCAGTGCGTTTGGAATCCAAGGCGAGGTGATCAGCGATATCAATAACGAATCGCCGGCCGAAGCCCTGGTCAGCTGGGCAAAAGAGCGACAGCAAGTGTATGACGGCTTAGTGCTGCTCTCTGATGCAATTCTGCCGGCACTATTTGAGGGCCGACATCAGAATCCCACCAATCCACGACCAGAATACGTTGTTAAAGCACTGAGCCAGCCGCTTGGCTACCAGCTCAAAGACGGCATCCGCTTGATTGCCGAAGATCTCTACACGGCTGGAGAGCAGCTTGCAGAGACGCTGATTACTCGTCTACGTGCGCCCACCCGCGAACCAATCCAGACCCTAATCCCTGTGGCCTATCCCCTAGACTGAGGACCCGAAAATGTTAGACCCAAACAACATCGAACAGCAGATCATCGACTCCAAGCGGACACTACGTGAGCGCATGCCGGACTTTGAGCAGCGCCTGGAGCAAGAGACAGCGCGTCTTAAAGCTGAAATCGCTGCGGTAAAACAGGAGATGGCTGAGGGCCACGCTGTGGTGGATATCGATTTTGCTGACATACAGGCTGGGAAGATAAGCCAGGCAACCATCGATAAGATTCACCGACGTGGTGTTATCGTTGTACGTAAGGTTTTCGATCAGGCGCAGGTAAATGCCTGGAACGACAACCTGATGCACTACGTTGCCGACAACAACTATTTCGACAAGCAGAAAGAGAAGGCGGGGTTGGATAACTACTTTGGTGCGCTGGCATCAAGCAAACCACAGATCTTTGGCCTCTACTGGTCGCAACCACAGATGCAGGCACGTACGTCGCAGCAGATGGCGGATCTACGCAAATGGCTGAATGGACTTTGGAAACTGGATACTGAGAATCCTGAATTCGATCCCAACAAGGAGTGCCTCTACGCAGATCGTATCCGCCAGCGTGAACCGGGAGATGCCTCACTCGGTTTGAGCCCGCACATCGACGGTGGCTCGGTCGAGCGCTGGATCGATCCGAGCTTCCATGAAGTCTACCGCGAAGTCTTCTTTGGCGACCCAGAGAAATACAACCCTTGGGATGCCCACTATCGTACACGCACTAACGAGATCCCCTCCCCTGCGGTATGCCAGATGTTCCGCACCTATCAGGGCTGGACGGCACTGACCAAACAGGGCCCCGGTGACGGTACGCTTAACATCGTTCCAATCACTCGCACCATCGCCTGGTTGCTACTGCGGGCCTTGGCCGATGATATTCCAGCCGATGCACTCTGCCGTGCCAAAGCCGGACGTGCTCTCGGCGTGTTCAAGGAGTACCACGAGCTGGTGATGGATGCTTATGTGCCGATTCCTACAGTCAATCCGGGTGACACCGTCTGGTGGCACCCCGATGTCATACACGGTGTTGAGGACAAACACACCGGCAGTGGCTACTCCAATGTGATGTATATAGGTGCAGCACCGGACTGCGAAAAAAACCGCCGTTTCCTTGAGATTTTGCGCCCCGCTTTCGAAGCCGGTAAATCCTGCCCCGACTTCGCCCCCGAGGACTATGAGATCGACTTCGAAGGCCGGTTTACACCCGATCAACTCAGCCCACTTGGCAAGGAGCAGTTAGGTTATGTCTAAGCAAGTTAAGCATGTCGTGTTATTCAAGAAGCGTCCTGAGGTGACCGAGGCAGAATTTATCGCCCTAATGGATGAGATAGAGGCACTTAAGCCGACGCATCCGGGAATACTGGGGTTTGAGCATGGGCCTAATAAGACGCCGGAAGATCGTGATCACGGCTATAACTACGGCTTTACACTGGCGCTAGCCTCTTGGGATGCATTGGCTCTCTATCAGGCCGACCCTAACCATCAGGCTACCGGGCGAAAGATCATTGCCGCCTGCGATCCAGACCACTCTGGCATTCTCGCCTTTGACTATGAGGTCTGAGTCTCACCCGTTTTTTAGATCGGAATATTTCAATCTGTAACAAAAAACTTAAATTTTGAAATATTCCATTAACATTCAAATTGCACGATTCCACCCGTTAGAAGTTCAACAGGGGCGGCCGCTGCCCCGCACTTTTGCAAAAGACGGTAGATCGATAACAACAAAAGTCGGAGTAAATCCATGAAAACTAAATTCGTCAAAAAGTTTGCCATTGCTGGCGCCCTTATGGCTGCAACTGCTGCTCACGCAACAGATGTAGAAGTTCTGCACTGGTGGACTTCAGGCGGTGAGGCTGCTGCACTGAACGTACTGAAAGAGGACCTTCAGGGTCAGGGCATCGGCTGGACTGACATGCCAGTTGCTGGTGGTGGCGGTGAAGCTGCTATGACCACTCTGCGTGCACGTGTTACTGCGGGTAACCCACCAACTGCGGTACAGATGCTTGGTTACGACATCCAGGACTGGGCTGCTGAAGGCGCTCTGGGTAACCTGAACGACATCGCTGCAGCTGAAGGCTGGAACGACGTAGTACCTGCTCCACTGCAGAACTTCGCTAAGTACGATGGCAACTGGATCTCTGCGCCAGTAAACATCCACTCTGACAACTGGGTTTGGGCTAACAAAGCTGTTCTCGACGAGATCGGCGTTGCACAGCCACACACTTGGGATGAGTTCGTAGCGGCAATGGCTGCAGCTAAAGCTGCTGGCAAGATCGCACTGGCTCACGGTGGTCAGGCTTGGCAGGAGATGGTTGTATTCGACGGTATCGTACTCTCTGTAGGCGGTGCTGACTTCTACCGTGAAGCTCTGATCGAGCGTAAGCGTTCTGCTCTAGAGAGCGACCGTATGCTTGAAGTATTCAAACGTATGGAGACACTGCGCTCTTACGTAGACGACAACTTCTCTGGTCGTGACTGGAACCTCGCTTCTTCAATGGTTATCAACGGTGAAGCTGCATTCCAGATCATGGGTGACTGGGCGAAAGGTGAGTTCATCAACGCTGGTAAAGTACCAGGTGAAGACTTCCTATGTTTCCGCGTACCAGGTTCAGAAGGTTCTATGACCTTCCTGGCTGACCAGTTCGCTATGTTCAACGTAGACTCAGCTGAAGCGAAAGATGCTCAGGCTAAGATGGCTTCTGCAATCATGGCTCCATCTTTCCAGATCGCATTCAACCAGGTTAAAGGCTCTGTGCCTTCACGTACTGACATCGACCGTAGCGTGTTCGATATCTGTGCACAGAAAGGTATGGCTGACCTGGCGTACGCTAACGCAACTGGCGGTCTCGTAGGTTCACTGGCACACGGCCACGGCCAGCCAGCTGCACTGAAAAACGCTGCATACGACGTCGTAACTGCTCACTTCAACGGTGAGTTCGACGCTGCTGCTGCAGTCGAAGAGCTGTCTGCTGCTCTGGAATCAATGTAATCCATTGATCCAACGAGTCGGGGGCTGCAAAGCCCCCGACTTTGCTTCTGCTACACCCTGATCTTTAAGCACATTTGAATTATTGATTCGTGCCAGCGCACGAATTTAGGAGGGGATATGGCCAATCACGCAAGTGAAGCCGATTTCCGCACGAGACTACAGGATCTCCTGCCCAAGCTCGTGTTATCGCCGACTGTCGCAGCCATGGTTGTGTTTGTTTACGGCTTTATCGTGTTCACCGTTTACCTCAGTTTTACTGACTCGAAGATGCTGCCCAGCTATGACTGGCTCGGTATCGATAACTACGTAAAACTCTGGGGCCTGCGCGCCTGGTGGACCGCAGTTACTAACCTCGCAGTTTTTGCGACACTTTACATCGGCATCTGTACGCTGATCGGCCTGACGCTAGCGATCTTGCTAGACCAAAAGATCCGTGGCGAAGGCGTGCTACGTCCACTCTACCTCTACCCTATGGCACTGTCGTTCATCGTGACCGGTACTGCTTGGAAGTGGTTCCTTGATCCGGGTCTAGGTCTGCAAAATACCATGCAGATGTGGGGTTGGGAGTCATTCGAGTTCCGCTGGATCAAAGACCGCGATATGGCGATTTACACCGTTGTGATTGCCGCTGTGTGGCAGACCAGTGGTTTCGTTATGGCGATGTTCCTGGCGGGCCTGCGTGGCATCGACAATGAGATTCTTAAAGCAGCACAGATCGACGGTGCTTCAAACTGGAGCCTCTACCGTCGCATCGTCATCCCTCTGTTGCGCCCTGCGTTCCTCTCTGCAGTCGTGATTTTGGCACACCTTGCCGTTAAGTCTTACGACTTGGTTATCGCCCTTACCGGTGGTGGACCTGGCCGAGCAACTGAACTACCGGCGACGTTCATGTACTCCTACACCTTTACCCGTAACTCTATGGGCATCGGTGCAGCCTCAGCGGTAATCATGTTGATGACCATCGCTGCTGTCATGACCCCGTACATCTACGCTGAATTGAAGGAGAAGAAATAATGTCTGTTGCTTCTCAAGATACAGCAGTACGGACTGGTGGATTCGTCCGCGCGACGATCTACCTGGTATTGATAATGTTCGCGTTGTTCTACTTGGTGCCTTTCTACGTAATGCTGTCCAACTCACTCAAGCCTTTGGCTGAAGTGACTGGCGGTAATATGATGGCGATCCCAGAGACTTGGACCATAGACGCTTGGTTGGCTGCTTGGTCGTCTGCACAAATTGGTGTAGAACCAACCGGACTTAAGCCCTACTTCTGGAATTCCATTCTTATGGTGGTGCCTGCGGTAGCGATCTCTACAGTTCTGGGCGCGTTGAACGGCTATGTTCTGACTAAATGGCGCTTCCGTTTCGATAACATCGTTTTTGGTCTGTTGCTCTTCTCCTGCTTCATTCCATTCCAGATCATCCTGATCCCAATGGCTCGAATGCTGGGCATCATGGGTCTAGCTGGCTCAACGCCGGGTCTGGTGCTGGTTCACGTGGTCTACGGTCTGGGCTTCACGACCCTCTACTTCCGTAACTACTACGCTGCATTCCCAACTGAACTGGTGCGTGCAGCGCAGATTGATGGTGCCGGCTTCTTCCGCATCTTCTGGCGCATCATGCTGCCAGTCTCGGGACCGATTGCGGTGGTATCGATCATCTGGCAGTTCACCAACATTTGGAATGACTTCCTCTTCGGCGCCTCCTTTGCCGACGTGGACTCGATGCCAATGACGGTCGCTCTGAACAACCTGGTTAACTCCTCAACGGGTGTTAAGGAGTACAACGTACACTTTGCAGGCGCCATTCTAGCCGCCATGCCAACTCTGCTCGTCTACATCGTCGCTGGACGCTACTTCGTCCGCGGTCTGATGGCGGGTTCAGTAAAAGGATAAAATTATGGGCTTTCTTGATATTGCTAACGTCACCAAAGCTTACGGTAATACCGAAGTACTGCACCGCGTAGATATCAGCGTGCAGGAGGGTGAGTTCCTCGTACTGGTCGGCCCGTCTGGCTGTGGTAAATCAACCCTGTTGAACATGATCGCCGGTCTTGAGGAGATCACTTCAGGTGAGATCTCTATCAACGGTCGCGTGGTGAATGGCGTACACCCATCACGTCGAAACATCGCGATGGTGTTCCAGAGCTACGCGCTCTACCCCAACATGACTGTAGGTCAGAACATCACCTTTGGCCTAGAGATGCATGGCGTACCTAAGGCTGAGCGTGATAAGGCGATGGCCGATGTTGCGTCACTACTGCAGATCGACCACCTTCTAGATCGCAAGCCAGGTCAGCTCTCCGGCGGTCAGCGCCAGCGTGTTGCCATGGGCCGTGCCCTGGTACGTAATCCTGATGTATTCCTGTTTGATGAGCCGCTCTCTAACCTCGACGCAAAACTGCGTGTTGATATGCGTACTGAGATTAAGAAGCTGCACCAGAAGCTGAAAACAACAGTAGTTTACGTAACTCATGACCAGATCGAGGCGCTAACGCTCTCTACGCGTATCGCAGTTATGTATAACGGTTACGTACAGCAGCTTGGCACCCCACAAGAGATCTATGACACCCCTGCCAACGTGTTTGTAGCCACCTTTATGGGTAGCCCAGCGATGAACATCGTGCCTGCCAAAGTGGTTATCAACGGTGATGATGCTTACGCCGAGATCGAAGATTCAAACGGAGCCAAGCAGCAGCTGAAGTTCAACACCAACTACCTGCAAGAGTGGAACGGCAAAGAGATTCTGCTGGGCATTCGCCCTGAGGCGATCACCGACTCTGAGGGTGCAGACCGCAATGCAACTAACGTGCAGCACCTGACCAACACGGTAGGCGTCACCGAGCCAGCGGGCTCTGATACCTTCGTGACAATGACACTCTCAGGTAAAGATGTAATCGCACGTATGCGTGCCGATGTGAACATTGCACCAGAGCAGAGTTTTGATTTTGCGATCAACATGGACAAGGCCGTAGCCTTCGATCCACAGAGCGAAGAGCGCATCAAACCCTAAGCGCTTTTCATAGCTGTTCTTTACAGCTAATAAGGCCCGCCAATGGAGACATCGGCGGGCTTTTTTATGTATAACTAGCCAAGGCTAATCCGCTACTCAGACGTGGCGCGTATCTCATTTGGTCTATCCAATAATGACAACAGATCGGAGGCGGGATGACACCGGCTGAAAGGATGCTTGCTGAGCACCAGTGCGAACGACTAATTAAACGTTTTGCCGTGCTTAATGATGAAAACGCATACGACGAGATGGTCGGGATGTTTACCGAATCGGGCGAATTCGCTCGACCCAGTCAGCCTCAGGATATTCTCAGCGGCAAAGAGGCGATACTTGCCGCCTTCAAAGCGCGTCCACTGCGTATCAGCCGCCACTTCATCAGTAACATCTTGATCGACATTGTCGACGAGAACAGAGCCGAAGCACTGAGCTATGTCCTGCTTTACACGGCACCTATCAACTCCACCGAGTCCAAACCACCCTATCTAATCGGTCGATTTAAAGACCGGTTAGAGCGCGTCGATGGCCAGTGGTTATTCAGTCAACGCCTCGGGTCAGTCGACCTGCGCGCCAGCTAACAAGAAAAATAAGAGAGCAACAAGATGAGTTCGAAGCAGATAGATACAAGCCACGTAGGCAGCCTACCACGCAGCATGGAGCTCGCCGAGGTGTTGATTGCCCGCGATCACGGCAAACATACGGACGATGCAGCCTTTGACAACCTGGTCGAGCGTGAGATTGAAGATGCACTGCGCCACCAGATAGACGCAGGCGTCTCTGTAGTGAGCGACGGTGAACTTGGCAAGGTGGGCTACTCCACCTATATGACAGAGCGCTTGAGCGGGTTTGGCGATGCGCATATTGCACGTAAACCTGCTCGCGACCTCGCCAATCACCCTGATCTCGCAAAAAAGCTGTCAGCAATCATGGGTTCGCAGGAGTTTGTGCGGGCTGCCTGTATCGATCAGGTGAAGCTGGTTAACTTGCAGCCGCTACACGACGATATTCGCCGTTTCAAAACCGCACTAGGTGCCGTTAACCAACCGATAAAAGCCTTTATGAACTCGGCCTCGCCTGGTCTGATTACCGCCTTCCAGCCAAACCAGTACTACCCTTCTCACGACGCCTACCTAGCAGACCTGGTTGAGGCCATGCGCGCAGAATATGAAGCGATAGTCGCAGCAGGTTTTTACCTGCAACTGGATTGTCCAGACCTGGCCATGTCTCGACACACCGGTTATCAAGACCTCAGCGATGAGGAGTTTGTGAAGATCGCCGCAGCCAATATAGAGGCACTCAATGCAGCAACGGCCAACATTCCACCCGAGAAGATGCGCATGCATATCTGCTGGGGTAACTATGAGGGGCCGCATGACCATGATATCCCGTTAACTCAGGTGATCGATTCAATCCTCAAAGCGCGTCCGGCAACAGTACTGTTTGAGGCGGCTAACCCAAGGCACGAACATGAGTGGACCGTCTGGCGCGATGCCAAGATCCCAGACAATAAGGTTTTGGCTCCCGGTCTAATCGATACCTGCTCAAACTACATCGAGCACCCCGACCTGGTGGCTCAACGCCTGCAGCGATTTATCGATATTGTCGGAGTTGATCGTGTTGTGGCCAGCACAGACTGCGGCTTCGGCACCTTTGCAGGTTATGGCAAGATCGATCCCGGTGTAACGTGGAAGAAGCTCAAAGCGCTGCGCGAGGGCGCTGACAAAGCGGCGGCGGCAAACAGCTAACCGCGCCTAACCCTCTAACAGATCATCGATATCATCGATGTATCCCTTCAATCGGGAGCGCACTTTGCGCTTCTGATTGTCGGTGGCGCTAACCCAGAGTTTTTGAAACAGCTCCACCCGGGCATTGAGTTGCTGCTCGCGCAGTCTGTTCAGCTCTTGTCCCTCTTGCGACCCTCCCAGTGCGTCAGCCAGCAGAGCGCCGACTCGTGATGGGAAACTCGCCATCGTACTTTGCGACATCAGGTTGGAGAGCTGAGCCTGAAACGCGCGATGAGCAGCCACCGTCTCTTCTGTTAAATCGGGGTTCTCAGCGGCGAAACGCTCCACCCAGGTGCGCTGCTGCTTGGAGAGGGGCCCCATCCACTTCTCAATGCGCTCTAAGCTCTCCTGCTTGTGCTCCACTGGCGTGTCGGCCCTTTCGAGCCGTTTCTGGTTACGCTCCTCGAGCGCAGCAAAAAACTCATCTCGCTGCGCGTCGGTCAGCGTTGCACTGAGCTCAATTACAGCAGGGCTGGCCTGCTGAATTAGCGCATCCCAGTGGCCTCTCAGTTTGGTGATCTTCGTGCGTAATAGCTGTGGATCGAGCTCAGGTTGCTGCAGGTGCTGATGCAGGTCGCTGAATAGCCGACGATATTCAGGCAACTCGGTTTGCCTATGCCAACTATGCAGCTTCTCGAGATGCCGGTCGAAAATCACCTGTTGCTGCTCAGTCAGGTCGATATAGTCATCTACATACCAGGGGGTGATCAGGCTGAGATTGTTGTACGCGAACTTAGCCCCGCAGCCACTCAACAGCAGTGCAGCCAACAGAAGTCCGAACCATCTTCGCATCAATTAAGCTCCTTTCTCGCTCATCTAGCTATACGCAAGCTGATCTGTTTCGATCTGTGCTCTTTCTAAGTTGGATTGCCAGGGGTTGGATTGCTACTCAAGAGGAATTGGGGCTAAATACCCACTCGTTCAACCCTGAAGTGAAAAACCTAGGTGGTGCCCCATTTACCCGTCCAACTCTAAACGCCTCAATAAGTATATTAGCGAGAGCGGTATCTGCTCGCGCCGTGAGGCAGACCGATATATTGAGCAGGGTAACGTCTTTATAAACGGCAAACGGGCTCAGGTTGGTGACCAGGTATCCCCCGGCGATCTTGTAAAAGTTAACGGCCAGACCATTGAGCCACAGGACGCCGAAGACTTTGTTTTTATCGCGCTAAATAAGCCAGTTGGCATTGAGTCCACCACGGAAACCACCCGGCCCAACAACATTGTCGATTTTGTTAATCACGGTGTGCGCATCTTTCCGATTGGACGTCTCGACAAAGACTCACAGGGGCTGATCTTTCTAACCAACAAGGGCGACCTGGTTAATAAAGTACTGCGTGCAGGTAATAACCACGAGAAAGAGTACGTGGTTACAGTGAATAAGCCGATTACCGACAAGTTTATCCAAGGTATGGCAGGTGGCGTGCCCATTCTCGGCACTATGACCAAAAAGTGCCCAGTAGAGAAACTCGCGCCTTTCGTATTCAACATTACGTTGGTTCAGGGTTTAAACCGACAGATCCGGCGTATGTGTGAGCATTTTGGCTACGAGGTAGTGAAACTCGAACGCACGCGCATCATGAATGTTAGCTTGAACAAGCTGCCAGTTGGCGAGTGGCGCGACCTGACAGAGAAAGAGCTGGGGACGCTGCTAAAGTCAGTAGAGCACTCATCATCCGAAGCAAAACCCGGCACTAAAAAGCGTGGCCATACACCACGTAAATCAAACGCTGCTGGTGCATCAAAAGCGCGAGCAAGCCAAGGTCAGGGTAAAGAGAGAGGGGCAAAGCAGCCTGCTAAGACACGTGCTGGCGCAAGTAGTCAGAACCCCCCTGGTCGAGGCCGAACGAACACAACCAGTAAAGCCGCTCCCGGTGCTCGTGGAGCAAAACAGACAACTAAGGGACCGCGGGCAGGTAAACCATCTAGCCGCGGTAACAGTGCCAACAATGGAACACCTAAGCGCCCATCGAGGCGGCGTTAATCGTTAATGAGGACGATCATGAAACCACAGGTTAAGCCTAACAATCCCA
>JAYQBD010000066.1:0-12180 GCA_038137135.1 Oceanospirillaceae bacterium | reverse complement strand
AATACCGGCCTCTGGCAGCTCGAATCGAATGGCGCAGGAGAACTGCTCGCAGAGGACTTACGGCTAGCTCAGCAACTTCTCGGTGAGATTACCGGCCAGATCAGCGCAGACGATCTACTAGGTAAGATCTTTGGTTCGTTCTGTATTGGCAAATAACGGGAAAATGACTGTTTACCGCTAAAAACTTACCCACAGCTACTCAAGATTAAAGTTTTCCACAGCTGAAAACCAGGAGATTCAGTGGCCTGTGGGTAAGTAAGATGTTTTTACACACAGGATCTCTACAAAATACCCAGAACACTATACTTATTCACAGCCTGTTGTGGAAAACGTGTATAACTCCTTGAGATTAACCTGAGGGAAAATTTGAGGATAACTTAGCCTGTGGGTAAGTAGTTAGGTTATCAACAACTGTTCAACAGCTCTTTCAAAGGCTACCCACGGCTAACACAGACTTTATCATTCGAATAAGATATTGTTTTTATTCAATAAAAAAGCGTTATGCACAGAAATAGCTTCGCTATATAAAAGAAAAAATAAAAAACACTCTATATATCTCTTCTTCTTTATATATTTCTTTTCATACTCAAAGGGGAGATTCAGAGACCACCGAGAACGAAAGTGAACAAGTTGATCAATTTTTAACCATTCACTCTGTCTGAGACTCTAGGTATAATCGCCCCTCTTTTCAGCCCTAGTTGAGTTAGCGGATCTAAGCAGTCGATCCGAATGAGGTTTGTGTGGAATATCCTGATCAATATGATGTGTTAGTAATAGGCGGTGGCCATGCGGGTACAGAGGCTGCTTTAGCTTCAGCGCGTAAGGGCGCTAAAACTCTACTACTGACTCATAACATCGAAACGCTCGGTCAGATGTCCTGCAACCCTGCTATCGGTGGGATAGGTAAGAGCCATCTCGTGAAGGAGATCGACGCGCTGGATGGTGCTATGGCTCGAGCAACTGACCGCGGCGGTATTCAGTTCCGAATCCTCAATGCACGTAAAGGCCCTGCCGTTCGAGCAACACGTGCTCAGGCCGATCGTGTGCTCTACAAAGCGGCAGTTCGCGAAATCCTTGAGAACCAAGAGAATCTCGATATCTTCCAACAGGCTGTTGATGATCTAATCATTGAGGGTGAAACCGTAAAGGGCGTTGTTACACAGTCGGGTATACGTTTTCGTGGACAATCGGTTGTACTGACTGCGGGTACATTCCTCGGTGGATTGATTCATATCGGTATGCAGAACTATGCAGGCGGTCGTGCCGGTGACCCTCCAGCGATGCGCCTGGCTGAGCGCCTACGCGAGATGCCGCTGCGAGTTGAGCGCTTAAAAACAGGTACTCCGCCACGTATTGATGCGCGAAGTGTCGATTTCAGTAAGATGCAAGAGCAGCCGGGTGATACGCCAACCCCAGTGATGTCGTTTATGGGCAGTTTAAGTGAGCATCCACAGCAGATTAGCTGCTACATCACGCACACAAACACCCAGACACATGACTTAATTCGGGCTAATCTCGATCGTTCTCCGATGTACTCGGGTGTTATCGAAGGAATTGGTCCACGTTACTGCCCATCAATCGAGGATAAGATCCACCGATTTGCTGACAAAGACCAGCATCAGGTTTTTATTGAACCTGAAGGCCTGACAACACATGAACTCTATCCAAACGGCATATCGACCAGTCTACCCTTTGATGTGCAGTTGCAAATTGTCCGCTCGATGAAGGGGATGGAGCAGGCGCATATTACTCGCCCCGGCTATGCAATAGAGTATGATTTCTTCAATCCGCAAGACCTAAAGCATACGCTCGAGACGCGTGTGATTGATGGCCTTTACTTTGCCGGACAGATAAACGGTACAACCGGTTACGAAGAGGCGGCAGCTCAGGGTCTATTGGCGGGAATGAACGCTGCAGCACGAGCGCTTGATCAGGAGCAGTGGTACCCACGTCGTGATGAAGCATATATCGGGGTGTTGGTTGATGATCTGATTACCCACGGTACCTCTGAGCCTTATCGAATGTTCACTAGCCGCGCTGAGTATCGACTGATTCTGCGAGAAGATAATGCTGATCTGCGCCTCACAGAGGCGGGTCGCAGGCTCGGCGTGGTCGGTGATGATCGCTGGGCTGCATTCAGTGCCAAGCGCGAAGCCATCGATTTGGAGATGGCGCGGATGAAATCCACCTGGGTACAGCCCAATTCTGTTGAGGCAGAGGCGCTGGCGCCCAAACTGACTACGCCACTAACACGTGAATACAATTTAGCTGATTTGGTGAAACGTCCAGAGATGACGTACACCGATCTGGCTGAAGTTAAACCCGCTGAGACCGATGTAGCTGCCGATGTGGCGGAGCAGGTTGAGATACATATCAAGTATGCTGGTTACATCGACCGTCAACGCGATGAGATTGAGCAACTGCGCAAGCATGAGAACACCGCTCTGCCTGAAGATTTTGATTACTCTCAAGTGGGTGGACTTTCGAACGAGCTCAAGTTCAAACTCGAGGCTGTACGCCCGGTCAGCATCGCTCATGCGAACCGTATCCAAGGTATGACACCGGCTGCGATCTCTCTGCTGCTAATTCATCTGAAAAAGCGCCAGTTACAAGCCAAGGCGGTTAGTTAATGGCTGAATCAGCAAAACTACTCAGTAGCGGACTGACTCAGCTAGGTGTTGATGCGACCGCAGAACAGCAAGAACAGCTCCTGGCTTATTTGGGTTTAATGCAGAAGTGGAACAAAGCCTACAACCTTACTGCGATTCGCGACCCGCAGCAGATGTTGGTTCGCCATTTGCTAGATAGCCTTGCAGTGGTCCCTCACATTAACTCGGATGAACTGATTGATGTAGGCAGTGGCGGCGGCCTCCCCGGCATCCCTTTAGCGATACTTTTCCCTGAACAGTCGATAACTACTCTGGACAGCAACTCGAAAAAGACCCGATTCCAAAATCAGGTGCGCATTGAGTTAGGTCTTAATAACCTCGAGGTCATTCATGGTCGAGTTGAGGCTGTCCAAGATCGTCAGTTTGGCCAGGTAATATCTCGAGCTTTCGCCTCTATCGTCGATATGATCAATTTAAGTCATGCACTTCTGGCCGAGAAAGGTGTTTTTCTTGCGATGAAAGGTCGGTATCCTGATGCGGATCTGGCGGAGTTACCGCCCCAATATGTTTTGCAGCAGAGCTATGAACTCCATGTACCCGGTCTGGATGAGGAGCGGCATCTGCTGGTTTTAGGGAGAGCCTAAGCTTGGCTAAAATTCTGACCGTTACCAACCAAAAGGGCGGTGTAGGTAAAACCACGACCAGTGTGAACCTAGCAGCGTCACTTGCGGCGATGAATAAGCGGGTGCTGCTAATCGACCTAGATCCTCAGGGCAATGCGACCATGGGGAGCGGTGTTGAAAAGCAGGAGCTCACTCTCTCAATTTACGAAGTGCTTACCGATCAAGCTGAGACCAAGGATGCGATTATTGGCGATTTGGAGGCGGGCTTTGATCTGCTCGGTGCCAATGGCGATTTGACCGCTGCAGAGGTAGAACTTCTGGAGTTACCGCGCCGAGAATTTCGCCTAAAAATGGCCCTCATGCCGATCGCGGACAAGTACGATTACATCCTGATAGATAACCCCCCAAGCCTCAACTTGTTAACGGTGAACGCCCTCGCCTGTTCGAATGGTGTAATTATTCCAATGCAGTGCGAATACTACGCACTTGAGGGTATAAGTGCGTTGGTGGGTACCATTGATCGCATTCAGAAGCGCTTGAACCCGAAACTGAAAATAGAGGGTATTCTGCGCACCATGTTCGATCCACGTATGAGTCTGACCAAAGATGTCTCTGAACATCTTGTTGAGTACTTCGGTGAACGGGTTTACCGCACGGTGATTCCGCGCAATGTTCGTCTGGCTGAAGCACCGAGTCATGGTTTGGCAGCCCTTCAGTACGACAAACACTCCCGTGGAGCCTTGGCGTATCTAGCTTTGGCGGGTGAGCTAATTCGCCGCAATGATCAGAGCACGACATCCTCAGCTAAGGAAGCGAAAGAGAGCGAAGTATGAGCAAGAAACGTGGGCTAAAACGTGGGCTGGACGCCCTCCTTTCGGGTGTCGATACCGCAGCTTTCAATGATGTTAACGCGGGTATGGCTGAAACGGCCAGTACCGGCCTTAACGAGATCCCGGTTGACCAGATCTGCCGCGGACGCTACCAGCCCCGCCGTGAGATGGATAACGAAACCTTGGAAGAGTTAGCCAACTCTATACGTGCTCAGGGTGTGATGCAGCCGATTGTTATCCGTCCAGTGGAAACGGGTTACGAAATTATTGCGGGTGAACGCCGCTGGCGCGCAGCGCAGATGGCGGGTTTGAATGCGATCCCAGCGGTGATACGCGATGTTCCAGATGAAGCTGCCATTGCGATGGCGTTGATCGAGAATATTCAACGTGAAAACCTCAACCCGGTCGAAGAGGCGATCGCCCTGCAGCGTCTGCAGCAGGAGTTCGAACTTTCGCAGCAGGAAGTCGCCGAGGCTGTTGGTAAGTCGCGCTCTGCTGTCGCAAATCTATTACGTCTGCTTAACCTTAGTGATGAGGTAAAGACTTTTCTCGAGCGAGGCGACATTGAGATGGGTCATGCGCGCGCCTTATTGCCACTGAGTGCCGAACTTCAGCTTCAAGCTGCTCGTGAGGTCGTTGCCAAAGGCCTATCTGTGCGTGATGCCGAAGCCTTAGCGCGTCGACTACAGCAACCGACATCCGAGCAGAAGCAAGCTGAAGCAGCCAATGAGCACCTTTCCCAAATAGCTCAGCAGTTATCTGAACACTTTGCCGCTAAGGTGACGCTGTCGGGTAATGCGAAGGGTCGTGGCAAAATCACGATCAATTTCAAGGACTCAGATGAGCTTGAAGGGATCTTATTTAAGCTCCAAAACTGAGCACTGATTGCATTTTGTGTTGTGCATTGCACGACCTTAGTGCAATGGTTTCAGGTTTAAGTTGATGCCCGGACTGCTTCTCCTTATAATCCCAGCCGACTTTTGTCTGTGTAAACCGGAGAGGCTGGTCATAAGAGCCAATTAATAGCCTCCCGAAGACAAGCCTGAGGGTGATCAATGCAGGCCGGGATGTGGGTAAAACGGGGCGATCGAGCGCGACAGCGGTATTTCACAACTCTGAAATATCAAAGCGCTATCTTAGCTCTAGTCACACTTCTACTGGTTTCCTTTGATTTCGTTGTCGCTTACTCAGCACTGCTCGGTGGATTGATCTACTTGCTGCCGCAACTCTGGCATGCATGGAGACACTTCAAAAACCGCGCACCTGAGACGGCAAATCGCGCCTTGGCTGAGTTGTACGCTGGGCAAATATGGAAAATGGCACTGATGGCCATGCTCTTCGCACTGAGTTTTGTGCTGATAGAGCCCCTAAGTGGATTTTCCTTATTTGCCGCACTGCTGCTGATGCAGGTGATGAACCTGGTGATGCAAGTGGGTGGGGCGAGAAATTCGTGAACTTTGAACTTATAGAGAGAACTAGGAATGGCGAGCGGCGAATATACTTCTCAAGAATATATTAAGCACCACCTTACCAATCTCACTTTCGGTAATCACCCAGAGGAGGGCTGGACCTTCTCTCACGGCGAGACTGCAGCGGATACCGCGCAGATGACGAAAGAGATGGGCTTTTGGGCGATCAACGTTGATACCATGCTATGGTCAGTTGGTCTGGGTCTGTTTTTTATCTGGCTGTTCCGTAAGGTGGCAGCTTCAGCAACTTCTGATGTACCAGGCCGTCTACAAGGTTTCATCGAAGTGATCATCGAGTTTGTTGATGAGAACGTTAAGAGCGTCTTTCATCACAAGAACCCGGTAATCGCACCTCTGGCATTGACAATCTTCGTCTGGATCTTCTTGATGAACTTGATGGACCTTGTGCCAATCGACTGGATTCCATTCATCTTTAATGAACTCGGCGTTCATTACATGAAGATAGTTCCAACCACTGACGTGAACGCTACGGGCGGTCTGGCATTCAGTGTATTTGGTCTGATCATTTACTACAGCATTAAGATGAAGGGCGTAGGTGGTTTCCTGGCTGAACTGTCGTTCCAGCCGCTGCCAAAAGTATTCGCGCCGTTCAACCTTTTCCTAGAGATCGTTGGTCTGTTGGCTAAGCCTGTATCTCTGGCGCTTCGACTTTTCGGTAACATGTACGCAGGTGAAATGATCTTCATCCTGATTGCAATTCTACCGTTCTGGGCTCAGTGGCTGTTGTCTGTTCCTTGGGCAATTTTCCACATCCTCGTCATTACGCTTCAGGCGTTCATCTTCATGGTACTGACAGTTGTCTACCTGGCGATGGCCCACGAAGATCACTGATGAGATAAAACGAATTACAAAGCTTTTTTGTAAGAAACTGTAACAACTCAATAACATTGAAACGTAACTGGAGAAAATCATGGAATACTACCTGCTAGCTGCTGCTTTGATGCTTGGTCTGGGTGCTATCGGTGCTGCAATCGGTATCGGTATCCTCGGTGGCAAGTTCCTCGAAGGTGCTGCTCGTCAGCCTGAACTCGTGCCACTGCTGCGTACTCAGTTCTTCATCGTAATGGGTCTGGTTGACGCGATCCCAATGATCGGTGTTGGTCTGGGCATGTACGTACTGTTCGCCCTTTAAGATACTTTGACTAAAAGCACGTCCACTTTGGACAAACAAACTTTTAATCAAACAACCGCGAGGGTAATGGCGTGAATATCAATCTCACCATCATTGGTCAGGCCATTGCGTTTTTCTTCTTCGTGCTTTTCTGCATGAAGTACGTTTGGCCACCGCTGACAGCAGCGCTGGACGAGCGTAAGAAGAAGATCGCAGACGGTCTTGATGCGGCAGAACGTGCAGAACGTGATCTACGTCTTGCGCAGGAGAAAGCCGCAGATGACATGCGTGCTTCTAAAGAAGAAGCAGCCGCCATCATTGAACAGGCCAACAAGCGGGCTAACCAGATTGTCGAAGAAGCTAAAGAGCAGGCACGCGAGGAAGCAAATCGCGTTAAAGCTGCTGCAGAAGCTGAAGTCGAACAGCAAGTCAACCAAGCGAAGGAAGCCCTTCGTGCACAGGTTGCAGCACTAGCAATTGCTGGCGCTGAGAAAATTCTGGAAGCCTCTGTTGACGAGAAAGCGCACGCGCAGCTGGTTGATAAACTAGCAGCTGAGCTGTAAGCGAGGTTTACGATGGCTGAACTCAATACAGTCGCTCGGCCCTACACCAAAGCTGCGTTTGAATACGCGGTAGCGGCGGGCAGCCTCGATCAATGGGCAAATATGCTTTCCGTTTCAGCTACCGTTGTAGCTGATGCGACAGTAGCCCAGGTACTATCAAGTGCCGCACTTACGTCAGAGCAAAAAGGCTCAACTCTTGTTGAGGTTCTTGGTGACGAACTGGACCAGTCAGGCAAAAACTTTATTGCCCTGCTGGCCGAGAACGGTCGCCTAGCTCTACTGCCAGAGATCGCTACTCAGTTCAAAAAGCTGAAAGCAGCACAGGAAGCTTCGATTGAAGTGGATCTGACAACTGCCTTCGAGATGGCTGATGAACAGCAGCAGAAACTGGCCAAGGCGCTAAGTACTAAGTTGGGTCGTGACGTACAGGTCACTACACAGGTAGACAGATCTATCCTGGGTGGTGTGGTTGTTCGTACTGATGACCTTGTGATCGACGGTTCCGTTCGTGCACGACTGGCGAAACTGGCCGAAGCGATGAATTCCTGAGTGTGAGGAATAAAAATGCAGCAACTGAATCCATCTGAGATCAGCGAGATTCTCAAGAAGCGCATCGAATCTCTTGATGTGTCTTCTGAAGCCCGTAACGAGGGCACAATCGTTAGCGTATCCGATGGTATCATCCTGATCCACGGTCTCGCTGACGTAATGTACGGCGAAATGATCGAGTTCCCTGGTGGCGTCTACGGTATGGCGCTTAACCTTGAGCGTGACTCTGTCGGTGCCGTAGTACTGGGTGATTACCAGAACTTGAAAGAAGGTATGACCGCTAAATGTACTGGTCGTATCCTTGAAGTACCTGTAGGTCCTGAGCTACTCGGCCGCGTTGTAGACGCACTGGGTAACCCAATCGACGGTAAAGGTGCTATCGACGCAAAAATCACCGACGCAGTAGAGAAGGTAGCGCCAGGCGTTATCGCTCGTCAGTCGGTTGATCAGCCAGTACAGACTGGTCTGAAAGCGATCGATGCGATGGTACCAATCGGCCGTGGCCAGCGTGAGCTGATCATCGGTGACCGTCAGATCGGTAAGTCGGCAATTGCGATCGACGCGATCATCAACCAGAAAGGTACGGGTATCAAATGTATCTACGTAGCAGTGGGCCAGAAACAGTCTACTATCGCTAACGTAGTACGTAAGCTTGAAGAGCACGGCGCGATGGATCACACCATCGTAGTTGCGGCTGGTGCAGCCGATCCTGCAGCGATGCAGTTCCTGGCACCATACGCTGGCTGTGCAATGGGTGAATACTTCCGCGACCGCGGCGAAGATGCACTGATCATCTATGATGACTTGACCAAGCAGGCTTGGGCATACCGTCAGATCTCTCTGCTTCTGCGTCGTCCACCAGGTCGTGAAGCATACCCAGGTGACGTATTCTACCTCCACTCACGTCTGCTCGAGCGTGCTGCTCGCGTAAACGCTGACTACGTAGAAGCGTTCACTAACGGTGAAGTTAAAGGTCAAACAGGTTCTCTGACAGCTCTGCCTGTAATCGAGACTCAGGGTGGTGACGTTTCGGCGTTCGTACCAACCAACGTTATCTCGATCACAGACGGTCAGATCTTCCTTGAGACTAGCCTGTTCAACTCGGGTGTCCGTCCTGCAATCAACGCAGGTCTGTCGGTATCACGTGTAGGTGGTGCGGCTCAGACTAAGATCATCAAGAAGCTTGGTGGTGGTGTACGTCTGGCTCTTGCACAGTACCGTGAGCTGGCAGCGTTCTCGCAGTTCGCTTCAGACCTCGACGACGCGACTCGCGCTCAGCTTGAGCACGGTCAGCGCGTAACTGAGCTGATGAAGCAGAAGCAGTACTCTCCTATGTCAGTTTCTGAGATGGGTCTGAGCCTGTACGCTGCGAACGAAGGCTTCCTTGCAGACGTAGATCTGAACAAAATCGGTGATTTCGAATCAGCATTGATCGCTTACTTCAATAGCGAGCACGCTGATCTGATGGGCCAGGTGAACGAGAAGGGTGATTACAACGATGAAATCGCAGCTCAGTTCAAAGCCGGCATCGAGAAGTTCAAATCTACCCAGACTTGGTAATTGCTCACTATAAAGGGCATGGCGGCTGAGCAAGCTGCTCAGCCGAAACTAAGTCAGAGATAGAGGCGGAACTATGGCAGTCGGAAAAGAGATTAAGACACAGATCGCGAGTATCACGAGCACTCGAAAGATTACCAGCGCTATGGAAATGGTTGCTGCATCTAAGATGCGTCGTGCTCAAGATCGTATGCAGTCTTCCCGACCTTATGCTCGCAGCATCCGCGGTGTGATTCAGCACCTGGCGAAAGCTAACCCTGAATACACGCACCTGTACATGCAGAGCGGCGAAGTGAAGCGTGTTGGCTTCATTATCGTTGCCTCTGACCGCGGACTCTGTGGTGGTCTGAACATTAACCTGTTCAAGGCGACCGTGAGCAAGATGAAAGAGTTCCACGACCAGAATGTCGAAATGGACATCTGTGCGTTGGGCTCTAAAGCGATCAGCTTCTTCCGTAACTACGGTGGTAACGTTGTGGCAGCTAAAAGCGGCCTGGGCGATGCACCGGAAGCGGAACAGTTGGTTGGTGCAGTGAAAGTAATGCTGGACGCATACTCTGAAGGCAAACTTGATCGACTCTATGTCGTATCAAACGAGTTCGTGAATACCATGACTCAGAAGCCAACAGTAGACCAGCTGCTACCACTGCGAGCTGAGGAAGACGATGAAGGTCTGAACCATCACTGGGACTACATCTACGAGCCAGAAGCGAAAGAGCTCCTTGAAGGACTTCTGACGCGTTACATTGAATCGTGTGTGTACCAGGCTGTGGTTGAGAACAACGCCTGTGAGCAGGCAGCGCGTATGTTGGCGATGAAAAACGCGACAGACAACGCTGGAAACCTCATCGATGAGCTTCAGTTGGTTTACAACAAGGCTCGTCAGGCCGCGATCACTCAGGAGATTTCTGAGATCGTGGGTGGTGCTGCAGCTGTTTAAAGCAGTGAACAGGTCAATAAGTTAAGAGGATCCGAACATGAGTAGCGGACGTATTGTTCAGATTATCGGTGCGGTAGTTGACGTGGAATTCCCACGTGAAGACGTGCCGAAGGTTTATGACGCACTGAACGTCACTAAAACCAACCTGACACTGGAAGTTCAGCAGCAGCTGGGCGACGGTGTCGTACGTACAATTGCAATGGGTCAGACTGAAGGTGTAAGCCGTGGTCTGGACGTTGAAAACACTGGTGCTCCAGTTTCTGTACCTGTAGGTACTGCGACTCTCGGTCGTATCGTGGACGTACTGGGTAACCCAATCGATGAGTGTGGCCCAATTGGTGAAGAGGAGCGTTACCCTATTCACCGTAAAGCGCCAACTTACGCTGACCAGGCAGCTACTAACGAGCTGCTGGAAACAGGCATCAAGGTAATCGACCTGGTATGTCCGTTTGCGAAGGGCGGTAAGATCGGTCTGTTCGGTGGTGCCGGTGTAGGTAAAACCGTAAACATGATGGAGCTGATCAACAACATCGCGACTCAGCACTCAGGTCTGTCTGTATTCGCAGGTGTAGGTGAGCGTACTCGTGAGGGTAACGACTTCTACCACGAGATGCAGGAAGCGGGCGTTGTAAACGTTGAGCAGTTCGACAAGTCGAAAGTAGCGATGGTTTACGGCCAGATGAACGAGCCACCAGGCAACCGTCTGCGTGTAGCACTGACTGGTCTGACTATGGCTGAGAAGTTCCGTGACGAAGGTCGTGACGTACTGTTGTTCGTAGACAACATCTACCGTTACACCCTGGCGGGAACCGAGGTATCAGCACTGCTGGGTCGTATGCCTTCAGCGGTAGGTTACCAGCCAACACTGGCGGAAGAGATGGGCGTTCTGCAGGAGCGTATCACCTCGACTAAGACCGGTTCTATCACGTCTATCCAGGCGGTATACGTACCAGCGGATGACTTGACTGACCCATCTCCAGCGACAACCTTCTCGCACCTTGATGCGACAGTCGTACTGTCTCGTCAGATCGCCGAGCTGGGTATCTACCCTGCGGTTGACCCACTGGACTCTACTTCACGTCAGCTGGATCCACTGGTAATCGGTACTGAGCACTATGAAGTTGCTCGTAACGTACAGAACGTTCTGCAGCGCTACAAAGAGCTGAAGGACATCATCGCGATCCTGGGTATGGACGAACTGTCTGAAGAAGATAAGCAGACCGTAGCGCGCGCTCGTAAGATCCAGCGCTTCCTGTCTCAGCCATTCTTCGTGGCAGAGGTCTTCACAGGTTCTCCAGGTAAGTACGTTGCACTGAAAGACACTATCCGTGGCTTCCAGGGTATCCTGAACGGTGAGTACGACAACTTGCCAGAGCAGGCGTTCTACATGGTTGGCGGCATCGAAGAAGCTGTCGAAAAAGCCAACAAAATGTAATCGCCTTTGAGCGGAACCTGAAGAGGTAAAGGAAATGGCTATGACTGTTCATTGTGACATCGTAAGTGCTGAAGAAGAGATCTTCTCTGGCCTTGTCGAGTTCATCTCAGTGAGGGGTAGCCTGGGTGAGCTGGGTGTTTACCCAGGTCACACTCCGCTGTTGTCGGAAATCAAACCAGGCCCTGTCGAGCTTCGCAAGCAGGGCGGTGAAGAGGACGTGATCTACGTGTCCGGTGGTTTCTTAGAGGTCCAGCCAACCAAGGTGACAATCCTGGCTGACACTGCGTCTCGTGCGCATGACCTTGATGAAGCGACAGCTCTTGAAGCGCAGAAGGCTGCCGAGCAGGCGATGGCTGATAAGCAGGGTGAGTTCGAATACTCAACTGCTGCAGCTCAGCTTGCTGAAGCAACCGCACAGCTGCGTGCGATCGAGCAGATTCGCCGCAAACTTGGCAAGTAAGCTAAGTGCAAAA
>JAYQBD010000065.1:0-12297 GCA_038137135.1 Oceanospirillaceae bacterium | reverse complement strand
TTAGTGAATTCTATTGGAGTGCTCTTATGAACTTCAAAGCGGTAACTGCTGCCCTATTGTTGGTAGCATCACTGTTCAACACCAGTTGGGCAAACGAAGCGGCTCCGGTCGTTGATCGCACGTCAACTGGCGGTGCTCAGACACTGGAAGACATTATGGCGCGTCAGGCGCAGCTGAATGTTGATGAGCGCTTCAGATCCGAGAACATCGGTGATCCGAGCCGAGCTAAGCCGATTACTGAACAGCTCGGTACTAATGGCGGCACCTCAGATTCTGAGGTTTATCGCGCCATTCGTTACAACGAGATCGATCCGTCGCTGCAGCAGCGTGGACCGGCAGCCGCAGTCCTGATTCAGGATGCAGGTATGCCCTGGTACAAGCTGCGAGAGGGGCCAGTCATCACTTACGGCGGTGGTGCTCTGCTGGGTATCATCGGTCTATTGATTATTTTCTACTTCGTCCGTGGCCGAATCATGATCGATGGCGGTCCTGCTGGCACAACGATCGAGCGCTTCAAAGCGATTGAACGTTTCGGACACTGGCTGTTGGCCGGCTCTTTTATTGCACTGGGCATCACTGGATTGTTGACGTTAATGGGGCGTAAGTTCCTCATACCTGTCATGGGGCCAGAAGCCTTCGCAACATTGGCGGCGGGCTCCAAGTTTATTCACAACAACATCGCCTGGGCCTTTATGATCGCGCTGGCAATGACCTTTGTTATGTGGGTGGCTCACAACATTCCAAACAAACTCGATATCAAATGGCTATTGGCTGGAGGTGGTATATTCACTAAATCCCACCCGTCGGCTAAGAAATTCAATGCCGGTCAGAAGATCATTTTCTGGACCGTCATGTTGCTTGGCTTCTCGGTATCGCTGTCCGGTTTGTCTCTGCTGTTCCCATTCGAGCTGCCGATGTTCGCCAAAACTTTTGCGCTAATCAATTCAGTGGCTGGTACTGATCTACCTACGGTGCTCCTGCCGCATGAAGAGATGCAGTACGCCAACATTTGGCACTCCATTGTGGCATTCGTCATGATGCTGGCAATCATTGCGCATATCTATATCGGTTCTGTCGGTATGGAGGGCGCGTTTGATGCTATGGGTAATGGCCAGGTGGATCTTGAGTGGGCGCGTCAGCACCATGACCTTTGGGTTGCTGAAGTCGAGGCCAAACAAGGTATAGGGCAGGGTAAAGGAGGTTCATCATGAAGGCTATGATCTCTGCTTTCGTGATTGCACTGGTGATCGCCTTTGCGGCGCCATCGGTGCTAAGTGAGTTTGGTTGGTCGTCTGCAGAGCGAGGCAGCAGTGCAAGCAGCGTACGACTTAACTGAGCAGGCTGAGGTGATGCAGGTTGACGCGGTCGGCCTGCTTTGCCCTCTACCCATTCTCCGCCTAAAGAAGCGCACCGCCGGCCTTGCGAGTGGTACGGAGGTAGATTTCTTTACTGATGATCCCAGTGGCCGTAGAGATCTGTTATCTCTCTGTGAGCTTGTAGGACATGAGCTGCTTTCGATTGAAGAGTCCGATCGCGGTGTTATTCATTATCGGATTAAGCTCGCCTGATGCAGCGCGTTGATGGCCAAGCTGAATTTCAGCGCCTTTGGCCGACACTGTTTATGGCGATCCGCTTGCCGGGTTATGAGGCGGCTAATCCCGTTCTATCCGATTTGGTGCTGCAAGCCAATGCCCAGCAGAATCAGCTTACTACTAACTATCTCAATCAAAACCTATTCGAATTAAATCATCCTGCCATAGGCTGGCTGCAGCAGTGCGTAATGCGTGCGATCGCTGATTATACTGTCGAGGCGGGTATGGAGAAGATGCCAGAGGTTTCGGTGCAGGCCTGGGCTAATGTAAACGCTAAAGGCGATTACCATAACCTGCATAACCATCCACACTCCTGGCTATCAGGTACCTACTATCTGGATGTGCCTTCACAGCCCGAGTCGGGATCTGGGCGTGATGATCTAAACCCAGGCTGTATCAGTTTTTTTGACCCTCGCGGTACGGCCAATATGAGCGCGCTGAGAAACGATGGTCAGTTCGACCCAGAGTATCGGCGTCTACCTGAGGCTGGCGAACTCCTCCTCTGGCCTGCTTTTCTACATCACTTTGTACACCCCAATATGGCTGATCAGCCAAGGCTCTCCATCTCATTCAACGTCGTAGTCACCAACAAATCTAAATTCCTGTAGGAGCGATGTAGCGCAAAGCGCTATCTCTCGACCTGACCCTGTAGGAGCGCACTTTATGCGCGATCGCGCAGCATAGCCGCGCTCCTACAGGGTGGTCTGTCTCAGTAACCGGTGAACTGATCGGTCAGTTCAACGTCGCAGGTCTGTTCAATCTGCTCAGCATTGAATCCAGCGCTGAGGCGGAAGGTACCCGCGTCTACACGCCAGCCTTTGGCATCGACATCGCAGTAGGCGAAGTCGCGCAGACCCAGTTCAAACTCTACAACCGCGCTCTCGCCAGCCTCCAGTGTGAGTTTGTTAAACTGCTTCAACTCCTTAACCGGACGCTCAACCTTGCTGTTCAGCTCTGAGGTGTAGAGCTGCACTACGGCAGTACCGCGGTTTGCACCGGTGTTGGTCACTTTAACGCTAGCTGAGACACTGCCATCGTCATTGGTTTCTGCGTTGAGTTCGTTCAGCGCAAACTCGGTGTAGCCCAAGCCAAAACCGAAAGGGAAGAGTGGCTTCACACCGGTCGTATCGTAGTGGCGGTAACCGATATTGAGCTTTTCGCGGTACTCAACACGGCCATCTTTGCCCGGGTAGACCAGGTCATCACCCATAGCTGTTGGGTTGTCGCTCCATTTTACGGGGAAGCTCTGAGGCAGGCGGCCGGTTGGTTCTGCATCGCCAAAAAGGACATCGGCAATCGCGTTACCGCACTCCTGACCAGGGTACCAGGCCTGCACAACGGCCGGGGCCTGATCGATCCATGGCATTTCGATGGGGCCACCCGTTTGAAGCACAACGATTGTGTTTGAATTTACCTCAAGTATTTTGCTGATTAACTCATCCTGGCGCCCGGGAAGGGTAATATTTTCCAGATCACTACCTTCAGTGTCCCACTCTCCAGACCGCCCCACAAAAAGAATAACTGTATCGGCTTGAGTTGCAGCTTCAATTGCAGCTTGAAGCTCGATATCACCGAGCGGCTTCGATATACCCAGGCGCCACGCTGAGAGTGTGAGGTTATCGCTCTCGCGGCTCATGAAGTCGAAATGAATTTTGTACTCGTTGCCTGCCTCTAGCTCTACTGCAACCGTCTGCTCGTCACACCCCTCTTCGAAGAAGGTGCGGCCTTTCTGCCAGTTGTCTGTTAAATCAAGAATAAGCTGATCATTTAGAAAGACCCTAGCGAGCCCGGCACAATGAAACCCGAGGTGGTGCGTGCCGGAACTATCAGCTGTGTATTTGGCTGAGACCCTTGCGGAGAAGTTACCAACTTCAACTTTATTGCCGCCGAAGGGAGGTATCCAGAAGGCAACACCATCTGTCATCGTTTCGGTGTGCACAGGTTCGCCGGATAATTGTCGGTTAGCAAAAAACTCAACTTGCAGCTCACCTTCGTACAACGGTTCAAATCGATAATTGCTGCACCCCTCGGAGAAGGTTAGTTTGGAACTCCCTATCCGAGCTTCAAGGCCCTCTAATGGGGTCACTGCATAGTGCGGGTTAAGCTGTGCAGAACCGCCGCCCATAATGCGGGCTACCTTCGCATTGGGGCCGATGACGGCTACTTTTCCCGCGCTCTCTGCTTTGAGTGGCAGCAGATTGCGTTCGTTTTTTAACAGCACCATACCTTCCGCACCCGCTTTCCGAATCAACGCGCGATGCTCGGGGAGGTCGTCTGCGTGCTCTTGAAATGGGCGATTGTCATCTAGCGAACCGACGCGCTCCATTAAGCGCAGAACGTCGAGTGCTAAGGCCCTCACTTGATCTCGAGTAACCTCTCCTGAGTCGACTGCATTGATCAACTTCTGGCCACGATCACGGACTGGACCTGGCATCTCCATATTGAGGCCAGCATTAATTGTTGGAGAGGTTGAGCGTGAGCCGAACCAGTCAGAGGTGAGTGCACCGTCAAATCCCCACTCTTCTCGTAGAACTTGAGTCAAGAGCCAGCGATTTTCCGCTGTGTACGTCCCGTTCAACTTGTTATAGGACGACATCATCGACCATGTGCCAGCTTTCTTAACAGCGTCTTCAAATGGGCGTAAGTAGATTTCGCGCAATGTCCGTTCATCAACGACGGAATCGATGGTAGTCCGCTCAATTTCGCTCTCATTTCCAGCAAAATGTTTTACAGCAGATCCGATACCCTCTTTTTGCAGTCCCTTGATATAAGCTGTTGTCAGCGACGATGCTAGCTCTGGATCCTCTGAATAACATTCAAAATTTCGGCCATTTGTACAGCTGCGGTGCACGTTTACCGTTGGTCCCAGTGAAAGGTGTGCGCCTTTGGACTTTACCTCTTGCGCGATCGCTGAGCCGATCTCTTCGGTGAGTTCTGGGTTCCAGGTTGCACCAATACAAATTCCACAGGGAAAGCAGGCGGCGCTTACACCGCCAAACAGCGAGCCGGAGCCGCGCGCGCCGTTAGGGCCATCTGTTACGCGCATTTTATTTATTCCAAGACGCGGTATAGCCGGTAAAGACCAAAAGTCTTCACCTGACAGAAGGCTGACCTGCTCCTCTAGGGAGAGTTGATCGACAAGTTGTTCGGCGCGGCTTGATTCGGTTGACATATTAGCTACCTGTTGGATTGGCATCACGTTTTGAAGGTGTGAATTTATAACGTTGCAAAAAATGTTGCAACGTTTTAACTTTGTTGGGAAAGAAGTTCACTAGATCGAAATAAGATGGCACGAGCAACACTCAAGAGTATCGCACTCGAACTAGGCGTCGCAGTCACTACCGTATCAAGAGCCATGCGCGATGATCCTGCAATTAAAGCTGAGACGCGCCGACGCGTGAAGCAGAAAGCGGATGAGCTTGGCTATGTGCCAGATAGAGCGGGAGTGCGTCTACGAACCGGCAAAACGAACGTTATCAGCGTGCTTTTTCCGATAGAGCGAAACATGTCGAACTATCAAACGCGACTACTTGAGGCGATTGCTGAACGGCTGAAAGGGTCCGGTTATCACTTAAATACCAGTTATTACTTCGATGAGGAGGATGCTCTGCGCGAGACTCGGTATTTGGTGGAGACCCGCGCGGCCGACGGTATAATCCTCAACAATACGTCCCCGCGTGATCCGCGTGTGCGCTATATGCTGGACAATAACTTCCCATTTGCTGTTCACGGTCGAACTGACTGGTGTGAACGACACGCTTATTACGATTATGATAATCACCGCTTCGCAACCCTAGCGGTCGAAAAGCTGACTCAGCTGGGTCGCAGGAAAATATTAGCCATTCTTCCTCCAGAGAGTGCAAACTATAGGTTTGAAATGCTGTCAGGCTTGGAGGCGGCTGCAGACGATATTAGCGTTGTTACATGTCCAGAGGTGCATGCTGATAGTCCGTATCTCGAGATTGAAAAGGCAGTGGAAGAGGCCGTGGATGCTCTACCGCAGATCGACGGTATACTCGCCTCGTCTCCAGTGTCGTGTATGGCGGCGGTAAGCGCCGTTGAGAGGCGTGGGCGCAAGCTAGGTAAAGATATTGATGTGCTTAGTCGGGAGGCGATACCTTTTCTGAAGATGTTTCGTTCAGAGCTGATAGTCGCTTATGAGGATGTTGCCAGCGCGGGGTTGTTTTTGGTGGACGCCCTGCGTCAGCAAATCGAACAGTCGGAATGTTCGCCTTTGCAGCACTTGGCATCCCCTAGCATGAGCGACTTCAGATAATCTAGACACAAAAAAAGGAAGCCGTAGCTTCCTTTTTTTTACTTGGGCCTGGCTTATGCAGCGAGGTTCGCGTTTGCGAATTCCCAGTTTACCAGTGACCAGAAACCGTTCAGGTAATCTGGACGCACATTGCGGTAATCGATGTAGTAAGCGTGTTCCCACAGGTCAACAGTCAGGATTGCAGTCTGACCGTCAGTCATCGGGCAGCCAGCGTTGCTGGTGTTAACGATGTCGAGTGAACCATCAGCGTTTTTAACCAACCAAGTCCAAGAAGAACCGAAGTTGTTAACCGCTTTGTCGTTGAACGCCTCTTTGAATGCGTCAAAAGAGCCCCACTTAGCGTTGATCGCATCAGCGATAGCGCCTGTTGGTTCACCGCCACCGTTTGGTGACAGACAGTGCCAGTAGAAAGTGTGGTTCCAGATCTGTGCTGCGTTGTTGAATACGCCGCCCGCTGGAGCAGACATGATGATCTCTTCCAGTGTCTTACCTTCAAACTCAGAGCCTGGCAGCAGGCCATTCAGTTTAACAACGTAAGTGTTGTGGTGTTTGCCGTGATGGAAGTCCAGAGTCTCAGCTGAGATGTGTGGTTCCAGTGCATCTTTTGCATAAGGCAGTGCTGGCAGTTCAAAGCTCATGGGTTGCTCCATAATGATCAATTGTTATCGAAAAGCCTGTAAAGCGCTGGGGCGTATGATAACACCCTTTTCTAATACTTAAAGCGCAGATACAGGGCTGTTTAGCGCTCTTAGTTAGGCGCTTATAACTGGTTTGCGTGGTGCAACTAAAGTTAGCTGGCGCCACCCCTCAACAGCCTTACAATAGGGCCGCATTTTCATTATTCAAGGTTAGGCTATGTCAAAAGTGCTCGTTTGGATCAGTATTGTGATGCTGGCAATCTATGTGGTGAAGACCCAGTACCTTACTTCAAAGACCTGGGAGCCGTTCCGCGATGGCTGTACCGCTGGTGGTGGTACTGAGGCGCAGTGTAACTGTCTGGCTGATTATGTTCACGAGCGCTTCTCAGATCTGGAGGTCGAGCGCATCATGCGAATGGAGCAGGGTGATTCGGCTTTTGAGGCCAAGGTGGAGCAGACGATTATGGCTGGAACGCTGGCTTGTAAAGCGGGCGAGTGAAGCCTCGCGAACATGCCGTTGGCAGATCACTCATACACGGATGCTAACGATTCTCTGCCAACCAGTTCTTCAGCAGGAATAGAGCTGCAATAGCCCGGCCTTCATGGAAGTCAGCTTGGGTGATCAGGTCATCAATTTCGGACAGGGGATGGCGCACTACTTCAAGAGGCTCGGGTTCATCACCCTCAAGCTTGCTTGGGTAGAGGTCGCGGGCGATGACTAGGTCGAGCATATGCCCCATATAGTTGGGTGCGGCGCTGATGCGTTTAAGGGGATGCAGTTCTCGAGCACCGAAACCGGCCTCCTCCTGTAGTTCCCGATTTGCCGCTTGCAGCGGATCCTCACCTGGATCGATCACCCCCTTGGGTAGTGTCAACACATACTCATCAAGCCCGGCAGCATACTCTCGGATCAGGATCAGTTGATCGTCCGAGTCGATCGCGATCACCATCACAGCCCCGCGCGGTGGCGTGATCAAACGCTCGAACATCCGTTCTTCACCGTTACTAAAACGCAAATGGACCTGCTCTACATGAAAGAGGCGTGAGCGCTCTGGGCGACTTAGCTTCAAAATCTCTGGTTTGATGGGCATACTTATAGTCTTCCGTGCTGAACCCTGAGTGTTCCCTGATTATGTTGAATTGGCAAGCGATAGATACCGTCTTTCTCGATATGGACGGAACTTTGCTCGATCTCCACTTCGATAGCCACTTCTGGCTAGAGTTTATCCCTGCTGTCTATGCTGAGAAAAATCAGCTCGATCCAGATGAGGCCCGAATTTGGCTGCACGAACGCATTATGCGCGAGGTCGGCACACTGCAGTGGTACTGCTTCGACTACTGGTCAAAAGAGCTGGATCTGCCGATCACCGAGTTGAAAGCAGAGGTGGCCGATAAGATTGGCTACCGTGACTCGGTGCAGGAATTTTTGCACCGTGTGCGCCAAACGGGTCGACGCATAGTGATTGTGACCAACTCTCACAGAGGCGGTGTTGATTTGAAATTCAAACACACTGAGCTGGAATCTGAGATCGACCGAGTTATCAGCTCACACGATTTAGGTGTGCCAAAGGAGCAGCCGCTATTCTGGGAAAAGCTGCAGGAGATCGAACCCTTCGATCCTGCGCGTACTCTGATGGTGGATGATAGTCTGCCGGTACTGCGTTCAGCGCGCGAGTACGGTATTGCTCATCTGCTCACCATTGCACAGCCAGATAGTCAGCAGCCGCCGCGTGATCTAGCCGATTGTGATTTTCAGGTATTAAATGATTTTTCTGAGGTATTTCCCGACTAATGAGTGATTCAGAACAGGTTCGGCTCGATAAGTGGCTCTGGGCTGCGCGTTTCTACAAAACGCGCGGTTTAGCTAAAGAGATGATCGAGGGGGGCAAGGTTCAATATAACGGACACAAAGCGAAGTGTTCGAGAAACGTTGAGATAGGGGCCGAAATTAAACTGCGTCAAGGTTACGAAGAGAAAACCATCGAAGTCCTCGGATTGTCCGATACGCGCCGCGGAGCGCCTGAAGCGCAGAAACTCTATCGTGAGACTCAAGATAGTGTCGATAAACGAGCATCCAACGCCGAGGCGCGCAAAAACCTGGGCTCTGCACCAGAAAATCGACCCAATAAGAAGAGTCGTCGAGAACTGCTCCGTATCAAGGGGTTCTGGGACGGTTAAAACAGACTCGGCTGCTGCCCATTTTTT
Source organism: Oceanospirillaceae bacterium (assembly GCA_038137135.1). Lineage (GTDB taxonomy): Bacteria > Pseudomonadota > Gammaproteobacteria > Pseudomonadales > Balneatricaceae > Marinobacterium_E. The sequence continues at coordinate 3,586 of JAYQBD010000065.1, read as the reverse complement.
CGTTACAATTTGCGCCTCGCAAAATATGCCGTTTTTTATCGAGTTTGAGCCCAAAAATTCATGAGTAGTCCCGACCAGATTCAACGCCTTCTGTTTGATGATATTGATGTGCGAGGCGCCCTAGTTGGCCTCGACAAAGCGTACGCTGAGGTGCTGTCGCGCGCCGACTACCCGGAGCGCTTGCAGATTCTGTTAGGTGAATTGCTAGCAGCCGTTGCGCTGCTTACCTCTAACCTCAAAATCGAAGGCCGTGTGTCACTCCAGGCTCAAGGTGAGGGCGCTGTTCGGATTCTGATGGCTGAAGCGACGCATGATAACCATCTGCGTGGTATTGCGCGTTTCGATGAAGGAGAGCTGCCTGAGGTCGAGCGCTTTGATGAGCTGCTGCGGAATGGCCGTATGGCCCTCACCATTGAGCCAAAGGACGGTCAGCGCTATCAAGGCGTTGTGCCACTAGAGGGTGCCACCCTGAGCGACTGTCTCGAACGTTACTTCTCTCAATCGGAACAGCTACCCACCAAAATTCAGCTTGCCGCTGATGGGAAGCATGCAGCCGGTATGTTGACTCAGGTGTTGCCGGCGGCAGGTACGGGCTCAGCGGACTGGGAACATATCGTTGCCTTAGCTCAAACGCTTAAAGCCGATGAACTGCTGGGGCTTGATAACGAGACCATTCTCTACCGCCTTTACCACGAAGAGAAAGTGCGTCTGTTTGAGCCCGATGACCTTATCTTTAATTGCGACTGTAGCCGCGAGCGTAGCGCTAATGCGATGCAGATGATGACGCAAGAGGAGTTGCTCGAACTTGCCGAAGAGCAGGGCGGTGCAATCGAGATGAGCTGCCAGTTCTGTAATGAGCTGTACAGTTTTGATACGGCGGATATTCGCGCACTCTTTCACAACGATGGCCGTCTAAATGATGAGGGCTCATTGCACTAATAGCTAAGGCTCCAAATGTACGCATGCGCCGCGGCTTGTGAGAAAATCCGTGGCACAAGATTTGCTTCGTTACAGAAGCTAGCGATACAACAAAACAAGAGACTAGATCGACTGGTCCATATCCTGCCCAAGCAAAGCGTCAATGAACGTGGCCCGCTAGAGGCCAGCTGGGTTTTTATTTCCAGGTAAACGGGGCAGTGCCCGAAAGGATAGAAAAACAGATGACTAAAGAGTCAGTTTCCACGACCCACCTTAATCTAGCGCCCGCAGCGCTGGTTGAAGCCGCAGTTGCTCGCGGTGAAGGCGTGCTAGCCAACACTGGCGCGCTTGTTGTAACGACGGGTAAACGCACCGGTCGCTCACCTATGGACCGTTTCATCGTGCAGGAGCCGAGCACCGCGGACTCCATCGACTGGGGAGCAATCAACCGCCCATTCGATGCAGCTAAGTTCGATGCGCTCTGGTCACGCGTTGAAGCGCACCTGAGTGACAAAGAGCACTTCGTCTCTGAAGTGCATGTTGGCTCAGATCCAAACCACTACCTTGCAGTACGAATGACAACAGAGACGGCTTGGCAGAACCTGTTCGGCCAGAACCTCTTTATTCGCCCTGCGCACTTCAACCCGAAGGATAAAGAGGAGTGGCAGATTCTTAACGTCGCCAGCTTCGAATGCGATCCTGAGCGTGACGGCACTAATTCAGATGGCTGTGTCATCCTCAACTTTGCTAAACGCAAGGTGCTGATTGCCGGTATGCGTTACGCCGGTGAGATGAAGAAAGCGATGTTCTCAGTACAGAACTTCCTGCTGCCCGAGCGCGATGTGCTGCCGATGCACTGTTCAGCAAACATCGGTGAAGATGGCGCGACAACGCTCTTCTTTGGTCTTTCTGGCACCGGTAAAACGACCCTCTCTGCGGATCCTGATCGCTACCTCATTGGTGATGATGAGCACGGTTGGGGTAAAGGCACTGTCTTCAATTTGGAGGGCGGGTGCTACGCCAAGACGATTAACCTGAGCCACAAAAACGAGCCGATCATCTGGGAAGCGATCCGTTTTGGTGCAATTGTAGAGAACGTGACCCTTAATGATGCACGTTGTGCTGACTATAACGACACCAGCCTGACGGAGAATGGTCGCTGTGCCTACCCGCTCGAGCATGTTGAGAAGCGCTCAGCGACCAATATGGGTGCCGAGCCCGATAATATCATTTTCCTTACTTGTGACCTGACCGGCGTGCTACCACCGGTATCCGTACTCACCAAGGAAGCTGCGGCCTACCACTTCCTGTCGGGCTACACAGCGCTTGTTGGATCTACGGAGATGGGTTCAGGCGGTGGCATTAAGTCGACCTTCTCAACCTGTTTCGGTGCGCCCTTCTTCCCTCGTCCAGCGGCTGAATACGCCGAGCTACTAATGAAGCGTATCCAAGAGTTCGGTTCGCGTGTCTACCTGGTTAATACCGGTTGGACTGGCGGTAGCTATGGCACAGGCCAGCGCTTTAGCATCCCAACGACGCGTTCAGTGATCTCAGCGATTCAAAATGGCTGTTTGAATGATGTTGAGACCCAACACATTGATGGGCTGAACCTCGACGTTCCTGTGGCTGTGCCTTCAGTGGATTCTAATCTTCTTGTGCCACGCCAGACTTGGGAGTCGACTGAAGCTTATGACGCTGCCGCAGCTGAGTTGGCCTCGAAGTTTGTGAAGAACTTTGAGAAGTTCAGCGGTGTGGATGAAGCGATTATCGCGGCGGGCCCACAGGTTTGATCGGCTAGGAGCGATGTGTCGCGAACGTACGCTTCGCGTAGATCGCTGCTACACAATCGTCCTGTAGGAGGGTTGTAGCCGCAAAGCGGCTATTACCCGACCCGTTCCGTTGGCTCTTTTACCACGGATGTAGCAAACCACCGATCCAGCATCTTATCTGGAATCAACGGAATGAGCCTCGCAATGATTGCAATCAGAAGCAGCGCCCAGATCAACCTGTAACCCACCACTGCCCAAAGTGATGCGCCGGTCAGTGCAATCAGCAGGGTATCCTCAATCAGGCTGTGACACAGTCCCAGCAAACTGATGGCCGAGAGAATTTCTCGTGGCGTGAGTTCGCCTTTTTCCGCTTCGCGAATCAAAAGGCCGCCGCCAAACGCGAGCCCTAATGTCATACCGATCAATGTCATCGACAGCGCTTTTTGTGAGATTCCAATCAGTTTCAGCAGTGGTTTAAGAGCTCTCTCTAGCATGCGTTCAATGCCGGTGACCTTGAGAATCTGTAGGGCCGTGACTAGCACAAAGATAACAACGGCTGTCCAGAATAGGCTGGCGAGCTGGGTGGTGGACCAAGTAGCCCAGTCCGCGCCGCGCACCTCGGGCTGCCAGATAAAGGCGTGGGTTTGCTGCATGAGCGCATCGTCGGCGTAATACCAACTCAATAGCCAAGCAAGCATGAAGGCGCTGACAATCCGCATCAGTGTTTGTGGCAGGATGCGACAGCCTGCTTTACGCGCAATGCTGACCTCTACCAGCAGGTTATGAGCGCCGAGCATCAACATACCCATGCAGGTCACCTGCGCCAGTGTCCAATCGGATGCGTAGGTGATCATGATCACCAGACCGGCATAAATGTTGGTCAGCATCGCTGTTGCCCA